>NZ_APNH01000004.1:0-300000 GCF_040361275.1 Salinisphaera sp. T31B1 | reverse complement strand
CTACGCGTGTGCCCAGGCGTCCGCCGATACGGTTTATCGCATAGCTGAGCAGGCATTCGACGACCGCCCGACCGTGCACGCCGCTCGTGTGGCACATGCACGGGCGGTGGTGGCTGAACAGGCCGACCGCGCCATCAGGCTCGCCCAGCAATCGGTCGGCGTCCAGGGATTGTTCCGTGAGCATCCACTGTGTGCCACGATCGCAGATCTGATGGTCTATCTACGCCAACCCGGTCCCGACGCGCAGCTGATGCAGGTGGCCCGCGCGGTCGCGGCCGGCGATCTGACGGCCGACCTTTGAGGCCGCCGAGGCTGACCGGCCTTCGCCGGGCGGTGATCGTGGCTCCACATCCCGACGACGACGTCATCGCAGCCTTCGGGCTGATTCGCCGGTTGCGGAGCCAGGGCACGCACGTGCATGTCATCGTAGTCACCGACGGGGCCGCCTCGCATCGCCACAGCCAACGCTGGCCGGCCCCCCGCCTGCGGATGGCCCGTCGCGCCGAGTGCCGCCGCGGGCTGGCACGGGCTGGCGTCCACGCCCACCGGGTTCGTTTTCTCGACTATCCCGACGGCAGTCTGGGCGCCTTCGATGATGTCGACACCCGGGGCCTGGCGCGCGCGCTGACACGCACCCGGTCGCCTGACCTTCTGGTACTTCCCTCGGCCAACGACGATCATCCGGACCATCGCCGGGTCGCGGCCGCCGCCGCGCTCGCCTGGCCGCGCTGCCGTCGGCGGCTGAGCTATCTGGTCTGGCCGCGCGCCGAGGGCCGATCCTCGCCCACCCGATATACGCTGGCGCTGGATAGTGTCACCGTGCATATGAAGCGTGCTGCGATTCTTTGTCATCGCACCCAGACCGGGCTGATCGACGACGACCCGACGGGCTTCTGCATGGACACAGCGACGATCGCGCGTTTCGCGCGGCCGATCGAGCGCTTCGGTGCGTTGCGGTGAGCCGGTCGATCGACCTGGAGGGTTTTCAGGCAACGTTTGCGGCCAACCCCGACCCCTGGGGCACTTACATACGGCGCGACGAAATACGCAAGCGCGTCTGTCTGCTACGTGCCCTGGGCCCCGGACGCCGGGCACGCGTGCTTGAGCTTGCCAGCGGCAACGGCGCCAACAGCCAGGCCCTGGCCAGCCGCGCGCTGGCCCTGGACGCCTGTGAAGGCACGACAGCGGGAGTTGCCCTGACCGCCGCGGCGCTGGCCGGTCGTCCGCATGCACGCGTGTTGCATCGCGTGCTGCCGGGTCGTCTACCTCGCGTCCGCTATGAAGCGATCGTGATCGCGGAGCTGCTCTACTATCTCAACAGGCGGGCCATGCGGGCGCTGGCCCGGCACGTGGCCGCGCATCTGGCCCCGCACGGCCGGCTCGTGCTGGTGCATCACCATATCGATTTTCACGACACCGCCCAGACCGCGCAGGCCATTCATCGGCGTTTTCTAGCAGCTACCGGTCGGAACTGGCACAGGCATTACGCCCATCGCAACCAGCGCTGGCGCGTCGACGGGCTGTCGCGACCACGCTGAGCTTCGCCGCTCCATCGGGCCGGTGCTTTCGCACGCGCCCTGACTTTCCACGTTTCCATGAGGTCTTCCATGATCGATCCCGCCTGGTTCACCGCCAGCTCTTCGTCACTGGTGTCGATGCTTGTCTCCACGCTGGGCATCTATATCGCACTGATGCTTTTCACCCGCCTGTCGGGGCTGCGTAGCTTCTCCAAGATGTCGAGCTTCGACTTCGCCATTACGGTCGCCTTCGGCAGCATCCTCGCTTCCACTATTCTGAGCGACACGCCGGCGCTGGCCACGGGCGTTGCCGGGCTGGGTCTGCTGTATCTCATACAGTATGCGGTCGCGCGCAGTCGCCGCTTGAGCCGCAGTATCGAACGCTGGGTCGACAACGAGCCGATGGTGCTGATGGTCGGCGACCAGATGCTGGCGAACAATATGGACGCCGCCCGGGTCACTCGGGAGGATCTGTATTCGAAAGTACGCATGGCCGGCATCATCGATCTTGCGCAGGTCCTGGCCGTGGTCATGGAAAGCACCGGTGATATCAGCGTCCTCGAACACGGGCCGAACATCGATGCGCGCCTGTTCGAAGGGGTACGCGACGGCGGGCGCGTACTCGACCAACACCGCACCTGAGGCGCGCTGGTCGAGACGCCTGTCTGGCTGGCTTACGTGGCGAGACCGCGAGTGCCGCGCGCTTGTGGCGCTCGCGCATACGTCCGTGATCGATGCCGGATTGGGCCGTCGAAACCGGGCCGGCCGCGGTTTCGTCGAGCCGATAGTGCATCGGACGTGACAGATGCCGTGCCCACGTGCGGACGGCGTGGCGCCGATACACCGGTTTTGTCACCATAGAAACCTCCGGGCCGCCGCGCTGATCTGACGCAGGCTTTTCGGTTTTTCTTTCGAGCCCTGATGACGCGACGCCTCGATGAGTGATATCAACATCATCCTTTTCTTCACTGGCCTGCTGCTGTTTCTCAGCGTGCTTGCCAGTTCGCTGGCCCGCTTCGGCCCGCCGCTGCTGTTGATTTTCTTGCTGGTCGGCATGCTGGCCGGCCAGGACGGGCTGGGCCGAATCGATTTCGACAACGTGCCGCTGGCATTCTTCATCGCCAACCTGGCCCTGGCGGTGATACTGCTCGACGGCGGGCTGCGCACCCATATACAGACATTTCGGGTGGCCCTCAGTCCGGCGCTGTCGCTGGCCACGGTCGGGGTGCTGGTATCGGCATCGCTGGCTGGCGCCTTCATTGCGGTCTGGCTGAACGTGGACTGGCGATACGGCCTGTTGCTGGGCTCCATCGTAGCCAGCACAGACGCCGCGGCGGTGTTTTCCCAACTGCGCAATAGTGGCGTGACGCTCAATCAGCGCGTTTCGGCCACCCTGGAGATCGAGTCCGGCACCAACGATCCGATGGCCATTTTCCTGGTCACGTTCCTGCTGACCACGATCAGCAGCGACGCCGGCTTCACCGCATCGGTCGTCGCCGAACAGATACTGCGCCAGTTCGGTATCGGTATCGTCGGCGGCGTCGTGCTCGGATACGGGCTGTCGTTTCTGGTATCCCGCATGCAGCTGGTCGAAGGGCTGTATGCGCTGTTGATCGCCTCCGGCGGCCTGATGGCGTTCACCGCGATCAACCAGCTCGGCGGCAGCGGTTTCCTGGGTATTTATCTGGTGGGACTGATCGTCGGCAATCGTCGCAATCATGCCTCGGAGCACGTCTTCCGGGTGATGGACGGGCTGGCCTGGCTGGCGCAGGCCGGCATGTTTCTCGTGCTCGGGCTGCTGGTCAACCCGATCCAGCTATGGGCCCACGCCGGCTCGGCCGCCCTGATCGCGCTGTTCCTGATCTTCATTGCACGCCCGCTGGCCGTCTGGCTCAGCCTGCTGCCGTTCCATTTTCCCAGCCGAGAACAGGGGTTCATCGCCTGGGTGGGACTGCGCGGCGCGGTGCCGATCGTGCTGTCGCTTTTTCCGCTGATGGCCGAACTCGAAGGCGCCCAGTTCCTGTTCGATATCACCTTCGCGGTGGTGCTTGTATCGTTGATCATCCAAGGCACATCGCTGGGCTGGATGGCACGCCGGCTCAAGCTCCAGGTGCCGCGCGAGCCCGGCCCGGAAGCGACATTCGGCTTCGACGGTACCCGGCCGGACACGCACGTATTGCTGGCTTTTCGTATTCAACGCTCGTCCAGCCTGGCCACAACCCAGGGCGAAGCGTTGTTCCGGTTCCCCGGAGTGCGCTGTATTGCGGTCACCCGTAACAACCGACTGCTGTTTCCCAGGCCGCGGTTCGTGTTCGCGGTGGACGACCTGCTGTATCTGATTACCCCGGACCGGCATCGCGAAGAGCTCGGCGTGCTGTTCCGCGGCGACAGCAAGAACGCGCCCGAGGTACGGACGTTCTTTGGCAGCTTCACCCTGCATGGCGATGCTGGCATGGACGGACTGGCGGCGGTCTACGGCCTGGATATCAAGCCGGAACTGACCGAACTGTCCATCGCCGACTACATGCGGCGCCGACTGCGCCGTCGGCCGGTCGAAGGCGATATCGTGGATATCGACCGCGTGCGGCTGGCCGTACGTACGATCGAGTCGGGCGTGATTGCCAGCGTGGGCCTGCGACTGATGGACATCGAGCCGGGCGAGGACGCCGAGGACGCCGCTCCAACCCGACGGCCGGCCTAGCCAGACAAGACGATCAGCCGCGGCGCGGCCGGTGCGCGCCGCCGAAACTGTGCCCCTGAGCCAGACAGTACGCCAGCCACTTGTTGAGCAACAGATTGCGCGGCCACTGGCTGGCCAGGACCTCGTCATCGATGTCGGGTACACCGACAAGTGCGACATAGCGAGACCGCGCGTCGCACGAGATCGCCTCGACGAGTTCGGCATCGCGATACAGGCGCAGACGCAGATCCGGATCCGCACGCATATCCGGCCCTTCTCCGAACCAGTAGGTCAGATGCACGGTGGTGGTGTAGCGGCAACGCTCCAGCACACGCAGATACAACACCGCATCCTCGCCCTGCGAGTGGGCTTCGTCGAACGGCAGATCCAGCTCGGGCACCAGGCGCTCGAAGCGGCGGTAGTTGCTTTCGTACAAGCCCATCAACCCCGTGAAACTGCGGGGCTGCGCGGCGGCTAGCCAGTGATTGCGTTTGAGTGTCGGCATCCCCGGACTATACGGCAGGGTCGGCGCTTTTCAAATGCGGGGTCGCGCTCAGAACGAACGCCGCCGGATGTTCTTGTCCTGCATGATCATTGTGGCGATCTCCTCGATCGACTTGTTCGTGGTTTCGGCGAACGGCAGCCCGTGCCGCTTGTAGAGCGCTTCCGCCTGACGCAGCTCGTAGCTGACCTGCGGCAAGGCCGCGTACTGGCTGCCACGACGCCGTTCGCTGCGTATCTGGTGCAGCCGCTCGGGGTTGATCCAGAGCCCGTAGAGCTTGTCCTTATGATCCTTGAGGGCTCTCGGCAAGGCCCGGCCTTCGAGATCCTCCTCGGTCAGCGGATAATTCGCGGCGTACACCCCATGCTGCATGGCCAGATAGATGCTCACCGGCGTCTTGCCACAACGCGACGGCGCGACGAGAATGACCTGGGCCTTGTGATAACCGTTCTCGCCGACCCCGTCATCGTGGGTGAGCGCGAAATTCATCGCATCGATCCGCGATTCGTAGACATCCTCGTTCGAAATGCCGTGTGCACGCCCCACCCGATGGCTGGATTTGGTTTCCAGCGCGCCCTCGAGTTGCGGCACGAAGGTATCGAACAGGTCCAGGAACAAGGCGCCGCCGCTGCGCAGGATATCGCGCACTTCTTCACTGACCGTGGTCGAGAACACGATCGGCTGCAGACCGCTCATCTTGCCGGTGTGCTCGATGTACTCCAGCACCGAACGGGCTTTTTCCGGGGTATTGATGAACGGCAGCGTGGATTGCTTGAACTGGGTTTCGTCGAACTGGGTGAGCAGCGTCGCACCGAGCGTCTCGGCGGTGATGCCGGTACGGTCGGACAGAAAGAAAATCGAGCGTTTGGGCGTATCGGAATTCGTCATGGTCGCTATCCTGCCCGAGGCGCGGGGCCACGCCTAGAGCACCGAGCGCGCGCAGCTGTTCGTGAGCGTGTAAAATCGCGCGCTCGAACGATTTGCTCTGCGAGGACAGAATCTGTGCAAAACGCGCACGTAGCCTGGTTCAGCCAGTTGGGAATGAACGACGTCGAGCATGTAGGCGGCAAGAACGCCTCGCTCGGCGAGATGATCAGTCATCTGGCCGATGCCGGGGTGAACGTGCCGGACGGCTTTGCCACCACGGCCGACGCCTACCGCGAGTTTCTCGCGCATGACGGACTGGCCGACCGAATCAACGCCGCCCTCGATGCGCTGGATGTCGAGGATGTCGATGCGCTGGCCGAAACCGGCGACAAGATCCGCCGCTGGGTGATCGATCATCCGTTCCCGCCGCAGCTCGAGGAGGCGATCCGCGAGTCATTCGAAAAACTCGCCGGCGACAACCGGGACATCTCGGTCGCCGTGCGCAGCTCGGCGACCGCGGAAGATCTGCCCGACGCCTCCTTCGCCGGCCAACAGGAGACCTTCCTCAATGTGCGCGGGCTCGACAACGTCATGCTCGCGATCAAGGACGTTTTCGCCTCGCTGTTCAACGACCGCGCGATCTCCTATCGCGTGCACAAGGGTTTCGAGCATAGCCAGGTGGCGCTGTCGGCCGGCATCCAGCGCATGGTGCGCTCGGATACGGGCGCTTCGGGTGTGATGTTCACCATCGATACCGAATCCGGTTTCGATCAGGTGGTGTTCATCACCAGTTCCTGGGGCCTCGGCGAGGCCGTGGTCCAGGGCGCGGTCAACCCCGACGAATTCTATGTCTACAAGCCGAACGTCGACGCCAAGCGGCCGGCGATCCTGCGGCGCGTGAACGGCGGCAAGGCCTTGAAGATGGTCTATACGGCCGATCGCAGCCACGGCAAGACCACCGAGTTCGTCGACGTGGACGCCGCCGATCAGGCGAAGTTCTCGATCACCGATGCCGACGCCGAGGCCCTGGCCGCCCAGGCGCTCATCATCGAGCGCCATTACGGCCGGCCCATGGATATCGAATGGGGCAAGGACGGCGAGACCGGCGAGCTTTATATCCTGCAGGCACGCCCGGAAACGGTGAAGTCCAACAGCGGCGGCACGCTCGAGCGCTACCGGCTGGACTCGGCCGGGCGCGACGTGCTCGTCGAAGGCCGTTCGATCGGCCAGCGCGTGGGCGCGGGCAAGGTCCGCAACGTATCGTCGATCAAGGAAATGAACCGCGTACAGGAAGGCGATATCCTAGTCACCGACATGACTGACCCGGACTGGGAACCGGTCATGAAACGCGCTTCGGCGATCGTGACCAACCGCGGTGGTCGTACCTGCCATGCGGCGATCATCGCCCGTGAACTCGGCATTCCCGCGGTCGTTGGCACCGGCGACGCAACCGAACACCTGAGCGATGGCATGCCCGTCACCGTTTCCTGTGCCGAGGGCGACACCGGCTATGTCTACGACGGCGAGATCGACTTCAACATCGATGAAGTCTCGCTGGACGAAATGCCGGAGATCGGCACCAAGATCATGATGAACGTCGGCAACCCCGACCGCGCCTTCGACTTCGCGGCCACGCCCAACGCCGGCGTAGGTCTGGCCCGTCTCGAATTCGTCATCAACCGGCAGATCGGCATCCACCCGCGGGCGCTGCTCGAGTACGACGACCAGTCGGACGAGCTGAAGAAGACGATCGATGCGCATATCGCCGGCTATGCCAGCCCGGTCGAGTTCTATATCGACCGGCTGGTGGAAGGCATTTCCACCATCGCAGCCGCGTTCGCGCCCAAGCCGGTGATCGTGCGGCTGTCCGATTTCAAGTCCAACGAGTACGCCAATCTGATCGGCGGCGAACGCTACGAGCCCGACGAAGAGAACCCCATGATCGGCTGGCGCGGCGCCTCGCGGTATCTGGCCGAAGACTTCACGCCCTGCTTCGAGCTGGAGCTGGCGGCCGTCAAACGCGTGCGCGACGAGATGGGCCTGAAGAACGTCCAGATCATGATTCCGTTCGTGCGCACGCTCGGCGAAGCCAAGGGCGTAACCGACCTGCTCGCCGGCCACGGGCTCAAACGCGGCGAGGACGAGCTCAAGATCATCATGATGTGCGAGTTGCCCTCGAACGCCATCCTGGCCGATGAATTCCTCGAATACTTCGACGGCTTCTCGATCGGCTCAAACGACATGACCCAGCTGTCGCTCGGTCTGGATCGCGACTCGGGGCTGATCTCGCATCTGTTCGACGAACGCGACCCGGCGGTCAAGGTGATGCTGGAAAAAGCGATTTCGGCCTGCAAGCGTAACGACAAGTATGTCGGCATCTGCGGCCAAGGGCCGTCCGACTACCCGGATCTGGCCAAATGGCTGCTCGAGCAGGGCATCGAGAGCATGTCGCTCAACCCGGACACAGTGGTGAGTACGTGGCTGTATCTGGCCGGACGTCAGGTCTGAACAGGCAGACAGCAAGCGCATGAGCGATTCGCTGCCACTGTTCATAAGTGCCGATCAACTGGCCGAGGTAGCCGGCGCGCCGAACGTACAGATTGTCGCCGTGGATGCGCCGGCTGACTTCGCCAGCGCACATGTCCCGGGAGCGCGCCAGCTGTCGATGGCGGATTTCACCGTGGCGCGCCCACCGGTGGCAGGCCTGCTCCCGATGGCTTCCGTGCTGGAAGAACGCCTGCGCAAGGCCGGGTTGCGTCACGACATGCATATCGTGGCCTACGACCGGGTGGGCGACGGCCAGGCGGCACGCCTGCTCTATACGCTCGATGCCATGGGCCACGCGTCGATTTCCCTGCTGGACGGCGGTCTTGCAGCTTGGCATCACGCCGGCCAGCCGCTGGAAGGGGGCGCGGTGTCCCCGGCGCCCGGCGATTTCCGTGCACAACCGCAGTCGATGCGTATTGCCGACAAAGCCTGGATCGCGGCGCGGCTGGACGACGATGACATAACGCTCTTGGATGTCCGCAGCCCGGCCGAATATGCCGGCACGGACGTGCGTAGTGCCCGGGGTGGGCACATCCCGGGCGCGATCAACCTGGACTGGAACCGTTTCAAGGGGCCAGACGGACGCCTGCGTCCGCGGGCCGAGCTGAAAGCGCTGCTGAAGGCCGAGGGCATCGACGCCGATCAGGACGTGGTCAACTATTGTCAGAGCCATGTCCGTTCGTCCTATACGTATCTGGTGCTGCGCTACCTTGGCTATGAACGGGTTCGCGGCTATCCAGGCGCCTGGTCGGACTGGGGCAACAGCGCCGACACGCCGGTCGTCTCCGGCGCCGATCCATACGGCGCGTCCACTCTGTGAAAGACGAGCTGCGCCGCGGCGCAGCCTTTGCCATGGCCGGCGCGGCGAGCTTCGCGGTGATGAGCGCGCTGATCAAGCAGGTGGGCCCCGAATTGCCCAATCCGGTGATCGTGTTCTTCCGCAATCTGTTCGCGTTGCTCGCTCTCTTGCCCTGGCTGGGCATGCTCACCCGCTCGCGCCCTTCGCTGACTACGCGGCGCCCGGGCATGCATCTGCTGCGGGCAGCCACCGGCCTGGGCGCCATGTACTGTTTCTTCTACGCCCTGTCCGATCTGCCGCTGGCCAGCGCGGTGCTGCTCAATTACAGCCAGCCTTTGTTCCTGCCCTTCATCGCCTGGGCCTGGATCGGCGAGCGTCCGCCGACACGGATTTATCCGGCCGTGCTCATCGGTTTTCTGGGCGTGATCCTGATTCTCAAGCCCGGCCTCGGCTGGGCCGGGCCCGCCGGCCTGGCCGGTCTGGCCGCGGGCGTGCTCGCAGCCACATCCATGGCGGCCATCCGGCGTATGGCCGATACCGAGCCGACCGTGCGTATCGTGCTCTACTTCAGCGTGCTCGGTACCGTATTGTCGCTGCTACCGGCGCTTGCCGTATGGCAGACCCCGACACGCGATCAGTGGGTGACCTTGTTGGGTGCCGGCAGCGTGGGAACGGCCGGCCAGCTACTGCTCACCCAGGCGTATTCGCTTGCACCGGCCGCACATATCGGCTCGTTGATCTACACCACCGTGCTGTTCGCCGCCCTCATTGGCTGGGCGTTATGGAACGAAACCCCGGATCTGCTCAGCCTGCTGGGCGGCCTGGCGGTGATCGCCGCGGCACTGATTGTGGTCGTGACACGCCGCAGTCGCCGGCCGGATGCCCCGGCGGGCAACCGATGAACCGCTGGCTACGCGGAGTACTGCCCGGCCGGGGTTACGGCCATCGTGGTCCGCCCAGTGATCATTTCGACGGGCGGCGTTTCTTCAATCCCGAACCGATCGTGCACGAGCGGGGCGATCTCTGGCGCTGGCTGCGCGAGCGCGACCGCGGCACCTGGACCTGCCCTGAGCGCTTTGTCCCACCCCCGCCACCACCGGCTCGTGTGACGCACGGCCTGCGCGTGACCTGGATCAACCACGCCACGGTGCTCATTCAGAGCGCCGCGGGCAACGTGCTGACCGATCCGGTATTCTCCGAGCGCGTCAGCCCGCTGCCCTGGCTTGGCCCACGCCGCCATCACCCGCCTGGCGTGGCATTCGACGATCTGCCGCCGATCGATACAGTGCTGATCAGCCATTCGCATTACGACCATCTCGATCGAGCCACCATCACCCGCCTGGCAAAGCACCATGGGCCGCTGTTCGTCGCCGGGCTCGGTCTGGACCGCTGGCTGCGCGGCGCGGGTGCCCGGCGCGTGGTCGTAGCCGACTGGTGGGATCGTATCCAAACGAACACCGGATCCGCGCTGACCGTCGCTCCGGCCCGCCACTGGTCGCGGCGCGGCGTGTTCGATCGCAATCGAACGCTCTGGGTGAGCTATTGGATCGAGACACCGGCAGGAGCGGTGTATTTCGCCGGCGACACGGGGATGGGCGAGCATTTCCGGCATATCCGTCAGCGCCTGGGCGCGCCGCGCATTGCGCTCTTGCCGATCGGTGCCTACGAGCCGCGCTGGTTCATGGCCCAGCAGCACATGAACCCGGCCGACGCAGTGCGCGCCCACCAGTGTCTCGAGGCTGTACACAGTCTCGGCATCCATTTCGCGACCTTCAAACTCACCGACGAAGCACGCACGGCCCCGGCCGATGAATTGGCCCAAGCGTGCGCTCGGGCGGGTCTGTCTGCGAAGGATTTCCGGGCACCGGCATTCGGCGGCGCGTATTGCTTTGACCCGGACTGGTCGTAGCGAGGCCAATCAGTTGAGACGCTGGGGGTCAGCTCCCTCGCCGAGCAGTCGTTCATGCTGAGGCACATGATAGAGATGCCATTGCTCGAGCCAGTCGCGCAGTTTGTCCATGGGCATCGGCCGACCGAAGTAGTACCCCTGCACCAGATCGCAGCCCAGCATGCGCAGGCGATCAGCCTGGGCTTCGTTCTCGATGCCTTCGCCCACCGCTCGCAGGTCCAGCGCGTGCGCCAGACCAATGGTCGCCTGGACGATCGATAGATCGGTCTTGGACATGAGCATGTCCTGCACGAACGAGCGATCGATCTTGATCTCCGAAGCCGGCAACCGTTTGAGATAAGCCAGCTGCGAATAACCGGTGCCGAAGTCGTCGATCGAGATCTGCACGCCCATGTTCGCCACCCGGGTGACGATATCCAGCGTCCGCCGCTGGTCGGCCATCAGCGTGTCCTCGGTGATCTCGAGCGTGAGGAACTTGCTGGGCAGTTCGTAGGCGGCCAGCAGCCCGGCCAGCACGTCGGGGAAATCCGGATCCAGCAGCGAACGCGCAGACAGATTGACCGACATCCGCAACGGCCAGCCCGCAGTACGCAGCTCCGCGGCGTACTGGAGCGCGCGCCGCAACACCCAGTTGGACAGATCTCGCATGAGGCCGCTGCGCTCTGCGCGCGGGATGAAATCGCCCGGCATGATCAGCCCGCGGCGGGGATGCTGCCAGCGGACCAACGCTTCGACCCCATGCACCCGATCGCCGCTGGCATGCACTAACGGCTGCAGATACAGCACCAGTTGGTCTTCGTCGATGGCCGCGCGCAGTTCCGCGCTCAGGCTGTGCATCTCGGCGTCGCGCAGCGGCAGCCGGGCCTTGACCATCTCGAAGCCGCCTCCGCGTGTCTTGGCGTGCTGCATGGCGCCATCGGCGGCGTTGAGCAGTGCCTGGGCATCGCGCGCGTGGTCCGGGTAAACCGCCCCGCCGATGCTCGACGCAATATTCAGCGACAGGTTGTCCAGCGTGCACGGCGGCTCGAGCCCCTGCTGAATACGCTGCGCGGCGCTGTCGAGCATGTCGGCCGAGGCGACCGGATCCATGAGTATCCCGAAGCTGTCGCCGCTCAAGCGTGCGACCAGCCCCGTGTTTTCCATCGCCAGCGAAAGGCGCCGGCCGACGCTCTTGAGTACACGGTCACCATTGGTTTCGCCGAATTGGTCGTTGACCTCGGAAAAACCGTCGAGATCGATCACCAGAATGCCGAGTCGCGTACGGCTGAGGTGCGCTGCGCCAATCCGCCGATCGAGCTCGGCAAAGAAATGGGCGCGGTTGGACAGGCCGGTCAGCACGTCGCGCTGGCCCATGCGCACCGCTTCGGCCTCGAGTGCACGGTTGTCGACGCGCAAGTGCTCGGTCTGATCGAGCACGATCACGCCAGCCTGGTGAGACATGATCACGCCGATATACTGCCCCCAAAGAGCGAACAGGAACGGCATCAGATCCAATGCGAGAAGGCTGGCGTTGTTCCGCTGCGCATCGTAAAGACTCGCGAGCGTGATCGGCTCGCCTGCCAGGACCACCGTGGCCACGGTAGCCAGCACGACGGCAATAAGCGCTATGACAAGACCGTAATAGGCATAGCGCGACGCGCGGCTTCGCAGAGCGCGCACGATATGCGAGAAATACGCAGCGTTAGAGCGTTGCAAATCAGCCTCCCCCAGGCGGATGCGGCAACTTTAGCATCGTACCCTGGAAAAGGGGGAGCTTTTTCGATTACCAATCAGCCGTGTAGAGCAGCCTCTAGTTATCGCTCGCTACGCTCGCCGAGCGGTACACCGGCCGCGCTGAGCGCTGACTCGAGTTCGCCGAACGCCGCGCGGACTGCGTCCGGTGTGCCACGGACCCCGAATTCGATCGCGCGCCGCCCGCCGGCGTTGGGCAGACAGGCGATACGCACCGACGGATGAGCGTCCATGACCGATTGCATCAGGTCGATCAGCGCGCTTTCGGGAGTATCCAATACCTCAAGCATGAGTTCGATATCACGCTCGGCACGCTGAAGATGCCGATAATATTCATCAAGCACCCAGGCGACCATCGGCCAGGCCATGCGGGGAAACCCGGGCACGAAATGATGATGATGCAATGAAAACCCCGGCACCTGATTGATCGGGTTGGGAATCACGCACGCACCGACCGGCCATTCCACCATGTGGATCCGCTTCGGGTAGGCCTCATCACCGAACTTCGATTCAAGGATCGCCCGACCTTCGGCGTTGAACTCGAGTTCCACGCCGGCCGCCGCGGCCGCGCATTGACGCGTGCGATCATCCGGCGTGGCGCCGATCCCGCCGAAACTGAACACCACATCAGGACCGGCGAGCGTCTCGACGAGCGTACGTTCGAGAAGAGCCGCGTCGTCACCGACCATGCGCGCCCATGACAGTTCCATACCGCGCTCGGACAGCAGATCGATGACGGCCGGCATGTGCTTGTCCACGCGCTTGCCGGACAACAGCTCATCGCCGATCAGCAAGATCCCGATTCGCCGGATAGCCTCGATTTGATCCATAGATTCCGTCATGGCGGTGCCGCGAAGCGTCGGGCATCCGCGCCCGGCCCCCAGCCAGGTCAGCCGTTGGCAGCGCTTTCGAGCATGGTCTTGAGCTCACCCGACTGGAACAGGTCGATGACGATATCCGAACCGCCGACCAGCTCGCCGTTGACGAACAGCTGCGGAATCGTCGGCCAGTTGGAATAGAGCTTGACGCCCTGGCGGTAGATTTCCTCATCGTCGAAGACGTTGACAGCCTTGAAGGGCACGCCACAGGCCTTGAGCGCTTCGGCGCTGCGCGCCGAAAAGCCGCACTGCGGGAAATCCGGTGTGCCTTTCATGTAGAGCACGATGGGATTGCCTTCGACTTCCTGTTTGATGACTTCCATTGCCTTGGCGCTCATGGCGGGTTCCTCGATTCGATGAATTCGGTTGACGGCGGATTATACCGCGCGCTGCAAGTCACCCGATGTTGGGACGATCGTTCAAAAACTCAATCGTCGGCGGGACAGCCATAACCGCCGCCGCCGGCCGATGCCACGGTCAGTCGCTGGCCAGCCGCCACATCCCCCTGGCACTTGGCGTCGAGCGGCACGTCATCCAACCGGTTTTCGCCAAGGCATCCGTTCGCCCCGTGGTCGAGCCCCCACGGCGGATTGTCGCGGCGCTCGGTGAGCAGTGTGTAGCGCGCATCGGCCAGAAACTCGATCTCCCGAATGAGACCGTCGCCGCCCGGATGTCGGCCCGCGCCACCGCTGCCGCGACGGATGGCATATCGACGCATGCGCAACGGAAAATGCCGCTCCAGCACCTCGACCGGCGTGTTCAGGGTATTGGTCATATGTGCCTGAACCGCACTCGCACCGGCACGCTCCGGGCCGCCACCCAGTCCGCCGCCCATCGTCTCGTAGTAATCCCAGGGGCTGGCGTCTGCATGCGAGCCCAGTGCGACGTTGTTCATGCTGCCGTGGCTGGCGGCCGGTATGCGTGTCGGCAGCGCCTGTGCGAGCGCCCCGAGTACTGCATCCACGACACGCTGGCTGGTTTCCACGTTACCCGCGGCCACGGCATGCGGATGTTCGGCGTTGAGCAGCGAGCCCTCCGGCGCGCTGACCCGGATATCCTCGAAGGCTCCGGCACAGGCGGGCATCTGCTCGGGCATCAGACAGCGAAAGACATAGAGCACGCCGGCAGCGGTCACCGATAACGGGCAGTTGACGTTGCCATCGACCTGATCGCTGCTGCCGGCAAAGTCGACCGCGACCTGACCGGAGCGTATGTCGATACGACAGGCAATGGCCAGCTGCCGATTTCCCTGGCCATCGTCGTCAAGATAATCGGTGTACTCGAAGCGGCCATCGGGCAGCTCGGACAGGGCGTGGGCGGCCAGTGCGCGCGCATAGTCGTTGTACTGGCCCAAACGCTGCTCGAACGCCGCAACGGCCGGGGTATCCGAATCGCCAGCGACGAGGGCTTCCAGTCGAGTCAGACCGACACGGTTGGCCGCGATCTGGGCGCTGAAATCCCCGCGTGCGATCGCCGGGTTGCGCAGACGTTCGAGCCATTCGCCAAGCACCTGTTCATCGACACGTCCGTCCACCACCAGCGCAATAGGCGCGATCACCAGGCCCTCTTCCGACAAATCGCTGGACAACGGCATGGAGCCCGGCGAATCGGAACCGATATCGGCATGGTGGGCTCGGTTGGCCACGAATGCGACCAGTGTGCGATCTACAAAAAGCGGCGCGATCAGCGTCACGTCCGGCAGATGGGTGCCGCCCAGATACGGGTCGTTGAGCGCGATCATCTCGCCCTCGTGCCACTCGCGCCCCGCCACGATATCGGCCATGGCATAGGCCATGCTGCCCAGATGTACCGGGATGTGTGCGGCCTGTGCGCACAGCCGTCCGCTGGCGTCGAATACCGCACAGGAGTAATCCAGACGGTCGCGGATATTCGGCGAAAACGCTGCCTGGGCCAGACGCGCGCCCATCTCTTCGCACACCGCGGTGATACGGCTGGCGAAAATGGCGAGCTCGATCGCATCGGCGCGTGGCAAATCCGGTCTATCGTTCATATCCGCAGTCTAGGGCCTGTCGTGACTGCGTGCGAGCCGGGCGCCGAACCGCGGCCGCTCAGGCCATTGCGCCGCGCACCGCAGTATCCTTATTCCCCGACGAGTGGATCTCACGTAACCGGGCGCCGGACAGCCGGCTCGCGCAGCCGCAGCCGCCTCGCGTGTCGTGGCTGCCCGCTGTCGTGGCGTTCGACCACGCCGCGCGGCGCGCATCGCCGTCGGCCAACCGTCGACGATGCGAGGCCGAACGCCGCCTATGAAGGCGTACGACAGGTAATGCCAGAGCCGTCCGATACCGGCGGCCGGTACTGCGCCCTCGCATCGACAAGGCCGCAAATCGGCGGCCGACCTTTGAAAAACGTTGAACAAACCTTATATAACTAGTCGGCGTTGACTCACTCATCTCATGAAAAAGGGATACGACATGGCATTTGAACTGCCCGATCTACCGTACGATTACGACGCACTCGAGCCGTATATCGACGGTCGCACGATGGAAATCCATCACGACAAGCATCACAACGCGTATCTAACCAAATTCAAGAAGGCCATCGAGGGCACCGAACTCGAGGACCAGGATCTGGAGACGATCCTCGCCAAGGCAGGCCAGCACGGTTCGGCCGTTCGCAACCAGGGCGGTGGCTATCTCAACCACATCATCTTCTGGGAAAGCATGTCGCCGTCCGGCGGCGGCAAGCCGACCGGCAAGCTCGGCGAGGCCATCGACGCGAGCTTCGGCTCGTTCGACGAGTTCAAGGAAAAATTCACCGGCGAGGCCACCGGCCTGTTCGGCTCGGGCTTTGTCTGGCTGGTACCGGATGCCGGCAAGCTCAAGATCGTACCCACGCCCAACCAGGACAACCCGGTCATGGACGTGGTGTCCGAGTCCGGCAAGCCCATCATGGGCCTGGACGTCTGGGAGCATGCGTTTTATCTGAAGTATCAGAATCGCAAGCCCGAGTACGTTGATGCCTGGTGGAACGTGGTCAACTGGGACGGCATTTCCAAGAAATTCGAAGCCGCCAGCTAAGCCAGGTCAGCTTGCGCTAGAATGCAGCCCCGTCGCTCTGCGGCGGGGCTGTTTTGTTTTTGGTATACGCGCGCCTCGTTCGTTGCCGAGCAGACCTGCGATCGCCGGCCTGCCGAACACGCAACGATCGCGACCGCGCCCGCCCGGGGTGCCGCCATGGCCAGTTCACACCTGATTCCGACCTACAAGCGCCAGCCGATCGCGTTCGCCCGCGGCGAAGGCGTGTGGCTGTTCGATACCGACGACAACCGTTATCTGGACGCGCTGTCGGGCATCGCGGTGAATGCGTTGGGCCATTGCCATCCGGCGCTGGTGGCCGCCATTACGGATCAGGCTTCACGTCTGCTGCATACGTCGAATCTCTACGAAATCGAAGTCCAGACGCGGCTGGCCGATCTGCTGTGCGAGCGCGCCGCCATGGAAGCGGTGTTCTTCGGCAACAGCGGCAGCGAGGCCAACGAAGCGGCGATCAAGCTCGCCCGCCTGCATGGCCATGCCCGCGGCAGTGACTGCCCGCGTGTCGTGGTCATGGAACACGCGTTCCACGGGCGGACCTTGGCCGCACTCGCGGCCACGGGTAACGTCAACGCGCAACGCGGCTTCGAACCGATGCCTGAGGGCTTCATCCGTGTGCCGTACGGCGATCTGGCGGCTATCGAAGCCCTCGACGATCACCGTATCGCGGCCGTGCTGGTCGAACCGATCCAGGGCGAAGGCGGAGTCCGTGTTCCGCCGGCATCCTTCCTGCCGGACCTGCGCGCGCTCTGCGACCGCCGCGAGTGGTTGCTCATGATCGACGAGGTCCAGACCGGCATAGGGCGTACGGGCCACTGGTTCGCCCATCAAGCCGCCGGCATCACCCCGGACGTGATGTGCCTGGCCAAGGGTCTGGGCGGCGGCCTGCCGATCGGCGCGACCGTGGTGGCCGGCCGCGCGCGCGAGCTGTTCGGGCCGGGCAGTCACGGTTCCACCTTTGGCGGCAATCCACTGGCCTGCCGGGCGGCGCTCGCGGTACTCGAAACCATCGATGACCAGGGCCTGCTCAGCCATGCCCAGGCCATGGGCGAATCCATCCGCAGCCAGATAGAAGCCCGCGTGGGCGAGCTCGGTTGCGTTGTCGACATCCGCGGCGCCGGGCTGATGATCGGTATCGAGCTCGACTCGCCCTGCCCCGAGCTCGTGGATGCCGCTCGCGAGCACGGGGTGCTGCTCAACGTCACGGCCGGCTCGGTAATCCGGCTGTTGCCGCCGCTGATCATCGGCCCGGCCGAGGTCGAACGCCTGGTGGACACGGTCTGCGATCTGATCGAGACCCGTGCCGCTGCCACTTCCACGACACAGAACACTGCATGACCATCCGACATTTCCTCAGTCTCGACGATCTGGGTGCCGAGGGCATCCGTCGCGTGATCGACCGCGCCATCGCGGCCAAGCGCCAGCCCGACGGGCGCACACCGCTGGCCGCCAGAACACTGGCCATGGTCTTCGAAAAGGCCTCCACACGGACGCGTGTCTCGTTCGAAGCCGGCATGACCCAGCTCGGCGGCCACGCGATCTTCCTGTCGCCGGCCGACACCCAGATCGGACGCGGCGAACCCGTCGAGGACACCGCGCGCGTGCTGTCGCGCATGGTCGATGCGGTAATGATTCGCAACCATTCGCACGACACGCTGGAACGCTTTGCCGCGCACGCCAGCGTTCCCGTGATCAACGGCTTGACCGACCGCCTGCACCCTTGCCAGTTGCTGGCCGACCTGCAGACCTATGTCGAACACCGCGGCGATATCGCCGGCAAGACGGTGGCCTGGATCGGTGACGGCAACAACATGTGCCATTCCTATCTGAATGCGGCCCGCCTGCTCGGGTTCACGCTGCGTATCGGGGCACCGGAAGGCTACCTGCCGGATGCGCAGATCCTGGCCGCGGCCGGCGAACATGCCATGGTCTGCGACGACGCGGCATCGGCCGCCGACGGCGCCGATCTCGTGGTCACCGACGTGTGGGCAAGCATGGGCGACGAAGGCGATCGTGAAACACGGCTGGCCGATTTCGCCAACTATCAGGTCAACCGCGCGCTGATGAGCTGGGCTGCCGACGACGCCCTGTTCATGCATTGCCTGCCCGCCCATCGCGGCGAGGAAGTCAGCGCTGAGGTGATCGACGGGCCGGCGAGCGTGGTCTGGGACGAAGCCGAGAATCGCCTGCACGCTCAGAAGGCGCTGCTTTTGGACCTGCTCGAGACCCGTTGAACCGGCGCCGCGCCGGCTGCACTCAGGCGGCGCGGCGAGCGATCAATAGCGAGTAGTCGCCGTCGCCGGCCTCGAAATGCGCATCCAGCTTGAGTCCCGCCCGGGCCAGCAGGCGTTGGATCGAAGCGGGCGTGAACTTGTGGCTGAACTCGGTCACGATCTCCTCGCCTGCGTCGATCGCGATGGTTTCGTCGAGCGCGCCCAGACTGACCCTGTGGCCCCGTTCGGCAACCAGCCGCATTTCGATCCGGGCATGCTCAGCGTCGAAAACCGCCCGATGGCGATAGTCGGCGACCGGGAAATCGGCATCGAGTTCACGATTGAGCACGCTCAGCACGTTGCGATTGAATTCGGCGGTGATCCCCTGGGCATCGTCGTATGCCGCTTCCAGCCGGCCGCGATCCTTGACCCGATCGAGCCCGAGCAACAGTGCATCGTCCCCACGCATCAGCGCGGCGATCTCTTCGAGCATTGCCTGAGCGTCGGCGGGTTCGAAATTACCCAGAGTCCCGCCCAGGAACACGATCAGCCGGCGCCCGGCCTCGGGCAGCGATACACCGGCCAGCCCGCCGGTGTAATCGCCGATCAAGGCATGGACATCGAGCCACGGATAATCGTCGGCGAGCGCGGTGCCCGCGTCGAGCATCATTTGCGCGCTCACATCGAACGGCCAGTAGGTACAGGCGGCGCCCAGCCGGTCGCAGGCATCGAACAGGTGCCGGGTCTTTCGGGAGCTGCCACTGCCCAGTTCGAGCAGATGCTCGGGCCGTGTGGCCTCGATGATGTCCACGCCGTGCTCGGCGAGTAGCGCGGCCTCGGCGCGCGAGGGGTAGTACTCGGGGGTTTCGCAGATCGCCTCGAAAAGACGCGAACCGTGATCGTCGTAGAAATACTTCGGCGGCAGACGCCGCGGCGGCGATAACAGTCCGGCGCGGACATCGTCGACCAGGCTCGGCACCGGCCGGGCCGGCATCACTCGTGTGCTCGCCAGGCGGGCAGCAGACTCGGGAAAGCGCATGGGAAACCGATTTGGCGTGATGCGGCTGGAGGTTATCATGCGGCCGAGACCCGCAAACCCCGGTTGACTACGGATGTGCCGAATCGCGGCCTATATGGGCCCGCCCTGTACCCTGGGCGACTTCATCGTCCGCCCCGACCATGGGCTGTCGCATCAATCGTGGGCCGCCCGCGAGATGGTCAGTGCCACCGTCAACGCCGACGGCTGGGGGGCGGCCTGGCTCGATGATGCCGGCCGCCCCTGTATCTATCGTCAGGTGCTGCCGATCTGGGCGGACGTCAACCTGGAGTCGCTGGCCCGCAGTCTTCGTTCGAACCTGTGGCTGGCCAACGTGCGCAGCGCCACGGCCGGACTGGGCACCGACTATGCCAATACCCAGCCGTTCGTCGGCGATGGCCTGCTGTTCACGCACAATGGCTTCATCGACCGGTTTGCGACCACACTGCGTGCTCGCATGCGCGCTGAAATCGGCACCGAGATCGAGACCACGATCAACGGCAATACGGACTCGGAATACCTGTTCGCGCTCATCCGCCAGCAAACGGGGACGCTGGCTGAACGTGTTCGCCGCGGCCTTTCGTTGATTGGCGGCTGGCTGGCCGACACGCCCGACGTACGTGCGCTGCTCAATATCATCGTTAGCGACGGGCATGGCCTGGTCGCGGTACGCACCGCCTGTCACGGCGATGCGCCGTCGCTGTATATCAACCACGACTGGTTCGGTGCGATCGTCATCGCCTCCGAGCCGCTAGACAACCAATCCGGCTGGGAGGTCGTACACTCGGGGGAGATGATCATTGCCACGCCCGGCGAGAGCCCGGTTCGAGAACGCCTATGACCGCCAACGCCCCCAGTCGTCTGTCGCAGCTGCGCCAGGCCAGCCGGTCGATGCTGGACGATCTGTCGCCGGTCGAACAACGCGCCCAGCCGCACCCCGATCTGAGCCCCATGCTATGGCACGTCGGCCATGTGTTCTTTGTCGAGACCTACTGGTTGGCCGAGCGTGTATTCGGCGATACCCGGATTACCGACCCATGGCGTGACCTGTACTTTCCGGAGATCTGTGCCAAGGAGCAACGCGCCGAGCGGCTACCCGACGCCGATGCACTCAAGGCCTGGACGATCGAGGTCAGTCGCGTCAACGACGACTACTGGCAGCGCAGCCTCGGCCACGATCATCCGCTGATCGCACGCGGCTATCTCGCCGCGTTCGTTCGCCAGCACTACGCCCAGCATCTGGAGACCATGCGGCTGGCTCACGCCGAGCTGCAGCGCGCCCGCCAGACCCGGCCAACGGCGATACCGTTACCCCCGCGTGCGCCCGTTTCGCCCGACCGCCGGGTGCCCGCGACGACGGTCACGCTGGGCACGTCCGGAATCGAAGCCTACGACAACGAACAGCCCCCCTGCACCGTCGATCTACCGGCATTCACAATCGGCCAGCGCTGTGTCACAAATGCCGAGTGGTTGGGATTCATGGCCGCCGGCGGTTATCGCGACGCGTCCTATTGGGACGACGCGGGCCGCAGCTGGCTGGCGAACACCGACACACGCTCGCCACAGCACTGGCAGGCTTGTGGCGGGGATTCCTGGCATATACCCGACGACGAGCCGGGCACATCGATCGACGAACAGCCGGTCCACGGCATCGGGTGGTTCGAGGCGTGTGCATTCGCCCGTTATGCCGACGCCCGCCTGCCACGCGAAGCCGAGTGGGAGGCTGCACGGCGGCTCGGGATGCTGTCGGACCTGCATCGCGTATGGGAATGGACGGCCGATGCGTTCTATCCGTATCCCGGTTTTCGCGCATTTCCCTACGACGGCTATTCACTGGCGTGGTTCGACGGGGCACATTTCGTAGCTCGCGGTGCCAGCCGTCATACCGAGCCGGATATCAAGCGCGCCGGCTTCCGCAACTTCTATCCGCCCACGCACCGACATATATGCGCCGGCCTTCGGCTGGCCGGCTGAGCCGGGCACGCCCCTGCTCTATAATCGAGCGCCCTGATCCGACCGCCGAGCACTCTCGCCGATGAACGAATCCGAACTGCCTGCCGATCTGAACGCGGTCGTCGACCGTGCGCTGGATGAAGACATCGCCGACGGCGATCGCAACGCGGCGCTGGTCACGGACAACCGTATCGCCCGCGCCCGGGTGATCGCCCGGGAAAACGCGGTTCTGGCCGGCGCCCCCTGGTTCGATCGTGTGTTCGCCGCCCTGGACGAGCGGGTGACGGTGAACTGGCATGTTGCCGACGGGCAGCGGCTGATCGCCGAACGCGTGGTGTGCGATATCGAAGGCCCGGTGCATGCGTTGCTCAGCGGCGAACGCACCGCGCTGAACTTCCTTCAGCTCATGTCCGGTGTGGCCAGCGCAACCCACGAGTATGTCGAGCGGGTCAAAGGCACCCGCACCGATATCATCGATACCCGGAAAACGCTGCCTGGCCTGCGCAGCGCGCAGAAATACGCGGTTCGCTGCGGTGGCGGCCTGAATCACCGCTTCGGCCTGTTCGACGCCATCCTGATCAAGGAAAACCACATCATGGCGGCCGGCTCGATTGCCGGCGCCGTGGCCCGTGGCCGCGAACAATCGCCCGAATTGTTCCTTCAGGTCGAGATCGAGACGCTCGCCGAACTCGAACAGGCGCTCGAGGCGGGCGTGGATGGCGTGCTACTGGACAACCTGCCAAGCCACGTGCTGGCGCGCGCGGTGAACATGGCCGATGCGCACCGTCGGCGTTTCCGTCAGCAGATCGTCATCGAAGCCTCGGGCGACATCAGTCTGACCAATGTGCGCGAAATCGCCGATACCGGCGTGGATCGAATCTCCATCGGCGGGCTGACCAAGCACGTACGTGCCACCGACTTCTCCATGCGCATGCAGTCATAGCGCGTCAGGGCGCGCCGCCGGGTCCGGATCGCTCAAGCGCGGCGCGTCGAAGACACCGGCGGGTCGCATAGACCCGGCGCGCATCCTGGTCGAATGGCCACTGGAACGAGGTTGCGCGGAATGCGACACCCGCGGCCCGGCTTGACGCTGCTCATGCCGCCACAGAGCGAGCCGCATTCGCGACCCGACCTGCCTGCTCAGAGCCCCAGTCGATCCAGCCCGGCGCCGAGATCGGCGATCAGGTCGTTGATATCCTCGAGCCCGGCATGAATACGCAGCGTCGGGCCGGTCGCGGACCAGGTCGTGGCCGTGCGACTGCGCCCCGGGTCGACTGGCAGGATCAGGCTCTCGAAGCCGCCCCAGGAAAACCCCATGCCATACAACTCCAAGTCGTCCAGCATTGCCGCCAGCTGAGCCCGCGAACACGGCTGAAGCACGGCGGCAAACAGCCCCGATGAACCGGTAAAATCGCGCCGCCAAAGTGCATGCTGCGGATGATCGGCGCGGGCCGGATGGATCACACGAGCGACCTCGGGCCGCTCGGCCAGCCAGTCGGCTAGCGCCAGGGCACTGGCCTGATGCACCGGCAGGCGCTGGCCCAGCGTGCGCACGCCGCGCAGCCCGAGATACACATCATCCGGGCCGGCACAATAGCCCATCGAAGCCGCGGTCTTGCGCACCGCCAGATAATGCGATTCCGAGCAGTTGATCACCCCGAGCATGGCGTCGGCATGGCCAACGAGATACTTGGTGGCTGCATGGATCGAGATATCGGCACCGTGACCCAGCGCATCGTAGTACAGCGGTGTCGCCCAGGTGTTGTCGGCGATCACGGTCAGATCATGCGCGTGGGCCACTCGAGCAAGTGCCGGCACATCACTGATCTCGAACGTCAACGAACCCGGGGCTTCGACGAATACCGCCCGGGTATCCGGGGTGATCAACGCCTCGAGCGCCTGCGCATCGAGCGTGGGATCGAAATAGGTCGTCCGTACGCCCAGGCGCTTGAGCAGGCCTTCACACAACCCGCGTGTCGGTCCGTAGACATTGTCGGTCACCAGCAGGTGCGTGCCGGATTCGGCCACGCTCATGACGGCGGCGACAATTGCTGCCAGCCCGGAGCAGGTCGTGACCGCGCCGTGGGCGCCCTCCAGTTCAGCCACCGCCGCTTCGAAGGCGAATTGCACCGGGGTGCCGTTGCGCCCGTAGTACACCCCCTTGAACGGATTCTGCTGGGCAGACTCGAGCGCATCCAACGACTCGAAAATGACCGTCGAGGCATGATAGACAGGGGGATTGACGATGCCTTGCTGGGCGGCCGGATCACGACCGGCATGAACGAGACGGGTGGCGGTCTTCATTGGGGCATTGGCTCCTGTTCTGTCGGGTTTCGCATCCGGGCACTGCGCCGGCCAGCTTCTATCGCGAGCCCGCGGCCGTGTCGTCTATAGTGGGGTTGCCACATCCTGCGAAACCGCTCGTGAATCCTCGTCTGGAAAGCTTATTGTCCCATACCGCCGAGACGGTGCTCGCCCGCATGCCTCGGCGTGCGCCCAGCCCCGGGCAGCTCGCCAGCGCCAAGATCGTGGCCCATCGCGGCCAACGCGACGGTGTGCACGTACGGGAAAACACCTTTGCCGCCTTCGATCCGGTCGTCACGGCCGGGGTGGCGGCCATCGAATTCGATGTCCGCTATACCCGCGACGACGAGCCCGTCGTCGTGCACGATGCCGACTTGAACCGCGTGTTCGGCCTGGCCGATGTCATCGCCGACACCTCCTGGAAACAGCTTTCGCGTCGGGCCCCGACCTTGCCTCACCTGGGCGACCTGCGCGATCGCTATGCCGGGCGTGCGCACCTGATGATCGAGCTCAAGACACGCGGCAGCACACGCGGCGAACGCCGATTGCTCGACCATCTGCAAGGCCTGACGCCCGCGCAGGATTTTCATGTCCTGTCTCTGGATACCACGCTGTTCGCCGGCGCCGCCGGTCTCGATCCGCGCTGTTATCTACCGGTCGCCAAGCTCAATCTCGCGCGTTTGCAGCGGTGGGCACTGAGCCACGAGTGTGCAGGCCTGGCCGGGCCGTACGCGTTGCTGCGTCCTGGCCATATTCGTGCGTTACAGCGCGCGCGGGGGTTCGTCGGCAGCGGCTTCGTGACCACTGCCGCCGTGTTGTTGCGCGAGATTGCCCGCGGTGTGGAATGGGTATTCACCAACCATCCGCTGCGGCTGCAGTCAGCCCTGGCCGCGGCCCGCGCCGAGACCGGCTGAGGGTTGCCGCGCTCGGGCGGCTCCGCACCCCATCAGCCGACCGCGGCCACCGCATCGCGTCCGTGCGCGCTGTACAGATCCAGTGCCGGGCCAAGCGGCACGATGCCGGTCGGGTTGATCGTGCCGTGACTGCGGTAGTAATGCTGCTTGATATGGTCGAAGTTCGTGGTATCGGCGACGCCGGGCACCTGGTATAGCTCTCGCAGATAACCCGACAGATTGGGGTAGTCGGCGATACGGCGCAGATTGCATTTGAAATGTCCGACATAGACGGCATCAAAGCGCACCAGGGTCACGAACAGACGCCAGTCCGCTTCGGTGATGCGATCGCCGGCCAGATACCGCTTTTCGGCCAGCCGCGCATCCAGCCAGTCGAGCGCGGCGAACACGGCTTCAAAGGCCTCTTCATAGGCGTCCTGGGTGGTGGCGAACCCGGCCTTGTACACGCCGTTGTTTACATCGTGGTAGACCCGTTCGTTTACCGCATCGATCTCGTCGCGCAGCGCGACCGGATAATAGTCGCGCTCGGGATGCTCGGCCAACGCATCGAAAGCGTTGTTGAACATGCGCACGATATCGGCCGATTCGTTGGACACGATGGTTTCGTGGTGACGATCCCATAGGGTGGGGGTGGTCACCCGGCCAGTATATCCACGGGCGGCCTTTTGATAGAGCTCGAACAGATGATCCAGCCCGTACAGCGGATCGGGGATCGCGCCCGGCGCATCGGAGAACGACCAGCCCCACTCGCCCATGTACGGGTCGACCACGGACACGTCGACGATCTTCTCCAGGCCCTTGAGCTTGCGCAGGATCAGCGTGCGATGCGCCCACGGGCAGGCCAGCGAGACATACAGATGATAACGGCCGGCCTCGGCCGCAAAGCGCGCCTCCGGGTCGGGGCTGACCCAGTCTCGGAAACCGGCCGACTCGCGCACGAACTTGCCACCGTGCGACTCGGTGTCATACCACTGATCGGTCCATCGACCGTCGATGAGCAAACCCATACTGCTACTCCACGTCGGGCGCGGCGTCGATACGCCGCAGGCTCTGCCCGCCGTCCAGCGAGCAGAAACAATGTGCATAAAGATGCCGGGGGTCGTTCAAACCATGTTGTAGCCAGCCCAGGCTCTGGTCGTCGGCCACGCGGGCGAGCCAGGCCGGCATGATTGCCGAGCTGACGTGCGACGACATGAACTCGCGCAACGCAGTCTGCCAGTTGGCGGGCGGCTGCATCGGCTGCAGCCCGTAGTCGCCGTCCTTCAGACCCGCCAGCTCGGCGGCGGCCTGTTCGGCGCCGACGAAATCGCCGAGCTGGTCGACCAGGCCGATCCGTGCTGCATCCGCGCCACTCCAGACCCGGCCCTGAGCGATCCGTTCCACCGCATCCGGCTCGAGATTGCGCGCCTCGGCAACCCGGCCGACAAACTGCTCATAGCCATGATCGACGCCAGCCTGCAGCATCGTCTTGACCGGCTCCGACAGCGGTTGATCCAGCCGCAGCGCTCCGGATAGCGGCGTGGTGCCGACGCCGTCGGTATGTATGCCGAGTTTGTCGAGCGGTTGCTCGAACGTGGGAATCACCGCGAATATGCCGATCGACCCCGTCACTGTCGACGGTTCGGCCCATATCTGATCGGCGTTCATCGAAATCCAGTATCCGCCCGACGCAGCCACCCCGGCCATGGACACCACGACCGGCTTGCCCGCCTGACGGGTGAGCTCGATTTCGCGGCGAATGCGTTCGGAGGCAGTCACCGAGCCGCCCGGCGAGTTCACCCGCATCAACAGGGCCGCGACATGGTCGTCGCGCCGCGCATCGGCGATCATCCGGGCGATCGTATCGCCTCCGGCCGAATCGGGCACGCTCTCGCCATCAACGATCGCGCCTTCGACGACGACCACGGCGATACGGCTGTCGGTACGCGGCGCGGCGCGATCGGCATCGGTTGCGCCCAGATAGTCGACCTGGTTGATCTGGCGGAAACTGCCATGGGCTTCGTCAGTTCCGACCTGATCGCGCATGGCCTGGCGTACCTGCTCAAGCGAGGCGACCTTGTCCACCAGGCCCGCCTGCGCAGCCATGCGCGCGGCATCGCCACCCAGCGAGACGAGGGTGTCCGAAAACCCGTCGATATAGGCATCGATATCGGCCGGGCCGGCATCACGTGCGGCGGTGACCTCGTCGCGATAAATCGTCCACAGTGAGTTCAGCCACAGCTGGTTGTCGGCCCGTGCCTCCGGCGACATATCGTTGCGTGTATAAGGTTCTACGTAGGATTTGTACTTGCCCACGCGGAAGACGTTGATGGTCACACCCAGCTTGTCGAGCGCGTCCTTGTAGTAGTTGCGATAGGCGCCGTATCCGGGAATGAATACATATCCCAGCGGATCCAGATAGATCGTGTCGGCATGACTGGCCAGTTCATACTGGGCCTGATCATACGACGGCGCCCAGGCAACGACCGGCTTGCCGGAGCGTTTGAAGCGGTCGATGGCCGCCACCAGATCCTGCAGCTGACCCGGCTGAGCGGCACCCAACTCGTCGAGCTTGAGAAAAGCGATCTTGATCCGCGGGTCGTCAGCCGCGCGATCCAGCGATTCGACCAGGCTACGCACCACCGATTGCTGGGTCGGCTCGGAAACCAGCGAACCGAGGATGCTGGTGACGCTGCTGTCGCGTTGTTCGACCAGATCGCCGGTCGGCGTCCATACGAGCGCCCCGCCCTGGGGCACGTTGACCGGTGCACTGCTGAAAAAAGCCAGATACACACCGACCGGCACGACCAGCAGCACGACGATGAGCAATAGCGCATACACCAGAGCGATGGTGCGCCAGATGCCGGAAAACAGGCGCCGCAAGAGCGAACGATTTTTGGCCACGGAAACTCCACTAGGTTCGCCGGCCCACAGAGCACCGGCGATCGCTGATTGATCGTGCAACGGGCCGGCCGGGCCACGCGCAGCCCGGGTGTCGGTACCACCACCCGCACCGGCACGCACACGCAAAGGCAAGACGATATGACCACCCGCCCTACGCGGATGCAAACGCCGCCGACGCGTGGCAGTGTAGCGACTCGCGGTCGGTGCCGCGACTTGAATTGCGGCATGATCCGCCGCATCTAAGCCAGCCTGAAACCATTCCACGCAGGCGCGGCCTGCCACGGCGCATGGAAGCGACAATGAGCCTAGAGACGTCCGATAAACCCGTTGTACATCATCGTCTGATCATTCTCGGCTCCGGCCCGGCCGGCTATACCGCGGCGGTGTACGCGGCGCGCGCGAACCTGTCGCCGGTGCTGATCACCGGTATGGAACAAGGCGGCCAGCTCATGACCACCACCGATGTGGACAATTGGCCCGGCGATGTCGAGGGGCTGCAGGGCCCCGGGCTGATGCAGCGCATGGAGGCGCACGCCAAGCGCTTCGACACCGAGATCCTGTTCGATCATATCCACACGACGGAGCTGGCAAGCCCGCCCTATCGCCTCGAAGGCGATCGCGGTGTGTACACCTGCGACGCGCTGATCATCGCCACCGGAGCCACTGCACGATATCTGGGGCTGGAATCGGAAACCGCTTTCATGGGCAAGGGTATTTCTGCCTGCGCCACCTGCGACGGTTTTTTCTATAAGGGCAAGAACGTCGCCGTGATCGGCGGCGGCAATACCGCGCTCGAAGAAGCGCTGTATCTGTCCAATCTCGCCGCCCATGTCACCGTCGTGCATCGTCGCGACAAGTTCCGAGGCGAAAAGATTCTCGCCGACAAGCTGTTCGATAAGGCCGCCCACGGCAACGTCACCATCGTGTGGGATCACGAGCTCGACGAAGTGCTGGGCGACGAAATGGGCGTGACCGGCGGACGTATTCGCCACAAGACCAGCGGTCAGACACAGGAGCTGGCAGTCGATGGCATCTTCATCGCGATCGGCCACAAACCCAACACCGATATCTTTGCCGGCCAGCTCGACATGGAAGGCGGATACATCAAGGTGGCCAGTGGCACCCAGGGCAATGCGACCGCCACGAGCCAACCCGGCGTGTTCGCCGCCGGAGACGTCATGGATCATGTCTATCGCCAGGCGATCACCTCGGCGGGCACAGGTTGCATGGCCGCGCTCGACGCCGAGAAGTATCTCGATGCGCTGATTGCCGACGAAGGGCCGCGCGATGCTCATGTGGAAAGCCAGGTCGCCCACCGCGCGATCTGATCGGGACGGGCGGCGGCGATCGATCTGCGCCCGAACGAGCCGGTCTAGCCCTAGGCGTACCCAGCGCGCTTGAGGCATCATGCGAGCATGAATGCCAATCAAGCGATCCTCAGACCCGGGGCGTATATCGCCCTGGGTATCTCTGCCTTGCTCGTGCTGTCAGGCTGCAGCGGTGCGCCCCCGCACGCGACGGCGGCCGAGTCCGCCGCCACGCCCACTGGGACGGCCCCTCACGGCGAGATCGCGCTGCCGGCAGACACCCGGGCTGCCATCACGGCCTACGCGCTCGAACAGCTCGACGCACCGTACCAGGCCAACGCCGTCGGCCCCGACGCCTTCGACGACAGCGGTCTGACCTACTACGCCTATCGCGGCGCCGGGGCGAGCCTGCCACGCGAAACCCAGGCCCAGCTCGAGGCCGGCAAACCGATCGACCTCTCGGAAGCCGCGCCCGGCGATCTGGTGTTCTTTCGCGTCGACACACCGGCTACGGGCGACCGTCTTCTGGTGGGCCTGTATCGCGATACCGGCGAGGCGATCCTGGCCTCGCCGGCCGTCAACGGCGAACAGGGCGTGAGCCTCATCGATCTGGACGACGATTTCTGGCAGCAGCGTATGGTCGGCGTCATCCGAGTACTGGGGCCCTGACAGACAGACCGCCGCGCTGGGCCGGCGCTTGAATTGACAGATGCCGGTCACGAAAAAGGCGCCTCGAAGGCGCCTTTTTTCGGCTTCGGCCATGCCGAAGCGGCTGAAGATCGCGGCGCGTACGCCGCGTGATCGTTACAGCTTTTCCTTGATACGCGCGGACTTGCCGCTGCGCTCACGCAGGTAATACAGTTTGGCGCGACGCACGTCGCCGCGGCGCAGGACCTTGACCTCGGCCAGATTGGGCGAGAATGTCTGGAATACGCGCTCGACGCCTTCGCCGTGGGAGATCTTGCGCACCGTGAACGCCGAGTTCAGGCCGCGGTTGCGCTTGGCGATGACCACGCCCTCGAAGGCCTGCAGGCGCTCACGCTCGCCTTCCTTGACCCGGACCTGCACGGTCACGGTATCGCCCGCCGAGAATTCGGGAATGTTCTTGCCGCTCTGCTGTTCGGCTTCCAGTTCGTCGATGATATTGCTCATGGCCTGTCTCTGTTGAGTTCTCGTGTGCCGTCGGTGGCCGCCGGTGGCTCCGAAAGACGCGGCAGTATACCGGAACTGACCGCGTATTTCGCCCTCTGCGGGCAAAATCTTTCAACGACAAAGTGCTTCATTTCGGTGGCGCGGTCTGCTCGGCAACAAACTCGGCCAGCAGACGCGACTGATCGGCGCTCAGATCCAGTTCGGCGAGCAGGTCGGGCCGGTAAAGCCAGGTGCTACCGAGCGCCTGCTTGAGACGCCAGCGTTCGATCCTGGCGTGATCGCCGGACATCAACACCGTCGGCACGTCTTCTCCCAGCGCCTGCGCCGGCCGCGTGTAATGCGGATGGTCGAGCCGACCCTCGACGAACGAATCCTGTTGCGCCGAGCGTGCATCACCCAATACTCCGTCGACCAGGCGGGCGACCGCATCGACGATCATCATCGCCGGCAATTCGCCGCCGGACAGCACCACGTCGCCAACCGACAGCGCGATATCGACATGACGATCGACGAAGCGCTGATCGACGCCTTCGTAGCGCCCGCACACCAGCACGAAGCCGGGCCCTGCAGCCAGGCGCTCGGCCCAGCGCTGGTCGAAGCGTTCGCCCTGCGGCGAGAGCATGATTACCGGCGCATGCGTATCGGCGCGTGCAGCGCGAACACGTTCGATGGTCCGGGCCAGCGGCTCGGCCTGCATGACCATGCCCGGCCCGCCGCCGTAAGGACGATCGTCGACGCGCCGGTTCGCATTGTCGGCACAATCGCGCGGGTTCCAGCTGGCCAGTTCCAGCGTCGAGGCTCGCAGACCGCGACCGACCACGCCGAACTGCTCCAGCTGCCCGATCCACTCGGGGAACAGGCTGACCACGTCGATACGCAGCGTCACGACTGGGCCTTCAGTAGTCCGGTTCCCAGTCGGCCACGATCCGGCCGCCGGCGATATCCACCTCGTCGATGATCTCGCCAACCACGAACGGCACCAGACGCTCACGATCGCCGGTCAACACCAGCACATCGTTCGCACCGGTCTCCATCATGCCGGTCACTCGCCCGAGCGGCTCGCCGGCACGGCTGTACACGTCCAGGCCGACCAGATCGAACCAGTAGTATTCCCCCTCGCCAAGCGCCGGCATGGCCGTACGGGGCACCGCGATATCGAGGTCGATGAGTTCGGCGGCCGCATCACGGTCGTCCACCGCACCGGATTCGGCCTCGGCGAGGCGGGCGACCAGCGTCTTGCCCTGGGTACGCGCTTCCAGAACGCGAAAAGGCCGCCAGGCATCCTGGCGGCCCAATAGCCACTGGTCGAAGTCGAGCAGATTATCGGCCGGCCGGGTATAGGAATAGACTTTCACCCAGCCGCGGACACCGAACAATCCGTTGACCCGGCCGAGCACGATAGGCGGGTGCGCCTCACTCATGCCCGGCGACGTCGCCTATTCGGCGGCGTTGTTGGTCTGTTCGGCGCTCGTTTCGGCCGCGGCGTCAGAGACGTCCCCGGTCTCGCCGGCCGGCACTTCCTGCTTCTTGGCTTCCTTGGCCTTGGACACGGGCGGCGCCGCACGCTTGGCCGCTTCGCCCTCGCCGTGGCGATTGAAGAACTTGACCAGATTGGTCACGCGCTCGGAAAGCTGGGCGCCCTGGCCCTTCCAGTACTCGACGCGTTCGACGTCCAGGCGCAGGGGTACTTCGCCGCCGATCGCCACCGGGTTGAAGAAACCCAGACGCTCGATATAGCGCCCGTCGCGCGCGTAGCGCTGGTCGGTGACGACGATGTGATAGAAAGGACGCTTCTTGGCGCCGCCACGCTGCAGCCGGATTTTGACCATAGCCAGTTATGCCGTTTGGAATTGAATCAGCCAGTACCGGAACATAATGCCGGCACCCGTAAAGATCGCGCATTGTACGCCAATACGCGGGAAATGGAAGTATCGGAAAAGCCTCGAGCGATGATCGCCCGGGAGCCCGACCAACGCTCGTCCGGTCACCCGTCGCCAGGGGGAACTGCGCGGTGTGATCCCGGCCATTTCGGACCGGGCTTGCGGCCTGAACGACGAAACCCCGCCACCGGTCTTCGACCGGCATGCGCCGGTGTCCGGATACTGTCTCGTGCCCGAACGACCGATATGTGCTCCACGACAGAGCCCGGCGTTGTCTCGACGCGTGTCTATCGGCCCATGCCGGGCGGCAGGCCGCCGCCCCCCATGCCGGGCATACCGCCCCCGCCGCCCATGCCCTGCATGGCGCGCATCATCTTTTTCATGCCGCCGCCCTTGAGTTTTTTCATCATCTTGCGCATCTGCAGATGCTGCTTGAGCAGTCGGTTGACATCCTGAACCTGTGTGCCGGAGCCACCGGCGATACGTCGTTTGCGGGACGACTTGATCACATCGGGAAACGCGCGCTCCTGGGCCGTCATCGAATCGACAATGGCCAGCATGCGCTTGACCTGGGTATCGTCGGCTGCCGCTGCCATGCCCTTGGGCATCTGGCCACCGCCGGGCATCTTGTCCATGAGCGCGCCCAGCCCGCCCATCTCCTGCATCTGCCGCAGCTGGTCAGCCAGATCGTTCAGGTCGAAGCCCTTACCCTTCTTGAGTTTCTTGGCCAGCTTCTCGGCCTTGGCGCGGTCGACCTTCTGCTCGGCCTCTTCGACCAGTGAGAGCACATCGCCCATCCCCAGGATGCGCGACGCCACGCGGTCCGGATGGAACGGCTCGAGTGCTTCGAGCTTTTCGCCCACGCCAAGGAACTTGATCGGCTTGCCAGTGATCTGGCGCACCGACAGCGCAGCGCCGCCGCGGGCATCGCCATCGACCTTGGTCAGCACCACGCCGGTCAGCGGCAGCGCATCACCGAAGGCCTTGGCGGTGTTGGCCGCGTCCTGGCCGGTCATGGCATCGACCACGAACAGCGTTTCGGCCGGGTTCAGTGCATCATTGAGGCCGCGGATCTCGGCCATCATCTTGTCGTCGATACCCAGACGCCCCGCCGTATCGACGATGAGCACGTCGTAGAAACCGCGACGGGCCGCGTCCATGGCCGACTTGGCGATCGCCAGCGGCTTGTCCGTCGCCGCACTCGGGTGGAAGTCGACTTCGACGTCGGCGGCCACACGCCGCAACTGATCGATGGCCGCCGGCCGATACACGTCGGTCGAGACCACCAGCACGGATTTCTTCTCGCGCTGCTTGAGATAACGCGCAAGTTTGCCCGTGGATGTGGTCTTGCCTGCGCCCTGCAGCCCGGCCATCAGCACGACGGCCGGCGGCTTGACCCGCAGATCCAGGCCTTCGTTTGCCTCGCCCAACAGCGCGGTGAGCTCGTCCTTGACGATCTTGATCAGCGCCTGACCGGGCGTGAGGCTGGTCATGACCTCGTTGCCGACCGCCCGGGCCCGGATATCCTCGACAAACTGCTTGACCACCGGCAGCGCGACGTCGGCCTCGAGCAGCGCCATGCGCACTTCGCGCAGCGTGGCCTTGATATTGTCTTCGGTCAGCCGGCCACGACCGCGAATCGTCTGGAAACTGCGATTGAGCCGATCACTGAGACTGTCGAACATGGGTGCGCTTCATCGATGCAGGTCTGTATCGGATCAGTATACCGGCCCGCCGGCCGCTCACGAAAAATCGGCCCGCCACACGCGAGAGCCCGAAGCGTGCGCCTGAACGAACACAAGCCCTTCAAAGCCCGTTCAAATACGGCACAATAGCCGCATGTCTGCCCTGCCCGATCGAGCGCCATGGCGCTAGTCATACTGGAAGTGATCGTAGCCGCGCTGGCCTATGCCGGCGCGGCCGGCGCCGTATGGCGGCATTTGGCCGACGGGCGTGCTTACTGGCACGTCACGGCTTTGGCTGCACTGGGCCTGACCGCACAGCTGATCGCGCTGATCCATATCAGCCTGCATGCCGGCATGCTGGTCATTGGCTTGGGCACGGCGCTATCGCTGTTCGCCTGGCAGGCCGCGCTGCTGCTGTGGCTCTTCTCACTGCGGGAATCGGTCGGCGCTCTTGGACTGGTGATCTATCCGGTAGCCGCCGTCTGTGCGATCGCCGGACTGCTGGTGCCCGACACCCACAGTGCGACCGAGTCGCTGGCCTGGCCCTTGCAGGTTCATATCCTGCTGTCCGTGCTGGCCTACGGGCTGCTTACGCTGGGCGCGGTCCAGGCTGGTGTGCTTGCCCTCCAGCATCGCCAGCTGCGCCGTCGCCCGCCCTCGGGCATGTTTGTATCGCTGCCGCCACTGCAGACCATGGAGACCCTGCTGTTCCGCTTGATCGGCAGCGGATTCTTCATGCTCAGCCTGGCCATTGCCACCGGCACGCTGTTCATCGATCACCTGTTCGCCCAGCATCTGGCCCACAAGACGATCCTGTCGCTGGTGGCGTGGCTGTTCTTTGCGGTGCTGCTCTACGGACGCTGGCGCTACGGCTGGCGCGGTCGCGTGGCGGTCCGCGGTGCACTGGCCGGCTATGGTTTGCTGGTGCTGGCCTACTTCGGCAGCAAGTTGGTGCTCGAGCTCATTCTGGGCGAACATTGGTAGCCAGCGCCCCGGCGACATTCATCGCCGCCGTCCTGCGCCACTCCATTTGAATACGGGCTCGAGTTCTTGGACGCCATTTCGCTGCCGATCCTGTTCGGCATTCTGATCCTCATGCTGATGCTGTCGGCCTTCTTCTCGGGCTCCGAGACCGGGCTGATGACGCTCAATCGCTACCGGATGAAGCATCTGGCCAAAAGCGGCCACGGCGGCGCCACGCGCGCAGCCACCCTGCTCGAACGGCCCGATCGTCTCATTGGCTTGATTCTGCTCGGCAACAATCTGGTCAACATCGCTGCCTCGGCGGTGGCCACGGTCATCGGGATCCGTTTGTACGGAGACTTCGGCGTGCTGGTAGCGACTGTCGCGCTCACGGTCGTCGTCCTGATCTTTTCCGAAGTCACGCCCAAGACACTGGCTGCGCTGCACCCGGAGCGGTTCGCCTACCCGGCGTCGTATGTCTACAAGCCCCTGCTGCGCATCGCCTGGCCACTGGTCTGGGTGGTCAACATGGCCGGCAACAGCATCCTGCGCCTGTTCCGTGTGTCGGCCGAGGACGCCGCCGCGCATTCGCTGTCGTCGGAGGAACTGCGCACCGTGGTCACCGAAGCCGGGGCGATGATACCCAGACGCCATCAGCAGATGCTGCTGTCGATCCTGGATATGGAGAAAGCCACGGTCGAAGACATCATGATTCCACGCAACGAGATCGTGGGCATCGATATCAGCAAGTCCTGGCCCGAGATCCTAGACCAGCTGGTCCACAACCAGCACACGCGCCTGCCTTTGTTCGACGGCTCGATCGACGAGCTCGCCGGCATCGTGCATATGCGGCGGGTACTGGCGCTGGTTTCCAACGACGACCTGGACAAGAACGCCCTGCTCGGCCTGGCACGGGAGCCGTATTTCGTGCCCGAGGGCACGCCGTTGAACCAGCAGTTGCTCAACTTCCAGAACCAGAAACGGCGGATCGGGTTCGTGGTCGACGAGTATGGCGATATCCAGGGTCTGGTCACGCTGGAGGATATCCTCGAGGAGATCGTCGGCGAATTCACCACCGATCCGGCCACGCGGGTGAAGAACGTCTATATGGATGCCGACGACAGCTATCTCGTCGACGGCACGGTCACCCTGCGGGCGCTTAATCGCGCGATGAACTGGAAGCTGCCGGTGGACGGGCCCAAGACCATGAACGGGCTGATCACCGAACACCTGGAGACCATCCCGCAGCCCGGCACCAAGCTCAAGGTCGGCAAATACGTGCTTGAGATCGCCCAGACGCGCGCGAACCTGGTCACGACCGTGCGCGTACGCCCACCCAAGCGGCGTCTGCGCAAGCGCCCCGCCGGAGAGACCGCGCTACGCGACGACGAATCCGCCTGACCGAACGGCGCAACGGCTCGGCCGGGCTCAGCGCACCGCGTCGATCGCCTCATCGAGGCGCCCGACGCCCACGATCTGCAACTCGCCGATCCGTGCGCTGCGCGGCGTATTGGACCGGGGCACGATTGCCCGAGTGAACCCGTGCTTTGCGGCCTCGGCCAGGCGCTCCTCACCCCCGGGTACCGGCCGGATCTCGCCGGCCAGACCGACCTCGCCGAACACCACGAGCTTCTCGCCCAACGGCCGGTCGCGAAAACTCGACAGCGCAGCGAGCAGCACTGCCAGATCGGCGGCCGTCTCGGAGACACGCATGCCGCCGACTACATTGACGAACACGTCCTGATCGCCCAGGGCGATCCCGCCATGGCGATGCAATACCGCAAGCAGCATCGCCAGACGCTGTGAGTCCGGACCGAGGGCGACCCGACGTGGATTGTGAAGCTGCGAGCCGTCTACCAGTGCCTGTACTTCAACCAGCATTGGCCGCGAGCCTTCGCGGGTCACCATGACGGCGCTGCCGGGCACAGCGGTCTCGTGCCGTGACAGAAAGATCGCACTCGGATTGGTGACCTGCTTGAGCCCGGCGCCGGACATGGCGAACACGCCGAGCTCGTTGACCGCGCCGAAACGGTTCTTCACGGCCCGGATCACCCGGAACCGGCTGGAGGCTTCGGCTTCGAAATACAACACCGTATCCACCATATGCTCGAGCACGCGCGGACCGGCAATCGTGCCTTCCTTGGTGACGTGCCCGACCAGAATCAGCGCCGTGCCGGTGGCCTTGGCAAAACGCACGAGCATCGAGGCCGATTCGCGCACCTGCGATACGCTGCCCGGCGCCGAGGTCAGCGCCTGCGAAAACACGGTCTGAATGGAGTCGATCACCATCAGCCGCGGCGCCTGCGGCTTGGCCAGCGCGAGTACGCGTTCGACACAGGTTTCGGCCAGCACCGCCAGCTCGGCCTGGCCGACGCCCAGCCGCTGCGCGCGCAGATGGACCTGTTCGAGCGACTCCTCGCCGGTGACATAGAGCGCCGGAATGGCCGCCGACAGCTGGGCGAGCACCTGCAACAGAAGCGTCGACTTGCCGATACCCGGGTCGCCACCGATCAGAATGACCGAACCGGCGACCAGACCGCCGCCCAGCACACGATCGAGCTCCGACAGCCCAGTCGGCGTGCGAGCGGTCTCGCGCGGCTGGATCGCATTCAGGCGTTCGACCCGCGGCGCATGATCAGCGAACGAGGCCGGCGCGCTGGCCCCCGGTTTGGCCGGCGCCGCGGCCACGCTCTCGACCAGCGTATTCCAGGCACCACAATCGCTGCACTGGCCGGCCCATTTCGGGTGGGTCGCCCCGCAGCTCTCACATACGAATATCGATTTCTGTCGCGCCATGATCAACCTCGTGGTGCGTCCGGGCGAACGCGCACCGTGCCCGGCCGCCGGTTGGCTCGACGCACATCGCGATACGGGCACCGCGCAGCGGCGTCAGGCAAGGCACGCGTCGGGCGGCAGGCCTCGGCCCCCCCGCGCCCGCCGGCGCCCCGACTTCGCCGGGCCGGAACAAACCGGCATACTAGGCGCTGTTCTTCATTGATGCACGCCCCGAGTCCGGGACGCGTTCCGGCCAGGCCGCAACGTTCGCCGATCGGGCCTGCACACTACTTTCCGGGGACTATGCACGAGCGTCTGGATATCGATTTCGTAAGCCAGGGCACGACCTGCCGGGCGTGGTTCTATCGGCCTCGCAGCGATGCATTTCGTCATTCCGACGGCGTGCCTTGTGTGGTCATGGCCCATGGGTTGGGCGGTACGCGCGACGCTGGCCTGACACCCTATGCCGAGCGCTTCGCCGACGCCGGTCTGGCCGTGTTCCTGTTCGACTATCGGCATTTTGGCGCCAGCGATGGCGAACCGCGCCAACTGATGTCGGTACGGCGGCAGCTACACGACTGGAAGGTCGCGATCAGCGTCGCCCGGCGCCAGCTCGACGTTGACGCCGAGCGTATCGCCCTCTGGGGCAGTTCGTTCTCGGGCGGCCACGTGATCGCCGCCGCCGTAGCCGACAAGCGCATCGCCGCCGTGACCGCCCAGGGCCCCCTCATGGACGGGCTGGCCGCTGTGCTCAACCTGCGGGCCTATGCCGGCACCTGGCATCTGCTTCGGCTGGCCTGGGCGGGTACCCGCGATGCCATCGCCAACCTCGCCGGCGCCGACCCTTACTATATTCCGATCGTCGGACGCCCGGGCACACTCGCGGCCATGAGTAGCGCTGATGCCTACGACGGATACCTGGCAATCGTGCCCGACGACTGGCGCAACGAGATCGCGGCCCGTTTTGCCCTGACCCTGGCGTTCTATCGTCCGGGCAGGCGCGCCAACCGGCTCGCCTGCCCTGTGCTGATCCAGATATGCGACGAGGATTCGGTGGCCCCGACCTATGCCGCAGAAGCCGCCGCCTTGCATGCGGGTGATCGTGCCACCGAACGCCACTACCGGATCGGCCATTTCGATATCTACCGCGGCGCGGGGTTCCGTCAGTCCAGCGCCGATCAACTGGCATTCTTCGCCCAGCACCTGTCGACGGATGCACGCGACGAACGCAAGCGCCGTCGTACGCCGCGCGCCGGTGACGCGCCCAGCCCCATCCGTCTGTCCTGAACGCCGCGCGTCGACGCCGGTCGGGCTTTGGCCAGGGGTCAGTCCCAGCCCTCGAGACGCACGAGCAACGAACTCAGCCACCCGTCCGGCGGTGCCGATTCGACACACGCGGCGCGTTCGGTCGGCAGACGAACACTATAGCCACGTTCGGTGTCGGCGCCGGTCACCGAGACCTCCCCGCCGAGATGATAGGCCAATAGATAAACGCTCAGCAGCGCCGCCTGACGCGTCCGATCGTCGTCCGGCGTATTCCGCCAGGACAAAAGCCAACCAGCGTGATCGTGAGAGATCGTGACGACCAGCGCATCGGGACCGGTGTTTGCGTTCGCGAGTGCGCGACACAGCCGCGCGACGCTGGCGTCATCGGTAACCCAGGTCCGTGCCCGGTCGGCGTCTTCGGCGTTTACGATCAAGCCGGCGGCTCGCGCCAGATCGACCAGCGCCTGACCGGTCGATGGCCGGGGTGGATTCGTTGGGGAGATCGTTTCCTCGTCGATGGCATCACGGACGTGCTCAACGATCGCGATCGACCGCTCGATCTCGAATTCGGTGACCTCCCACAGATCGAGTTGCTCGGCGGACGCCAGCGGCGCATCGCCGCCCGCCAGATGCGCCTCGAGAAAGGCCATTACTGCGCGGTCGCTGCGGGTCAGCCCACCCAGGCTATGGGCCATGATCACCAGATCGCGCAGCCGCCCCAGCTGAACCAGACGCTGCCATACGCTCATCTTCTCGCGCATCAGCGCTGCGCGCTCCTGGCGTAGCGTGAACATTTCCATGGCCTGGCGCAGTTCGGTGCGCAGCGTCTGGGTTTCCCATGGCTTGGTCAGGTACCGGAATATCTCGCCACGGTTGACCGCTTCGATGGCGTCTTCGAGATCGGCATAGGCTGTGGTCAGCATGCGCACGATATGGGGCCACCGGGCGCGCACCTTTTTCAGCAGATCGACGCCGGACTGGCCGGGCATGCGTTGATCGGTGATCAACACGCCGATCGATGCCCCCTCACGATCGAGGATGGCCAGCGCCTCGTCCACGCTGGTAGCCGTATGCACCGTGAACTCGCGGTCCACGAAACGACGAAAATACTTGAGTGCCATCTGCTCGTCGTCGACGTAGAGAATGGCATAGTCCGAGATCAGGGAATCGGTCATGGAGTGCGTGCCTTTCTAGAAAGCGGTCTGCTGGACCTGGCAGACGGGCAGCCACAGATCGAACTGGGTATAGCGTCGATGTTCGCTGTGGCAGTCGATATGGCCGCCGAAACTGGTAATCACCTTACGACAGAAGCCCAATCCAACGCCTGCACTATGTCGCGCGCCTGCAAAACTGGTGAAATCGTCGAAGATTCTGGGCAGGTGTTCTCGCTCGATGCCGATGCCGGTATCGCGCATATGCAGCCCGTTGTAACCCGCCCCACACCGCGTCCAGATCACGATCTCGCCCTGGCCGGCGGCCGCTATCGCCTGTAGCGCATTGCGCAACAGATTCTGCAGCACGAACACCATCAAACTGAACGAGCCCACGAATTCGAATCCCGGCCCCGGCGACCAGTGAACCAGTTCGCGTTCCCGTTCGCCGAAGGGAAAGTCTCGCAGTACGACATCGACACACTCGACCATGTCGCAGCGCTCGAACGCCTCGGCATCGATACGGTAGGCGCCGGCGTTGGCCAGCAACAGATCAATCAGCCCGTTGGCCCGGTCCGCCACCCGCTGCATGCCCAGCGCCGCCTGGGCGAGGACATCCCGGTGGCGCTGAGTCATCGGCTCGATCTCGGCGCCCGCCTGAATGGCCCAATCGTAGCCGGCCAGCAGACGGGGCAGATAACGCTCGATGCCGGTTGCCGCGGAATGGATGCTGCGCAGCGGGGTACGCATCTCGTGGGCGATATGGCTGGCCACCATCATCATGCCGCGCCGCCGCTCGGCCAACAGCGTCGCCTCGTACGCGCGGGCATGATAGACCTCGAGCGCCGAATGCAACAGCGTGCGCAGTTCGTCGAAGTCCCAGGGTTTGGTGACATAGCGCCAGATCTCGCCGGAATTGACCGCAGCGATCGCGTCTTCTATCTCGCTGTAGGCGGTGGTGAGTATTCGCACGATCTGAGGCCATTCATCCTTGACATGGCCCAGCAGCGTGACGCCGTCCTCGACGGGCATGCGCTGATCGGTCATCACCACGGCGATCTGGCTGTCCGGATCCGCCAGAATGAGCCGCGCTTCCTCGCCGCTGGCCGCGCAGCAGACATTCATGTCGCGCCCGAAGGCGCGCTCGAAGTATTTGCGGATCAGTGGCTCGTCGTCGATGAACAGCACCATGGGTGCGCCGTGAACCGAGCTCATCGGCTGGCCGCCGCCGTTTGCCGATCCGGTTCGGCTGAACCATCCGTGTCGACCGCGGCCGGCGTCAGGTCGAAGACGAACTCGGTCCAAGCGCCGGGCTGGCTATCGACCCGAAGTCGGCCACCATGATTGTTGACGATCGTCTGACATACGCTCAGGCCCATACCCATGCCCTGACCGACGTCGGCCGTGGTATAGAACGGATCGAAAATGCGCTCTCTGGCCGGCTCCTCGATCCCCGGGCCGTTGTCTCTCACGGCGACCAGAACGCGGCCGGCATGGCGACACGCGACGATCTTGACCTGACCGGGGCGTTGTTCGGACATCGACCTCAGAGCCTTGAAGGCGTTGGACAGCAGATTCACGATAACTTGGGTCACGTGGTTCTGCGAGCCCATGACCGACAGGCCGTCCTCTGTTTCGATGTTTACGCTGATATCCCCACGGTCATGGCTGAGGATCTGGTGCGCCGCACGGATCGAGCTCTCGAGATCGAACACGACGTTCTCGTTCTTGGACGGGTAAGCAAAGGCTCGAAGCTCCTTGACGATGCCGCGAATTCGTTGCATGCCATCGTCGACGTCGGCCAGCGTTTCAGACAGATCCGGCTCGTTCGCCACCGCCGGGTCGTTGCGTGCGAACTCCAATGCGGTGAGCGTGTAGTTCAACGGATTGTTGATCTCATGCAGCAGCCCGGCCGAAAGCCGTCCGAGTGCGTTGAGCTTTTCACTATGGATCAGCTGATGCTGGGTTTCACGCAGTTCGCCCACGGTGGCTTGCAGTTCCGCGTGGCGGCGGCGCAGATCCGCTTCCAGGTCCACCGAGCGGGCAAGATTCCGCAACCGCGTCTGCACCTCGATGCTGCTGAACGGCTTGGTCAGGAAATCATCGGCCCCGTTACGCAGCGCCATGAGCTTGGTGGGCTCTTCTGCGCGCGCGGTCAACAGCACGATGCGCGTCGACCAAAGGTCGGGATCGTGCTTGATCTGGCGACATACTTCTAGGCCGTCGATCTCGGGAAGCATGAGATCCAGGACCAGCATGTCCGGACGGTGCCGACGCGTCATCTCGAGCCCTTCGACGCCATTCGTCGCCACCAGGACCCGATATTCTTCGGCTAGCAGATCGACAAGATATCGACGCATATCAGGTTCATCGTCGATCACGAGTACGGTCTTGCCTGACCCGTGGCCAGCGACATCACCATGGATCGCGGATGTTTTCGCAGACAAGGCGTATTGAGATGTCGCGGCGTCGAACCAGTCGCTGGAGTTCAACGATGGCGGCGGGTCACGGTCTGGCTCGACCTGCCCGATCTCGGGCTCGGTCAAAGTCGGCAAACTGATTCGTACACAGGTACCGCGACCCAGCTCGGATGTCACCGATACCGAGCCGCCGTGACGTTCTGCAAATTCCTTGACCAGGGCGAGCCCGAGTCCCGTACCGGCATACTTGCGCGTTGCGGAGCTGTCTCCCTGACGAAAGCGCGCGAACATGTAGGGCAGATGCGCGGAACTGATTCCGATGCCGGTGTCTTCGACAGCGACCATGGCCGTACCGTCGCCGACGTCTACCGATACGTGGACCGTCCCCCCTTCGTTCGTGAATTTCAGGGAGTTGCCGATCACGTTAAACAGAATTTTCTCAAGCGCGCTGCGGTCCCCCGAGATATAAATGGGTGACCTTGCCGGCCGGTTTTCGAGCGCGATCCCGCGAGTCTGCGCCAACTGTTTCATGGCATGGACGGCGCCATCGATCAGCGTGTCAAGACGCAGCGGCCGCCGGTCCAATTCCACCTTTGCTTCTTCGAGGCGGATCACGTCCAGCAGGTCATTGACCAGGCGCAACAAACGAAGTCCATTCTGCCGTATCAGATCGAGCGATTCGGCAACTCCAGCCGGAAGACGCCGCTCGGCCTCCAGCAGGCGTTCGAGCGGTGCCAGGATCAGGGTCAACGGCGTCCGGAACTCGTGGCTGATGTTGGCGAAGAACTCGGACTTGACCCGGTCTAGCTCGGCCAGATCCCGATTGCGCAGATTCAATTCATAGTTGAGCCTGAACTCGGTGTAACGCCGTCGCCGGTTGAAATACACCGCAATCGCACTGATTACGGCCGTGATGATCATGAAATAGACGTTGTTGTAGACGAGGCCGGGATCTGCGCTCGGGCCGGTATGAACCAAGCCGGCGGTGAGATACAGGCACAACGTCAATACTGCGAGAATGATGGACTCGACGACCGTAAAGGGCATGACGAAACCCATGGCAAGAATCGCCAGATTCAAGCCGGCATAATAGGTAGAGCCGAATCCGCCGGCAGCATAGATCATGTAAGCGATAGCCAGCTGCGGAACCAACAGCCATGCCAGCGGCAGGACCTTTATATGCCGTATACCCCACGAGGTAAAGTGGAGCGCGAATATCGCCGCAATTGCAAAATCGCTGGCGATGCGCATGAGCATGAACTCGGACAGAAAGTTCGGATACACGAACAGATCCAGCGTGCCGCCCAGCGGCATCAACACCAACGCCCAAAGACAGCCAATCTTGGAAAATCTGATTCGCTCCGCTCGATCGGCGGTTTCCCAAGCGCTGGCAATGTCGGTCTTGAGACTCACCTCGCCGGCTCGTTCGCCTTGTCGATGGTCAGAAACACGTTCACACCGGTTTCGTCGGCAAACACGTCGTAGTCCTTGAACACGCGACCGAGTTTGCGCATGCCCGCTTCGTCACGGTAGACGAGATACCACTCCAACAGGTGTTCCATGCCATGACGCGATGGATTGCTCGGATGCACGTTCGTGACCAGCACCTGGCCGCCCGGAACGCACAGTTCGTGGAAGAGTCCGAGCAGTCTTGCACAGACCCGATCGGACAGGTAATCGAACAGGCCGGCGCAGTAGATGAGATCGAATCCCGGCTCCAAAGCCGTATCGGATGCGGATCGGCGTTGCGATGACGCCTGCTTGAGCAGTCCGTGTACGGACTGGTGCAGATAGCGTATGGCCGGTGTCGTACCGCTTTCCTGACTCGCGGTCTCGAGACACTCTCGCGTGTAGTCGAGCGTTTCCTGGCTGAAATCCACCAACGTGATATCGCAATGCTCGATAGCGCGGTAGCGTCGTATCAGGCGCTGCATTTCGATCGCCGGGCCACAACCCACATTCAGAATACGCAGCTGTTGCTCTGCCTCAACGTTACGCTGGCCTTCGATTCGACGCTTGAGCCAGTCCACGAGAATATCGATCCGGTTGCGATGGGCTTGTGCGGGTCCGGTCTTCAGATACAGCGTGTTGATGAGCTGAGCGTACACCGTAGGCCCCTCACGGGCATCGCGCAGCATCATGTTGACCATTTCGTAGTCTCCGGCGTAGCCCAATGGCTTGTGATACGCCCGGTGCACGAACGGCGCGCGCATGATCAACGGGTGAAGATCATCCTGCGCGTAGCGAATATGTGTGGTGCGAGACTCTTCATCGACAATCGATGCCTGGTACTCGAACTCTTGCAGCAGGTTCAGCAGAGGCGGTACGAGTTCTCTGACCAGGTCGGGGAACAATTCGTCGTTCAGCCCGGTCGCCACCTCGGCACGGTCCGCGCCGTAGAAATCCAGATGTTCGAGCCAGCGATTCGTGGCGCTGAGAAACGAGCGCAATCGCGAGACGCTGAGCTGATAGTCCGGCTGCAGCTGTTGATGCGACTGCCAGTCCGCGACGAAATCGGCAATCTTGCCCCGAATGGTCTGGCTGTCACCGGCCAGCCCGGCGAGCTCGGACCACGCGTCCAGCGGATTGGCTGAAACAATCAGCATCAATCCCGTGTTGACCAGCCCGCTGACGACCGCGCGACCCCGATAGATCACCCGATCGTCGCTGCGAATCTCGACGTGGTGAAGGACTTCGCTGAGCTGGACGATCGAATACGGGTTGTAGACTTCGAAGATCAGAGTGGATCTTGAAACCTTCACCAGATTGCCGCGCGCTCTCACGCCCTGACTGTTCTCGAAGACGATCAGGTCACTGAGGCTGTGCACCATGGCCACGAAACTGTACTCCCGCTACTGAATCCGAGCCCGGTTTGCGTATTCGCGATCGGGCCTCACATATCAGCTGGCATGTCCATCGGCGCCCGCGCTGCATCGGCCCTGTCTGCAATGTCAACGCCATTCCGGTTATGCCGCTGGCCGGCCGGCCCCCACCGCACCGTCTGGCCGCTGAAAACCGCCCATAGAATAGCGTGGTAGTTGCACGATCTCCACGACCCCAGCCACACAGGCAACAGCGGCCCGTCTCAGGCGAGGCTGAAACGCACGCGGGGCGTCAGTCGGCAGAACAGTTCGTAGGCAATCGTGCCGGCGGCCGCCGCGATCTCGTCCGCCGGTAGTCCGGGCCCCCAGAGGGTGGCACGTTCACCGATACGGACATCGGCCGCGCCGCGCAGATCCACAGTGATCATGTCCATCGACACCCGCCCGATCAGGGGCACCCGTCGGCCGCCGATCAGCACCGGTGTGCCACTGGGGGCATGGCGGGGATAGCCGTCGCCATAGCCGATGCCGATCACGCCCACGGGCATGGTCTCGGGGGTGCGCCAGGTTGCCCCGTAACCGATTGGCTCACCGGCGGCAATCGTCTGGCGGGCGATCAGCGGCGCGCTGAGATGCATTACGGGCCGGAGGTCGAGGACGTGTGCACTTCGGTCGTGTATCGGCGAGCTGCCATACAGCATGATTCCGGGTCGCACGACATCACCATGCGCATCGGGCCATGCCAGAACGGCAGCGGAATTCGCCATCGACCGGTCCCCGGCTCGGCCACGAGTGGCGTCTTTGAACGCCCTCAGCTGACGGTCGGTCAGTCCATCGTCGGGATCGTCCGCACAGGCGAAATGCGTCAGCCAGCCCATGATCTGGACACCGGGCAGAGCCTGCAGCCGCTGCGCGATTTCATCGGCGCGTTCGCAGGCGAAACCCAACCGATGCATGCCGCTGTCCAGCTTGACCCAGATGCGTATGGGCCGTCCGGCAGAGGCGGCAAGCGCCTCGACCTGCGCGTCGTGGAAGATCACGATCTCGAGCGCATGCTCGGCAGCGGTCGCACAGCTCTCGGCGTCGAGCATCTGTGAAAGTATTGCGATCGGCTGTTCGATGCCGGCCCAGCGCAGTTGCAGCGCCTCGTCGAGACTCGAAACCGCAAAGCCATCGGCCTGATGCAGAGCGTGGGCGACCGTAGTGGCTCCATGGCCGTAGCCGTCCGCCTTGACCGCGGCATACACCCTGCAGCCCGGCGCGTGGTCCCTCACCCGCTGGAGATTGTGGGCCAATGCGGCGCGATCGATAACAGCCTGGGCTCGGATCATTCGAGGAAGTCGTCGTCGTAGCGGTGATCCTGGAGATTCTCGAAGCGCGTGAAGTGCGACAGGAACGCGGTTCGGGCGGTCCCCAGGGGCCCGTTGCGCTGCTTGCCGATGATGATCTCGGCCACGCCCTTGTCGTCGCTGTCTTCGTTGTACACCTCGTCACGGTAGACGAAGATGATCACGTCGGCGTCCTGTTCGATACCGCCGGATTCGCGCAGATCCGACATGCGCGGGCGCTTGTTGTCGCGCTGCTCGAGCTGGCGGTTGAGCTGCGACAGCGCGATCACCGGCACATCGAGTTCCTTGGCCAGCGCCTTGAGCGATCGCGAGATCTCGGAGATCTCGTTGGTACGGTTTTCCTTGGTACCGGGCACCTGCATCAGCTGCAGATAATCGACGACCACCAGTCCGATGTCATGCTCACGCTTGAGCCGGCGTGCGCGAGCGCGCAGCTCACTGGGCGACAGCGCCGGGGTGTCGTCGATGAACAGCTTGGCGTTCTCGTTCATGATCCCGATCGCCGAGGTCACTTTCGGCCAGTCATCCTCGGTGAGCCGCCCCGAGCGCAGACGTGTCTGGTCGATCCGCCCCCACGACGAGATCATGCGAATGACCAGCTGCTCGGCGGACATTTCCAGAGAAAAGACCGCGGCCGGCACCTTCTCCTTGATGGCCACATTCTCGACGATGTTCATCGCGAAACTGGTCTTGCCCATCGAGGGGCGCCCGGCCAGGATCAGCAGGTCCGAAGGCTGTAGGCCGTTGGTCATCTTGTCGAACTCGGCCAGGCCGGTCGGTACGCCCGAGAACGAGCCTTCCTGGGCGACGAGCTTCTCGATACGATTGACCGCCTTGGTGAGCAGCGCATTCAGCCCCATCGGGCCTTCGCCGCCCCGCCGGCCCCGCTCGGCAATCGCGAAGATTTCCTTTTCAGCGGCTTCGAGAAGATCCGCCGCGGTCTGGCCCTGGGTATCGAACCCCATGGTGGTGATGAAATCGCCCGCACGAATCAGCTGCCGCATGATCGAGCGCTCGCGCACGATATCGGCATAGGCAGCGATATTGGCGGCACCGGGAATATCCGCTGCCAAACTGCCCAGGTACGGACCGCCGCCAGCTTTTTCGAGCAGGCCACGGCTGCGCAGCCATTCGGTGAGCGTGACCAGATCGCGCGGCTGGCCGGTATCGGCGAGATCCGCCAGTCCGCGGAACAACAGACGATGGTCCTCGCGGTAGAAATCGTCCTCGTTGATACGTCCGGCGACTTCGTCCCAGGCCCGTTCGGAAAGCAGCAGCCCACCGATCACGGACTGTTCGGCTTCAATCGAATGCGGGGGAAGCTTGGCTTCTGCCATGGACGCAAGACTCGCAGGACGAGGGGCTCACAAGTCTACGCAAGCCCCGACACAAAAAAAACGCCGCCCGGAGGCGGCGTCTTCAAGGATCGGACACCGGGCTCGATCAGCTGTCCTGTTCGCGCTCGTCGATCGGCGGATCGGCTTCGGTGCCGCTCTCGTCGGCCGGCTCGCCGGCCTCTGCGAGCAGTTCGTCTTCGACGTCCTCGGCGGTCACGTCGTCGTTGTCGACGTCGACGCCGCCCCGCGGCGGCATGTTGACGCCCATATCGGTCTGCTGGGCGACGACGATGGTCACCTCGGCCTCGACCTCGGCATGCAGCATCAGTTGGGCCGTGTAGTAACCCACGATACGGATGGTGCCTTCGGTGAGCGAGACCTCGCGCGGATCGACTTCGACGCCCTCTTCGGTGATCTTGTCCGCAATCTCCTGCGGACCGACCGAGCCGAACAGCTTGCCTTCGTCGGAGGCACGCATGGCGATGACATATTCTTTGTCGCGCAGCTTGTCTGCACGCGCACGGGCCCGATCCTCGCGCTCCTGGGAGGCGGCCTGCAGCTCGGAGCGGCGCTCTTCGAACACCGACAGGTTGGCCTTGGTGGCCGGCAGAGCGATGCCGCGGGGCATCAGGTAGTTACGGCCATACCCGGCACGTACGCTGACCGTATCGCCCAGATCGCCGAGGTTGCGGACTTTCTGTAACAGAATGACTTCCACGAGGGCCTCCTAGGACGAGTGACGGTCGGTGTAGGGCAGCAGCGCGAGGAAACGCGCGCGCTTGACGGCGGTCGACAGCTGACGCTGATAGCGAGCAGCCGTACCGGTGATGCGACTGGGAACGATCTTGCCGGTTTCGGTCACGTACTGCTTGAGGGTTTCGATATCCTTGTAATCGATTTCCTCAACGCCTTCGGCGGTGAACTTGCAGAAACGACGGCGACGGAAAAAACGGGCCATGGCGGACTCCTTAGCTGGCGGCCGACGACTTGCGGTCGCGGTCTTCGGCGTTCTTGGCGAGCGGGGACGGATCGGTATCGGCCTTGTGGCGAACGATCACCAGATGACGCAGGACCGCGTCGTTGAAGCGGAACGCATCTTCGAGTTCCTCGCGCGCGTTCTGCGAGCACTCGACGTTCATCAGCACGTAGTGCGCCTTGTGGATCTTGTGGATCGGATAGGCCAGCTGACGACGGCCCCAGTCTTCGTGGCGGTGGATCTGGCCACCGTCGCCCTCGATGATGCCGCGGTATTTTTCGACCATCGCAGGCACCTGTTCGCTCTGGTCCGGGTGGACCAGAAACACGATTTCATAGTGTCGCATTGTGTTTCCTTTCGGGTTGAAGCGCCCGGATCGGTTCATCCGCAACCGTGGCGCAAGGAATGACGACGCCGTGGCGTCGCAAGGCGCGGTATTCTAGAGACTCGCTCGAAACAAAGCAATGAACCCGCGCGCTCAGCTCGTGCCGTCGACCACCAGTCGCTGCCGCCTGGCCTCGAACAGCGCCACCCCGGTGGCAACCGATACGTTCAGGCTCTCGATCCCGCTGCTCATGGGAATAGCGACGGTCAGGTCGCAAAAATGGGCGGTGCGCTCACGCATCCCCCGCGCCTCGCCTCCGGCGACCAGCACGAGCTTGTCCGGCAGCGTCGTATCGTAAAGCGATGCAGGGGCCTCGCCGTCCAGACCGACGACCCAATAGCCCTCCGCCTGGAGCCGTTCCAGCGCGCGGGCAATATTGGTGACGACGACGAACGGCACCCGCTCGGCGGCGCCAGCCGCGACTTTCCGTACCGCCGGTGTCAGCCCGGCCGCACGTTTGCGCGGCGCGACCACCGCGCTGACCCCGGCCGCGGCCGCACTGCGCAGGCAGGCGCCCAGGTTGTGGGGATCCTGCACCTGATCCAGCACGAGCACCCACGGGCGTTCAGCACGGGCCAGAATGCCCGGCAGATCGGATTCCCGCAGTTCCCCGGCCAGCTCATAGACCGCGATACAGCCCTGATGACGGACGTCCGGCAGCATCGCATCGAGCGCCGACATGTCGGTACTCGACACCGGCACGGCGTGTTCGGCGGCCAGCTCACGCAGCGTCTCGGCGCGACCGTCGCGACGACCGTTGGCCAGCCAGATGCTCAGCGGCCTGGGCGAGCGTTCCAGTGCCGCCATGACGGCGTGGAAGCCGCCGATGAATGTCTTGTCCTGTGAAGCAGTCATAGCAGAATGCCGTCAGACGGCAGAAAGCCCGGCCGAGCCGGGCTTTCGCCAAAGGTGGAGGCCAACGAAAGCCAGCCTTCAAGTCCAGATTCAGCGGCCGAGATAGGGCGGCTCGGAGAACGCCTGCTGCTCCTGACCTTCGACGATCGGCTTGATCACGATATCGACCCGGCGATTCTCCGCCCGACCTTCAGCGGTATCGTTGCTCGCGATCGGCTGCGATTCACCTCGGCCCCAGGTCAGCAGCCGCTGCGAGTTGACGCCGCGGCTGCTCAAGAACTGCGCCACCGACTGCGCGCGTTGCTGCGACAGCTCCAGGTTGTGCTGTTCGCTGCCCGTGCTGTCGGTATGTCCCACCACGTGAATGGCGGTCTTGTCGTAGTCCTTGAGCACCGTCGCGATCTTGTTGAACGTGTTCTGCGCGTCCACCGACAGGGTCGAGCTGTCCACGGCAAACGATGCATCGCTGGCCACGCCGATCTTCAGTGCATCGTTGTCCAACCGCGTGATATCCAGCACGTCGCGCGCCTGCTCGGCCTGCAGACGGGTGTTGAGTTCTTTCTGCTGGTTATCCATGTAGCGGCCGGTACCGCCACCGGCAAGCGCGCCCAGCGCGGCCCCGATCGCGGCGTTGGTGCCCGATTTGTCGCCCAGCTGCGAGCCGGCCAGCCCACCGAGCACCGCGCCGACGCCGGCACCGATCTTGGTGCGGCGGTTCGGATCGCCCGCACAGGCGGTCAGAAACAGGGCCGTACAGAGCACGGCGACAACGGCGGTGACTGTAAGGGGACGGTGTCGCGTCATTTGCGCTTTCCTCTTTTTCCTTGACGACTTGATTTGCCGGCCTTGCCCGGCTTGCTGCGATCCGCACCTCGAGCCGGGCCGGGTTTGGAACGCTTGCCGGCCGCCCGGTCGGGTTCGACCAGTTCGAAATCGATCTTGCGCTCCTCGAGGTCTACCCGAGCAACCTTGACCTTCATCTTGTCGGCCAGCCGGTGTACCACGCCTGAACGCTCGCCACGCAGACAGCGCGACTGGGCATCGTAATGATAGAAGTCGTTCGACAGGCTGGAGACATGCACCAGCCCTGTGGCATGAATGCCATCGAGTTCCACGAACAGCCCGAACGATGTCACGCCGGTGACCGTGCCTTCGAACGTTTCGCCCAGCGAGTCGCTCATGTACTCGCACTTGAGGAAGTCGTCCACGTCGCGCGTGGCATCGTCGGCACGCTGCTCGGCAGCCGAACAGGTCGTACCCAACCCCTCCATCGCACCGACGTCGTAGTCGAACGTGCTCGGCTTGCGCTTGGCCTCGGCGTGCTTGATCGCGCGATGCGCCAACAGATCGGGATAGCGCCGGATGGGCGAGGTGAAATGGGCGTAGTTCTCCAATGCCAGCCCGAAGTGTCCGTCGTTGTGCGGGGAGTAGACCGCGCGCGACAGACTGCGCAGCATCACCGTCTGGATCAGATGGGCATCGCTGCGCTGGGCGACGGTAGACAGCACGCTGGCATAGTCGGCTGCCTGCGGATCGTTGCCCCCCGGCAGCGACAGGCCGCGTTCGGCCAGAAACGCGCGCAGGTCGACCAGCGCGTCGGCGGCCGGGCCGCTGTGTACGCGATACAGCAGCGGCATGCGCTTTTTGCCCAGGTACGTGGCGGTGGCCACATTCGCCGCGATCATGCACTCTTCGATGATCTTGTGCGCGACATTGCGCTCGGCTGGCACGATACGCTCGATCTTGCGATCTTCGTTGAACAGGATCTTGGATTCGCTCGTCTCGAATTCGATCGCGCCACGCTCGCGCCGCTGGGCCAGCAGCACGTCGTACAGGCCTTTCAGATCGTCGAGCGGTTTTTTCAGCGACGCATGTTTTTCAGGCAGGTTGTCCGGGTTCTCGAGCCAATCCGCCACTTGTTCGTACAGCAACCGCGCATGTGAGCGGATGACCGCCGAGTAGAAACGGGCCGAGCGCTGATTGCCCCGCTTGTCCAGCCGGATCTCGCAGACCATCGCGAGCCGGTCGACCTCGGGATTGAGCGAACACAGGCCGTTGGACAGCGCCTCCGGCAGCATCGGGATGACGTTGTTGGGGAAATAAACCGATGTCGCGCGCCGCTGCGCCTCGTCATCGAGCGCGGTGCCCGGCTTGACGTACGACGAGACATCGGCGATGGCCACCCACAGACGCCAGCCGCGCGGCGTCTTCTTGGCATGAACGGCGTCGTCGAAATCCCGTGCGTCGGCCCCGTCGATGGTCACCAGCGGTAGTTCGCGCAGGTCGACGCGACCGGCCTTGTCCGCCTCGGCCACGTGATCGCCAAAGCGCGCGGCCTCGTCGAGCACTTCGTCGGGCCATTCGTAGGGAATGCCGTGTGAGCGTACGGCGATATCGATCTCCATACCCGGCGCCATGCGATCACCCATGACCTCCACGACTTCGCCGATCGGCTGAGCGCGCTTGGAGGGCGGCTCGACGATCCGGACCGAAACCATCTGGTCATGGACGGCGCCGTTGCGCGCAGCCTCCGGCACACGGATATCGTGGGCGATGCGTGCATTGTCCGGCACGACATGACATACGCCGCGTTCCTCGACAAAACGGCCGACCACCGTCTCGTTGACGCGTTCGAGCACTTCAGCGACGCGCCCTTCCCGCCGACCGCGCTGATCGCGACCGACGATGCGCACCACGGCACGGTCGCCGTGCATCAGAAGGCGCATCTGGCGCGGATTCAGGAACACGTCGTCCTGTTCGCCGTCATCGGGCACGAGGAAGCCGAACCCGTCGCGATGCCCCTGGACGCGTCCGCGCACCAGATCCATCTTGTCGAGCGGGCCCAGCGCGCCGCGCCGGTTTTCCAGTAACTGCCCGTCGCGCAGCATCGCGCGCAGGCGATGGTCGAAGGCTTCAAGGGCCTTTTCGTCCGCCAGCCCGTAGAGCTCGATGAGCTCACCGCGGGTCATTGGACGGGATTGTTCGGCCAGGTCGTCGAGTACCAGCTGTCGGCTGGGCACGGGCTCCGCGTAGGCGCCTTTTTCCTGACTGTAGTGGGGATCACGGTCGCGCCAGTCGCCCGGCGCACGCTTGTTCTTACTCAAAATATTGCTCCATAGGCGCTCACGATACCGCAAAGGCGAAAACGCACAAGTAATGTTTGACAAACCCCGGACGCGCCAGTAGATTACGCGCTCCGCAGCCCAGGTGGCGGAATTGGTAGACGCGCTAGCTTCAGGTGCTAGTGAGCTAACGCTCGTGGAGGTTCAAGTCCTCTCCTGGGCACCAGAATGCAGAAAAACCCGCCTCGTCGCGGGTTTTTTTGTGCGCGACGTTCGCAGCGGCGAGGTGTCGTCGACGACGCCGGCTGAGACGGACGGCCGCCATCAACAGGGCAGGATATCCAGCTCGGCCAGCAGTTCGGTAAAGGATTCGGACTGACCGACGACATGACCATCTACATCGACGGCCCGATACTCACCTCGGCGGTCGCGGCTGAGTGTCAGCGGCTCCCAGTCGTTCGGGTCGACGATATCGATGACCCGATAGTCACCACGCTCGCTGGCCTGGGCATGCCATCCGCACCATCCGCCGGGGTAACGGAATGCCGCCAACGCATGCGTGAGCGTTGCAATATCGCCGGCTTCGAAGCCGGCCGAAGCTACAAACTCCGAAACAACCGCCACCGAGCATACCCTGTAAGTAGATCGACCACCCCTCTATCGGCCGAGCGCGTGGTAACTGAAACCAAGCCATCGCTCGGGTTCGTCTTAACCCACGTGTCGAGACAACCGAGCCACACTTGGACCATACCGCTCACCGAAGGTGCCCGTGAACGATGCCGATCGTCCGTGAACGCGTGCTCAGCCGGCAAACGGATCGCGCAGTACAATCGTATCGGCACGGTCCGGCCCGGTGGACACGATATCGATCGGCGTGCCGGTAATCTCGGCCAATCGATCCAGATAGTTGCGTGCGGCCTCCGGTAGCTTGTCGTATTCACGTACGCCTACGGTCGACCCGCTCCAGCCCGGCATCTCTTCGTATACCGGCTCGCAGCGCGACAACGCCTCGGCGCCCAGCGGCGGGACGGTAATGGTCTGGTTGTCGCATCGATAACCCGTACACAACTGGATCGCATCGAGGCCGTCGAGCACGTCGAGCTTGGTGATGCACAGCCCTGACAGGCTGTTGTTGAATGCCGCCCGGCGTAGACCCACCGCATCGAACCAGCCACAACGCCTTGCCCGACCCGTCGTCGCGCCGAACTCGGCTCCCTTGGAAGCCAGGTGCTTGCCGTAATGATCATCGACTTCGGTCGGAAACGGTCCCGAACCCACCCGCGTGGTGTAGGCCTTGACCACGCCCAGCACGTAATCGAAATAAGTCGGGCCGACGCCGGTGCCTGTGGCCGCACCGCCCGCCGTGGTGTTCGAGGACGTTACGAACGGGTAAGTGCCATGATCGACGTCGAGCAGCGCACCCTGCGCCCCTTCGAACAGAATGGAGTCGTCCGCGACATACGCCTGCCGCAGCAGGTCGGCCACATCGGCGACCATGGGGGTGATCTCTTCGGCCTGAGCCAGCAGCGAATCCAGTGTGGCCTGGAAATCGACGGTTGCGGTACCGAAGTAGTTCTTGAGCACGAAATTGTGGAAATCCAGCGCTTCACCCAGCTTGGCGGCCAGCAGTTCACGACGGAACAGATCGCCCACTCTCAGTGCGCGACGGGCGACCTTGTCTTCATAGGCCGGCCCGATGCCACGCCCGGTCGTGCCGATCGGGTTGTTGCCGCGCGCAGCTTCCCGAGCCTTGTCGAGCGCGATATGACTGGGCAGGATCAGCGGGCACGCCGGGCTGATCCGCAGCCGGCTGCGCACGGGCACGCCCCGGGCTTCCAGTGTGGCCATTTCCTCGAGCAGCGCATCCGGCGCCAGCACCACGCCGTTACCGATATGACAGGTCACGCCGTCGTGAAGGATACCGGACGGAATCAGGTGAAGAACCGTCTTCTCGCCGTCGATGACGAGCGTGTGTCCGGCATTGTGTCCGCCCTGAAAGCGCACCACATGCTGGGTGCGATCGGTGAGCAGATCCACGATCTTGCCTTTGCCTTCGTCGCCCCACTGGCTGCCGATGACGATGACGCGTTTGCCCATGATTGTGTCCTAGAAGAGCGTGGGCCGCTTCATGCTGGGCCCTGGAATATGACGCAAGAAATGAAAGCCGCTGCTCAGAGCGATTCGACGAGCCATTGCCCGCTTCTTTCGACGAGGGCGGCATCGCAGCCCTGGCTGCCGTGATTCTCCGTACCGGGCGTGGCCACGATCACGCGACGACCCTCGCCACGCAACTGCCGGATGGCGTTGAGCAACGCAGGCTCGCTGCCGGCCGGCGCGAGAACCCCGCCTTGACGGGCATCGCCTTCGAATCCGCCCAACGCAGCCAGCAGGTTCAGATCGGCCGAAAAACCGGTGGCCGGCCGCGGCCGTCCGAACGAGGCGCCCACGTTATCGTAGCGGCCGCCACGCGCGAGTTCGCGCCCGAGACCGGGCGCGAAGGCTGCATACAGCAGTCCCGTCTTGTAACGGTAGCCGCGCAGTTCGGCCAGATCGACGAACACCGGCACAGCCGGATAATGCGCCGCCAGCAGGTCGGCCATGGCTTCGACGCGCTCTATCGCTGCGTCGATGTCCTCGTCGATGCCCCCCAGCACGGCCTTGGCGTCGTCGATGACCGCCGACGGGCCGTTGAGTTCGATCAGCTGGGCGAACCAGGCGTGGCTGCGCTCGTCAATACGGCCGGCGGTGGCGAGCGCGTCCAGATCAGGCCGCGACTTGCGCTGGACCACATCGAACAACACGGGCTCGAACTCGGCGCCCACGCCGGCACGCTGGACGAGCCGCCGGTAGATCGCGACGTGCCCCAGATCCAGACAGGCGTCCTCTATCCCCATCAGACCCAGCGTTTCCAGCATCAACGACACGATCTCGAGATCGCTGTCGATATGCGCATCGCCGAATTTCTCGGCGCCCAGCTGCAAAGGCGAGCGCGAACCGCCGGGCTCTTCGGGGCGCGTGCGCAGAATGCTGCCGATATAGCAGTAGCGCGCCGGCCCGACGGCCGCCAGGCGATGGGCATCAATCCGAGTGGCTTGCGTGGTCATATCCGAACGCACGCCCATCATCCGCCCGTTGAGCTGATCGGTGAGCTTGAACGTCTGCAGATCCAGCTCGTGGCCCGCGCCGGTCAGCAAAGAGTCCAGATATTCGATCAGCGGCGGCCGGATCAGGTCGTAACCCCAGCGCCAATAGAGATCTAGCAGCTGGCGTCGTGCCGCTTCGAGACGCCAGGACTCCGGCGGCACCATTTCCTGGACGCCTTCAGGCAAAAGCCAGCGTTTGGATTGCATATCAGCCTGGAAAGATTTTTTTCAGTGAAGAAACTGGAGCAGGACCACGCCCACGGCGATCAAGCCGCCACCGAACAGACGCAGGCTGCGCGCGTCCGCCGTGGACGCGCGCTGCATCATCTCGCGCCAGCGTTCGGGCGCCAGGAACGGCAACAGGCCTTCGATGACCAAAACCAACGCCAGCGCCCGCAGAAGATCCGGCCACATCGCGGGTATCAGGGCGAGCTGGCGCTGCCCGATCCCGACCCGGGTTTCGGATTGAAGTACTTGAACAGCTCACCGTCGGGCTGCAGCACCAGCAGGTCGTCGTTGCCCAACGCCTCCCGATACAGCTGCATGCTTCGATAGAAACTGTAGAACGTGGGATTACGTGTATAGGCCTGAGCGTACAACTCGGCCGCACGAGCGTCCCCCTGGCCTCGCAGCGTCTGTGCCTGGCTATAAGCATCGGCCAGAATGATCGTGCGCTCGCGCTCGGCGTCGGAGCGAATCTCCTGCGCCGCGGCATCACCCTGGGCACGCAGCGTGCGGATGACTTCCTGGCGCTCGGAGCGCATCCGCTCGTAGACCGACTCACTCACTTCCTCGGGCAGGTCGAGCCGCATGATGCGCACGTCGGTGACCTGAACGCCGAGCTCCTTGGCGTCTTGATTGGCCTGTACCTGAACCGCGGCCACGATCTCGTTCCGCTCATCGCCCACGGCCTGGCGAATGGTGCGCTTGGAGAATTCGGCGAGCAGATCGTTCTCGACGATCTCGGTCAACAGGCTGCGGGTGCGCGACTCGTCTCCCTGGGTCGACAGGTAGTAGTCGACCGTGTCGTCGATACGCCATTTGACATAGAAGTCGACGGCCAGGTTCTTGTTCTCCGAGGTCAGCACGCGCTGGATTTCCTCGGTGAAGGTCATCACACGGCGATCGAAAAACCGTACGTGCTGTATGAACGGCACCTTGAAGTGCAGCCCGGGCGCGTAGTCCTGGCCCACGATCTCGCCCAGCTGGACCACCACGACGCGCTGACGCTCGTTGACGGTGAACATCGAGTCGTAGGCCGTGTAGGCCACGACCAGCAACAGAAGAATGATGATGATGTGCTTGGGACTCATGAGTTCCGATCCCGGCTGCGAAGACGGTCGGCCGCGCTCGAGGATGAAGAGGACGAACCACTGGTGTCGCCACTATCCGACGACATGGGAATACTGACGTCGCCGGCATCGTTACCCGCGCCGTTGTTCGCCGCATTCTCGGCGTTCTTGTTGCGTCGTGCCTGGTCCAGCATCTTCTCCAGCGGCATGTACATCAGCGGCCCGCCACCACCCTGTTCGGCAAGAATCAGGTTGGCATTGGACAGCACATCGCTCATGCCCTCGAGATACAGACGCTCGCGCGTGACCTCGGGCGCTTTCTCGTACTGAGTCAGCAGCTCGGAGAAGCGTGAGGCATCACCCTTGGCACGCGCGATCTTCTGTTCGCGATAACCCCGCGCATCGAGCATGATCCGGGCCTTTTCACCCTGGGCACGGGCAACGATATCGCGGGCGTAGGCACGCGCGATGTTCTTCTTGCGTTCCTCTTCCTCACGCGCCTTGATCGCTTCCTCGAACGCGCTTTGCACCTGTTCCGGGGGCTGCGAATACTGGACGTTGACCGCCACGATGTTCACCCCGGCGTTGTAGCCGGACAGCGTGGTCTGCACGATCTTGCGAACGTTTTCGGGCAACAGCGCCCGCGAGCGGTCGGTAATCTCCGGATAATTCGCCTGCTGCTGCTTGATCTTGGATACGAGACTGTCGTCCACGTCCTGCAGCGCGTTCTGTTCCTTCGGCTGGCCGGAGTTCTCTTTGAGATCGACGTTCTGCAACGCACGGTCCTCGAGCTCATCGACCTGCACGCCTTCCTGAATGACCTGATTCATGCGGCTCGTGCCCACGACTTCGCGTACCGCGGAGCGCAGCACCTGCTCGACGGTCTGATCGGGCTCACGCAGCTGAAACAGGTATTTGTTGGCGTCGGAAATACGGTACTGAACCGCAACCTCTACCTCGACGATGTTTTCGTCCTTCGTGAGCATCACCGCACGATTGCCGACTCGACGCACCTGCTGCGTATCGACCTTGTAGACGCGATCGATCGGATACGGCAGATGCCAGTGCCAGCCCGGGCCCTGCGTCGCCGAATACTGGCCGAATCGCAGCACCACACCCTTCTCGCCGGGCTGCACCACATACATGCCCGTCGCCAGCCATACGACCAGCGCGATCGGCACGACCACCAGAAACAGCGCCGGGCTGGGTCCGCCGGCGCCACCGCTGTTGCCGCCGCCTCCATTGCCGCGCTGGTTGCCGGAAAAACGCGCACGCAGTTTGCGCCAGATCTGGTCCAGGTCCGGGGGGCCGCCGTTGTTCTTGTTACCGCCGCCCCACGGGTCCTGACCCTTGCCAGGCTCGTTCCAGGCCATATCAGAAAACCCTCGTATCGATGATCCGCGGAGCGCACGTCGCGCCGGCGAACGGACGTGTCGGCTTCATGCCGGCACGCAGAATGCTGCACGCAAATCGTGCCGGGCCGGCCGGCCGAACGCTCGGCCGCCGTGTCGTCGGTCGTTCATTTGCCATGAGCAAATCGCTGTTCCTCGTTGCTTGTCAGCCGCGCGCAGCGTTCGTCGTGCGGCCGGGCTCAGCCACTACGTACGACGACTGCCGTATTGTGTTCAGGCGAAGCCGCGATTCTATCGGTCGCCCCTACCCCTGTCGAACCTTGTGTGGCCGCTGTACAAGCCATGCAAGCGTCCCGGCGCGGACATCACAACGCCGTCGGCGGTTTCCGGTTGCCTGCGACTGTCCGGGCCGGAATCAGTGCTGCGCGGGCGCCGTCGATATGCGCGCAGCACGGCGCTCGACGAGCACCTGCTCGAAGCCCAGCCCCGCCTGTCGAATCAGGCGTTCCAGATCGGCCTGCGAGGCCGTGACCGTCAACCGGGTCGCGCCGTCGTCATCGAAGCGTTCGTCGTCGACCACGCCGAGCTCGAACAGCTGCGAGCGCAGTCGGCCCGCGTCGGGCGGCACGCGCAGCACGCCCTCGATCATGTCGGGGTTGCAGAAGTCGGCAAGCACCTCGCGTAGCGTGTCGACGCCCTCACCGGTCATCGCCGACAGCCATACGCGCTCGGCTCCGCCATGGGCGTTGCGCTCGACGCGCGGGGCTTCGTCGGCGAGTTGGTCTACCTTGTTGAAGACCTCGATCTGGGGCACCTCGGCCGCCCCGATCTCATCCAGTACTGCCTGCACTTCGCGCGCGTGCGATCGTCGTTCGGGGTCGGCGGCATCGATCACGTGCAGCAACACGTCCGCGTCGCGGGTCTCTTCGAGGGTGGCCTTGAACGCCGCGACCAGCTCGTGCGGCAGATCGCGAATGAAACCGACCGTATCGGCGAGAATCAACGGTTCGCCGACGGGTACATCCATACGGCGCAGTGTAGGATCCAGCGTCGCGAACAACTGATCGGCGGCATAAATGTCTTCGCCGGTCAGCCGGTTGAACAGCGTGGATTTGCCGGCGTTGGTATAGCCGACCAGCGACACGATCGGCGTACGAGCGCGACGGCGGGCCGAGCGGCCCTGCTCACGGCGCGCACTGACCTTGTCCAGCCGCTGACGCAGTGTCTTGATACGTTCATTGAGCAAACGCCGGTCGGTCTCGAGCTGAGTCTCGCCCGGCCCACGCAGCCCGATGCCGCCTTTCTGGCGCTCCAGATGGGACCAACCACGCACCAGGCGTGTCGCCAGATGCTGCAACTGGGCGAGCTCGACCTGCAGCTTGCCTTCGTGGGAGCGGGCCCGCCGCGCGAAGATATCCAGGATCAGGCCAGCCCGATCCAGAACGCGCGCGTTGAGTCGTTTTTCCAGATTGCGTTCCTGGCTGGGCGACAGGTCGTGGTTGAACACCACGAGTTCCGCGCCGTGCTCGGCGACGGATTCGGCGACCTCGTCGACCTTGCCGCCGCCGACGAAATAGCGCGGGTCCGGCACCCGCCGGGAACCGCCGATGTGCGCAAGCACATCGGCCCCGGCGGATTCCACCAGCTCGCGGAACTCGCGATCGGCCTCGTCGTATTCGTCGACGCCGAACGCGAGATGGACGATGACGGCCGCCTGTCCGCTGGGCGGCCGCTCAAACATCGATCAATCCGGTGAGGGCATTATTCGGAATGGGTATCCGCTCCGCCGTGCATCTCTTCCTGAACCTCGGAACGCACGTTGCGCGAGGGAACAATGGTCGAGATCGCGTGCTTGTAGACCATCTGGTTGACCGCGTTGCGCAGCAGGACCACGAACTGGTCGAAGGATTCGATCTGCCCCTGCAACTTGATGCCGTTGACCAGATAGATCGAGACCGGCACGCGCTCCTTGCGCAAGGCGTTCAGAAAGGGTTCTTGTAGTGTTTGGCCTTTAGCCATGGCAGAAACTCCAAAAAAGCAGCAGAGAAATTCGTATCTATGCGGTCGACGCGGATCAGGGCCAGGCCACGCGCTGCTGCAGATGCGCAACTGCCCGCTCGGTCAGCGCACCTTCGTCGCTGTCGAACCAGCACGCGTCATCGAGCGAGCGCAGCCACGTCAGTTGACGCTTGGCCAGTTGCCGAGAGGCATGAATGCTTCGCTCCACGCCTTGCGCAATCGACAATTCGCCGCTCATCACCTGCCACAGCTGTCTATAGCCCACCGCCCTGACCGCCGGTAGTTCTGGCGTTAGATCGGGACGCGCGTACAGCTTTTCAACCTCGTTGAGCAAACCCTGTTCCATCATGCGCCGAAAGCGCCTTTCGATGCGCTCGTGGAGCACGGCGCGTTCGCGCGGTGCCACCACCAGCTTGCAGATGGACCACGGCAGGCGCGATTCGTTCTCACGCCTGTTCTCGGCCTGATACAACGCGGTTGGCGTATGGCCGGTCAGCGCGTGAATCTCCAGCGCGCGCTGTATGCGTTGTGCATCGTTGGGATGGATCCGCTGCGCGCTGGCCGGGTCGAGCTCGGCGAGCCGCGCATGCAGCCCGGCCCAGCCGATCGTCTGTGCCTCGTTGGTGAGCCGGGCCCGGATCGCGTCATCGCGAGCGGGCAGTGCGCTGAGCCCGTGTTCGAGCGCCCGGAAATACAGCGAGGTGCCACCGGTGAGCAGCGGCACGCGGCCGGCCGCCCGGATACGGCGGATTTCATCCAGTGCGTCGTCACGAAATGCGGCAGCCGAATACGGCTCTCCAGGGTCGCGTATATCGATCAATGCATGCGGCGCCCGCGCCAGCGTCGGCGCGTCGGGTTTGGCGGTGCCGATATCCATGCCGCGATAGACCATGGCCGAATCCACGGAGACGATCTCGGCGTTCAAGCGTTCGACCAGGTCGACCGCCAGCCCCGTTTTCCCGGAAGCGGTCGGACCAAGCACGAAGATGATCTCCGCACGCGGGGTTTCGTGGTTGGAAAGACGCGGGCTCACGGGATCACTGGCCGCGCAGGAACAACCGGTCCAGACCTGCCATGTCGACCTGGATCCAGCTGGGGCGGCCGTGATTGCAGTGACCCGCCCGATCGGTGTGTTCCATATCGCGCAGCAAAGCGTTCATCTCGGCGATCGTCAGACGACGCCCGGCCTTGACCGCAGCCTTGCAGCCCATGTCAGCCAGTACGTCGTCGATCGAATCGCGCACACCGTCGGCCCCACGCAGTCCGTCGCCGAGTGCGGCGACCACGTCGTAGGCCAGCGCGACATAGTCGCTGCGAGCCAGTAGCGCCGGAACGCTGCGCAGAACGGCCGACGCCGGCCCGCTACGGGTGATCTCCAGACCCACGAGCGCCAGCGCCTCGGCCCCCGCCTCGACCGCCGCGGCCTCGGCTTCGGACAACGACAGTGTCTCGGGCACGAGCAGGCGCTTGGTCTGAATCGGCCCAGACGAGAACTCGGCCTTGAGCTGCTCGTAGAGCACCCGCTCGTGGGCGGCGTGCATATCCACGAGAATCAGGCCGTGAGCGTTCTGCGCAAGAATATAGATATCGTGCAGCTGGCCGATCGCATACCCCATCGGCGGCACGGTTTCGGTTTCGGCCGCAGTCTCTTCGCGCGCTGGCGCGTCCGCGGTCGATCGACTGTCGGCCGGCGGCGACTGGAACGCATAGGCCGCGCGCCGCTGGGCCACCCCGGGGGCAGAGGACCAGTCGAAACTCCGCGACGGACCGGGCATGGGCCCGCCGGGCGTCGTCGGGGCAGCGGTGCCAGACCCTGCCCCCGGCCCGCTGCAGTCGATATCGGTGACAGGCAAAGCGACCTCGCGCGCCGGATGCGGCGTGGCCTCGACCGCGGCCAGCGCACGCGCTGCACTCCGGAAGACGAAATCGTGCACCAGTCGCGACTGCCGAAAGCGTACTTCGGCCTTGGCCGGATGAGCATTCACGTCGACCTGGCGAGCGTCGAGGCTCAGGTAGAGCACATAGGCCGGATGGCGTTGATTGTGCAGCCGGTCGCGATACGCCAGGCGTACGCCGTGGTTGAATATCCGGTCACGGATCGGGCGTGCGTTGACGAAGCTGTACTGCCGGTCCGCCTGCCCACGTGAAAAACCGGGCGTGGCCACCCATCCCGTCAACCGCATGCCGGCAGCCTGTTCGTCCACGGCTACCACATGTTCGTCAAACCCGGCCCCCAGAATCGTGGCGACACGCTGGCGCATGCTCGTGTCATCACGTGCCGGTGCCAGGCGTGCGATTTCATTGCCGTCGTGGCGCAGCACGAAGCCGACATCGAATCGCGACAGGGCGAGCTGGTTGAAGGCCTTGCGAATATGAGTGAATTCGGTGACCGGCGTGCGCAGGAACTTCCGCCTGGCCGGAATACGCGCAAACAACTCGCGTACATCGATCCGCGTACCCGTATCGCCGGCGGCCGGCCGTGCCCGGTCGGGCGCCGCGGCATCCACACACCAGGCGTGTTCGGCCGCGCTGGTTCGCGACGTCAGCCTCAGATCCGCAACCGATGCGATACTGGCCAGCGCCTCGCCGCGAAAGCCAAGACTTGCCACTGCCTCGAGCGCATCCAGGCTGTCGATCTTGCTGGTCGCATGACGGGCCAGAGCCAGTTCGAGTTCACCGGCGCCGATCCCGCAGCCGTCGTCGACCACGACGATCCGCCGCAGACCGCCATGCTCGATATCGACCTGTATCCAGCAGGCGCCCGCGTCGAGGCTGTTCTCGACCAACTCCTTGACGATCGAGGCCGGGCGTTCGACCACCTCGCCGGCGGCGATCTGGCTGATCAGTCGGTCGTCGAGGAGACGAATGGGCATGAGGCGATCGCGGTCCGGGATAGAGGCAGGCTTTCGAAGGCTGCATAGTCTCCAGCAAGCCCGGCTCGATCGCAAAGGGGCGGTAGTGCGTCGATGCGGTAGTACAGGCGACCGGCCCGGTGGTTTTCTTGACTCATTCCAGAATATGGCCAATGATGCCGGGGCAATGAGTCGATCCGGCACCACAATCGTCGAAGAGCTTCGCGCCAGCGGACTGCGGGTGACCGCCCCGCGACGTGCAGTGCTCGAATGGTTGATCGACCACCCGCACGCCACGGTCGAGCAAGTGCATCTCGGCGTGGCGGCGAGGATGGGCACGATCTCGAAACAGGCGGTCTACGACGTGCTTTCGGCCTGTGTAGAGGCGAACCTGGTTCGGCAGATCAAGCCCGCCGGTCATCCGGCGCGCTTCGAAAGGCGTACCGGCGACAACCACCATCATCTGGTCTGTCGTGGCTGTGGGCGTATCGCCGATACCGACTGTCGCCGCGGCACCATGCCCTGTCTGAGCCCCGAGCACGACCACGGTTTCGATATCGACGAAGCCGAGGTTGTTTTCTGGGGCCTGTGCACCGAGTGTCGTAGCGATAGGCACGATACCAACGACGAGGCCAGCTGATCGACCCGGCAACTGACGGCGGTGAAAGCCCCGCCGCGCATCCATCTGGAGGATAGACACGTGACAGACGATATTCGCAACGTACATACCACCACTGGCGGTGAACCGTACCCGAGCGACGAGCACTCGCTCTCGGTCGGCTCCGACGGCCCGATCGTGCTCCATGACCATTTCCTCATGGAGCAGATGGCCGCCTTTAACCGCGAGATGATTCCGGACCGTCAGCCGCACGCCAAGGGCGGCGGCGCATTCGGTCATTTCGAAGTGACCGAAGACGTCAGCGCCTACACCAAGGCCAAGTTCCTGCAGAAAGGCGCCAAGACCGACATGGTCGCGCGTTTTTCCACCGTCGCCGGCGAATCCGGCAGCCCGGACACCTGGCGTGATCCGCGCGGCTTCGCGCTGAAGTTCTATACCGAAGAAGGCAACTTCGACATGGTGGGCAACAACACGCCCGTCTTCTTCGTTCGCGATCCGATGAAGTTCCAGCACTTCATTCACTCGCAGAAGCGCCGGGCCGACAATGGTCTGCGCGACCACGACATGCAGTGGGACTTCTGGACGCAGTCGCCGCAGTCGGCGCATCAGGTCACCTGGCTGATGGGCGATCGCGGGGTGCCGGCCACTTGGCGTCACATGAACGGCTACTCCAGCCATACCTACATGTGGGTCAACGACTCCGGTGAGCGCTTCTGGGTCAAGTACCACTTCAAGACCGATCAGGGCATCAAGTGCATGACCCAGGAACAGGCCGACCAGATGGCCGGTTCCGACGCCGATTACCATCGACGCGATCTGTTCGAGGCGATCAAGCGCGGCGAATATCCGACCTGGACGCTGTATGTCCAGATCATGCCGTACGAGGATGCCAAGACCTATCGGATCAACCCGTTCGATTTGACCAAGGTCTGGCCGCACGGCGATTACCCGCTGCACAAGGTCGGCAAGATGACGCTGGACGAAAATCCGGTGGACTTCCATACGCAGATCGAGCAGGCCGCGTTCGAGCCCAACAACATGGTGCCCGGCACCGGTGTCTCGCCGGACAAGATGCTGCTCGCGCGTACGATCTCCTACGCCGATGCGCATCGCGCCCGCCTGGGTGTGAACTACAAGCAGATTCCGGTCAACGAGCCGAAATCGCCGGTGAACAGCTACACCAAGGGCGGCGCCATGCGGATGCATAACGTCTCCGACCCGGTATACGCGCCCAACACCAAGGGCGGCGCACACGCCAACCCGACAGCCTACCCGGCGAACAATGTCTGGGAAGCTGATGGCGAGATGGTCCGTGCGGCGTACAAACTGCGGGCCGACGACGGCGACTTCAATCAGGCCAACGACCTCGTCAACAAGGTCATGGACGATGCCGAGCGCGATCGTCTGGTCAACAACGTGGTCGGCCATCTGTCGGACGGCGTGACCGAGCCGGTTCTCAAGGCGGCCTTCCAGTACTGGAAGAATGTCGACGAGACGATCGGTTCGCGGATCGAAGACGGCGTACGAGCGAACCAGAAAGCGGCCTGATATCGCATTCGCCTGGGTTCGATTCGCGGCGGCACGCATCGCGTGCCGCCGCTTTTTTATGCCCGCTCCGAACGGCGCCAGGATCGGCACGAGCGCAGGCTCGACGCCGTAGGATTCAGGTCGTCGGCCAATCGCGGCCGAACGATCCGACCGCCGAGAGGCCTACCAACCGTACATGGCGGGCGCGTGTCGCCGAGCTCAGTCGATGGCCAGCGTCGCGACCAGACGCCGGATACGACGCCGCTCTGCCCTGGCCGCCCACCGGTTGTGCCACCACAGTGAGCCATGCCAACCGAGCGCGCGCCCATCCCCCAGGTCGATGACCGATGCAGGAGCACGCGGCCCCACGCTGCGTAACGGCCGACGCCTTACGACCGCGACTGTGTTGTGTGCCAGCACCTTGGCCTGACCTGCCACATCGTGCCGGGCCAGTGATTGACCATCGGGCCATTGCGCGCAGGCACCGGCCGCGAACACACGGGAATCGGCCGGTGACTGCAGCCGGCGGGTCACATACATGCCGTGATCGCCTACTGGCAGGCGCGCGGCATGCACCACCCGCGCCGGGCGGTAGCGCTCGGCCAGCAACAAATGGTCGACACCGAACCGACGGTCGTCTTCGCCGACCAGCTGCCCGTCGGCCAGCCCCACGATCGGCGTCGCCAGCACGATCTCGACGCCTCGATGGCTGAGCGTGCGGGCCAGCCGCCGCGCGGCGCCGCTCGGCGCCCAGGGCGCAAACCGGTCGCCCGGCAAATACCAGGCAACGCGATGACGACCGGACTCGCAGGCATGGCTCAGCGCCGCGGCCAGTCGCGCCGCGTCCGGCGAGTCGCCCACCACGGCCACGCGCGAGCCATCGCGGGATGCCCGCAGCTCGCTACAGAACTGGGTCAATTCCTGTACGGAACTCGCACGCCACAACCGTACGCGGCTGGCCGCTGCGTTCAACCCGGTGGCGTCGACTTCGACGCCGACATTGAACGACACCAGGTCATAGTCCAGCCGTGCACCGCTGGCCAGCCATACACGTCGTAGCCGGGTATCCACGCCGACCACACGATCGGTCCGGTGGGCCACCGCGTGTCGGCGACACAACGTTTTCAACGGCCAGCGCAGCGTCGAGGCGTCGGCCCGCCCGGCCATCAGGTCGCCCCGGCGCGCACCGAACCAGAAGCTGCCGATATCGACCAGCGTCACCTGGATTCCGGCCTCCGCGAGCGTGCGTGCATGGCCAAGCAGCGCCGTATGCACGTGACCGGCGCCAATCAGGACCAACTCGGTCACCGGGACCCGACCCAGTCGGCGACAACCGCCAGCCACAACACGAGCGCGCCGGCCATCACCAGGCCACCGATCAGTTCATTGCTGTAACGCACCCAGGCTCGGGGTTCGATCCGCCGGGCCAGGCCCATGCCGGCGACCGAGCCGAGCACGAACAGCCCGGCGGTGTAGCCCGGGGCCGCCGGGGCGAGGAGAAACTGGACCGCCGAACCGACGATACACAGCACCGAGACCGCGAACACCAGAGTGCCCGCTGCATTAAACGGCTGACCCGGCAATTCGCGATCCAGCGCCCGCCCGCCGAGCCATGACCCCGGTGCCGCACAGAACGCGCACAGCACACCGCAGCCCGCAGCGGCGATCGTGATCCGCCGCTTGGCTTGACGGTTGTAATTCGCGTTGCCGACGGTACTCCAATCACGGCGCGGCGCGTGTAGCAGCGATGCCGGCGAGGGCAGCAGTCGAAAACGAAAACGCTGAACCGTACGGACCAGCAGTGGCCCGAACGCGATCGCACAGATCAGAAAAACGGTGGCTAGAAGCTTGTCCGACAGCGCCTGCACGATGAATGCGCCGGCCACGGTCGCCGGCAAGGCACCGACCAGATAACACGTCGCCAGCACGACGTCGCACTGGCGTGCCCGCACGGCATCGCCGGCGGCAACCGCGGCACAGATGCCCAGAGCCAGCAGCGCCACCGGCAGGCTCGCATGAAACTCGATCCCGGCGCCGACCACCAGCAGAGGGATCACCATGAACGCCCCCGCGAACGCCGACAGACCGAAACTCAGCCCTGCGATGATTCCGAGTATGAGGCTCAATGACTGCTCCGATCGACCGGTACGGCCGGGCATGGGCAGCACGGCCGGCAGCCGACCGCGCGTCCGTGTCCAACGAACGTCATGATAACGCTGAAAGGATCGGCGGCGCTTGCCACGGCGCCGCCACGCGCATCAGCGCAGATCGGCGACCTGCTGGCTGCCGGGTGCCGGAATCTGAAGTTCGGCGCCCACGCGAATCGTGTTGCCGCTCAAACCGTTGGCCGAGCGCAGGCGCGCGACGCTGACACCATATTGCTGGGCAATCTCGGACAACGTTTCGCCGCTGCGGACCTTGTGCACCTGGTTTTCGGCAATCAGTGTCGACGGCCGATAGCTGGCGAAGTAACCCTTGATCCCGCGCAGCATGGCGCTGGCCAGCTGGCGCTGATAACTGGCACTGGCCAACTGGCGCTCTTCGCTGGGCGTGGAGATGAACGCGGTCTCGACCAGAAAGGACGGGATGTCCGGCGACTTGAGCACCATGAAACCCGCCTGCTGAACTTTCGCCTTGTGCAGCGGACCCAGGCCATCGAGTTCGTCGAGAACACGCCCGCCCGCATCCAGGCTGGCCTCGATGCTCGCACTCTGCGACAGATCGAGCATGAACGAGGCCAGGCTGTCGTCCTTATCCTTGAGACTTACGCCACCGACCAGATCGGAGGCGTTTTCACGGCGTGCCAACCAGCGCGCATGTTCGCTCGTCGCACCGTGATGCGACAGCGCGTACACCGACGCGCCGGTGGCATGGGCGCCGCCGGGGGCCGCATCGGCATGGATCGAAATGAACAGATCGGCCTTGGCCTTTCGGGCCTCTACCATGCGCTGACGCAGGCCGACATAATAATCGCCGTCGCGGGTGAGCACGCCGCGCATGTTCGGCTGTTCGTCGACCATGGCTTTCAGCCGGCGGGCAATCTGGAGCACGACATCCTTTTCCCGGGTACCGTTCTTGCCGTGCGCGCCCGGATCCTTGCCGCCATGGCCCGGGTCGATGACGATCACGATATCCCGGGACGGCCGCTCCGGCGTACGAGCCACCGGTTCCGCGCGCGCAGCCGCAGTCCGTCGCGCAGGAGGCTCGGACACCGAGGCCAACGCGTTTGCCGCCTGATCGGCCGTGTTCTGACTGTCGCTGGACGGGCTGTCGTCTGGCGAAGCGGCAATCACCGATGGCGGCGTGCCCCCGCCGACCGGCCGCAGATCGACCACCAACCGATAGCCATGCGTGCCATCCGGGTCGAGCATGAAGCTCTTGGGCTCGACACGCCCGCCGAGATCAAGCACCACACGCAGATCCGTGCCGTGGCGAATGCCCGAACGCATGCGCTTGATCAGCCCACTGCCGCTGAGATCACCGCTGACCGCGTCGACCGCCTGGACATTCGGCAAATCCACAACCAGGCGAAGCGGATTGTCGATCATGAACAGATCGGGCTCGGTCGAACCAGCCAGGTCGAAAACCACACGCGTCTTTTCGCTCGACGTCCAGAGCCGAACATCCTTCAGTGTGGCCTGTTTCGCGGCGGCCAGCGTGCTCAGGCCGATGAGCAGCCCGAACACAAGCCATTGCAAGCTTGCACGCATTGTGGTTCGCCTTTGCCCTGCGGAGTGAAAAATTGCCCCACACGAAGATTAGCGCCAGCCTCCCTGAAGTGGCAACTATTTTTTTCAATCAAAACAGCCCCTAGCCGTTCTTTGCTTTCTATCTACTTGAAAGCCGGGAGCTATGTTGCGTATTGAAGTGCGTCGGCGAACTGCTGACCCCGCGCGGTCAGCCCCTGAATATGCGCTCGACGGGCATGGCCGGCATATTCCAGCTGCACGCTCAGGTCGATCGGCGGAAGAAAGCCACGGCCATGGTCGGCCCATTCGACGAACAGCCAGTCCACAGCGGCATCGATCTCGCGGATGCCCAGGAATTCCAGTTCTTCCGGATCGGCCAGACGGTACAGATCCAGGTGATAGATCTGGCGCTGCGCCACCCGATAGGGCTCGACCAGCGTATAACTGGGCGAAACCACGTGGCCCGTATGGCCGAGTGCGACCAGCGCCGCGCGGGTAAGCGCGGTCTTGCCCGCGCCGACCTCCCCGACCAGCGAGATGACCAGCCCTTCCGGCCACTGCGCAAGCGTGGCCGCCAGCCGACGGCCGAGCGTATCGGTGGCCGCCGGGTCGGCGAGCTCGATCAAAGCCGGCCCGGATTGACGAAATGCCGGATCGCAGGCAACAGATCGCTCGGCAGCAGGCCCCGCTGTCCTTCGGCGGCGGCGGCGCGATCGCCGGCCCGCGCATGGACATAAACACCCAGGCTCGCGGCCTGGCTCAGGGTCAAGCCCTGCCCGACCAGGGCTGCGATGACCCCGGTGAGCAGATCGCCCATGCCGCCGACGGCCATGCCCGGGTTGCCGTCGGTGCACAGCCAGAGCTCTTCGGGTGTAGCCACCAGACTGCCGGCGCCCTTGAGCACCACGACGGCGTTGAATCGCCGGGCGAGTGTCTGCACGGCCGCCACCCGATCGTTGACCACATCCGCAGTCGGCCAGCCAAGAAGCCGTGCGGCCTCGCCCGGATGCGGCGTCAGGATCCAGTGATCGCGGGCGCCGCCCTGTGCGGCCAGCAGGTTCAATCCGTCGGCGTCGAGGACCAGCGGCTTACCGCTATCCATGGCGGCCTGCCATAACGCACTGCCCCATTCGGCCTGCCCCAGCCCCGGCCCGATCGCGATGACGTCGGCGGCCTCGATCAACTCGTGCACGGACGCCGGCGACTCGATACCCCGACACATGAGCTCGGGCCGCGCCTGACTCATAGGCCCCGCATGATCGGCGTGACAGGCCACGCTGACCAGTCCGGCGCCGCTACGCAGCGCCGCCTCGGCGGTCAACCGGATGGAACCGCCCATGCCCTGGGCACCGCCCACGCAGAGCACGTGCCCATTGTCGCCCTTGTGAACGTTGCGCGAACGCGGCTTGAGCGCGGCACGCAGGGCACGATGAGTGAGCCGGCGCGCGGTATAGGGCTGATCGGCGGCCAGCTCGTCCGGCGCATCGAGACCGCTGAACGACAGCTGGCCGCAGTGTGCCGGTCCGTGGCCGGTGAGCAGGCCAAGCTTGAGCCCGATGAACGTGGTCGTCGCATCGGCTCGAACCGCATGAGCCCACACATGTCCGGTGGCAGCATCGATGCCCGACGGAATATCCACGGCGAACACGCCCACGCCCGATTCGCCGGCCTCGTTGATTCGTTCGATGGCTTGTGCGAATTGTCCTTCGACATCGCGGTTGACGCCGGTGCCCAGCAGCGCGTCGACGATCACGTCCGTGGCGATGGGTTCATCGCGAAACGTCTCGATTTCTCCGCCGGCTTGCTGCCAGGCGGCCACTGCCTGGGCGGCCGCGCCCTGGTAGCTGTCGATATCCACCAGGCACGACAACCGCACGTGCCAGCCGCCCGCTCGCGCCAGACATGCGATCAGGAAGCCGTCGCCGCCGTTATTGCCGGGCCCGCAGAAAACCGACAGCCGGCCCGGCATTGCCCAGACGTGCGACAGTTCGTCATAGGCGTCGCGCGCGGCCCGCTGCATGAGCTCGAAGCCATCAACGCCGAACTGTTCGGTAAAGCGATCGTCGAGTGCACCGACCTGATCGGCGTCGTAGACGATCTCGGGGAGATATTCGCTGGATTCACTCATACGACTATTCTACCGGCGGACCGGGGTCGCCAGGTCAAGCGTCGCCTAGTCCCTGCCGGCCCAGCGGCGACGCACGCGCGCCAGCAGCGCACGGGTCGAGCCGTCGTGCGCGACGGAGGCGGCGCTGCCGTCGAGTTCGCCGAGCAGCTGGCCGGCCATGGTCTTGCCGAGTTCCACGCCCCACTGATCGAAACTGTTGATGTTCCAGATCACACCTTGGACGAATACCTTGTGTTCGTAGGCCGCGAGCAGCGCCCCCAGCGAGCGCGCATCGAGTCGATCCATGACCAGCATCGAACTGGGCCGATTGCCATCGAAACGCCGTGCGGCCAAGCGATGTTCGAGCCGCTCACCGGAGAGCCCTTCGGCGATGAGTTCATCCATCAGCGCCGCATGGTCGCGTCCATGCATCAATGCCTCGGCCTGGGCGAGACAGTTGGCGACGCGCTGGCGCTCACGGTCGTCGTCGCCGTGGGCGGCATCCGACAAGGGCAGCACGAAATCCACATCCGCGGCGAGCACGCCCTGATGCAGCATCTGGAAGAAGGCATGCTGGGCATTGGTGCCGACGCTGCCCCACACCGTGGGCACCGTTTCCACACGCGTGGGTTGGCCGTCACGGGTCACCGACTTGCCGTTGGATTCCATCTCCAGCTGCTGGAGAAAGGCCGGCAAGGCCGCCAGACGCTGTGCATAAGGCACCACCACATGGGTTGGCAACCCCAGGAAATTGTTGTTCCAGATGCCCAGCAGCGCGAGCGTCGCCGGCAGGTTATCTGCCAGCGGCGCGGTTTCGAAGTGATCGTCCATCGCATGCGCGCCGGCCAGCAGCGCATCGAACGTTTCCATGCCAAGCCCCAGCGCAATGGAAATGCCGACCGCCGACCACAGCGAGAAACGGCCGCCGACCCAGTCCCAGAACCCGAACATGCGCTCGATGCCGAACTCGCGCACCGCCTTTTCGTTGGTCGACACGGCCACGAAATGACGCGCCACGTCCGCCTGCGAGGCCCCGTTGTCGATCAGCCACTGCCGCGCGACTTCGGCGTTGGCCAGGGTCTCGGCGGTTCCGAACGACTTGGAGGTGACGATGAACAGCGTGCGCTCGGGGTCCATCCGCATGAGCGTGTCGTCGAGATCCGACGGATCGACGTTGGCCACGAAATGACAATGGATACGCTGGCGCAGCTGTGCCAGTGCATCGCAGACCAGACGCGGGCCGAGATCCGATCCGCCGATGCCGATATTGACCACGTCGCTGATCGGCGCCCCGGTATAGCCGAGCCACCGGCCATGCCGGACATCCTCGACAAAACGGCCCATTGCCGCGCGGACTTCGTGAACGCCTGCATGCAGAGGCGCGTCGTCCGGACGCCGCAGCGCCACGTGCCAGGCCGCGCGCCCTTCGCTGTTGTTGACGATCCCACCTGCGAACAACGCCTGTTTGACGACGTCGACCTGCTGCTGATCGGCCAGCCGCACAAGCGCACCCATGACCTGCGAGTCCACGCGCTGCTTGGAGTAATCGAGCGTGATGCCGGCGGCAGACAGCGTGAACCGTTCGGCACGCTCCGGGTCGGCTTCGAACATGGAATCGACGCGGGCCCGGCCGACGTCGGCGGCCAGCGCGCCCAGTTCGCGCCAGGCCGGCAGGTTACGCAGATCCGTCACGGAGGCCGCCGATTCGCTCCGACTCAAGCGGCCTGAACCGGTACGGCGTTGCGGGTATGCGTGATCTGATTACGCTCATCGAGATAGATCAGCCGCGGCGCGTGTGCGGCGGCCTCGCCCTCGGCCATGCGCGCATACGCACAGATGATCAGCCGGTCGCCCGGGCTGGCGCGATGGGCGGCCGCCCCGTTGACCGAAATCACCCGCGAGCCGGACTCTGCGCTGATCGCATAGGTCGAAAAACGCTCGCCATTGGTGACGTTGTAGATCTCGATCTGCTCGTAGGCGAAGATGCCGGCCGCATCAAGCAGGTCGGAATCGATGGCGCAGGAGCCTTCGTAGTCGAGCTCGGCGTGGGTGACGCACGCGCGGTGCAACTTGGCTTTGAGAAGCGTGACCTGCATCGGAATACCCGTGGTTGATCAGAACGGCGACCAGCGCAGAGCGTACCCAAAAAGCCGTTTCCGCACCACCGACACCGGTGTGTTCACACGCCGATATTGTCGATCAGGCGGGCCCGCCCGATATGCGCAGCGGCCAGCACCCGAAACCGTTTCATGGCGGGCTCGGCGGGGGCCAGATCGGCACCGCGAATCTCGAAATAATCGGGGTCGAACCCGGCGTCGACCAGACGCGCCCAGCCGCGTGCCTCCAGAGAACGGAAGTCGCGATGGCCGGCGGCAAGCTGCTCGGCGCAATCGCGCAACGCGGCCGACAGCGATGCCGCCTGTCGGCGCTCGTTGGCCGTCAGATACTGGTTGCGCGACGAACGCGCCAATCCGTCGGCCTCGCGCACGGTGGGCACGCCGACGATCTCGACACCCATGCACAGATCCTCGACCATGCGACGGATCACCATCAGTTGCTGATAATCCTTTTCGCCGAAGAACGCCGCATCCGGACGCACCAGGTTGAACAGCTTGGTGACGATCGTGGCCACGCCCTTGAAATGCGCGGGGCGGCGCGAGCCGCAGAGAATCTCTGACACACCCATGACCCGCACCGTGGTCTGGTGGGTCATGCCGTTGGGATAGATCTGTTCCACGCTCGGCGCAAAGATGGCATCGACGCGCTTGTTCGCGAGCGCGTCACGGTCGGCGTCGAAGGTGCGTGGATAGCTGTCGAGATCCTCGTCCGGGCCGAACTGCAACGGGTTGACGAACACGCTCACGATCACCCGATCGCAGCGCGCGGCCGCTGTATCGACCAGCGCCATATGGCCGGCGTGCAGGTTGCCCATGGTGGGCACCAGGCCCACGGTGCCCTGGCCCGTGCGGCGCCATTGCGCGAGTTCGTCCGCGGTGGTCAATATATCCATCGATTCCGGCCGTGAAGAAAGGGGAGCGCGTTTACTTGAATGCGTGCGCCGCACTCGGATAGCGGCCGTCCTTCACGGCGGCGACATAATCGGCCACGGCCGCGTCGAGCGTGCCTGCTCCGTCCATGAAGTTCTGAACGAAGCGCGGCTTGCGGCCGGGCGACAGCCCGAGAATATCGTAGATCACCAGAATCTGGCCGTCGGTATCCGGTCCGGCGCCGATGCCGATGACCGGCACCTTTGCATTCGAGGTGATTTCGGCGCCCAGTGACGACGGCACGCATTCCAGCAGGATCATGTCGGCGCCGGCTTGTTCGAGCATTTTGGCGTCGCGGATCATGGTTTCGGCGGCGTCCGAATCGCGACCCTGAACCTTGAAGCCGCCCATCTTGTGCACCAGCTGCGGCTGCAGGCCGATATGGGCACAGACCGGCACCCCGCGCATCGACAGGTGCTCGATGGTATCGACCTGGATCTCGCCGCCTTCGAACTTGACCATTTGTGCCGCCCCTTCGCCCATCAGCCGCCGCGAAGTCTCCAACGCGTCGTGCTTGGTGGCATAGGACAGAAACGGCAAGTCGGTCATCAGAAACGCCCGACCCAGCCCGGCGGCCGTGATACGACTGTGATAGACCATGTCGTCGACGGTCACCGGCACGGTGGTCGACGCACCCTGTACGACCATGCCGAGCGAATCGCCCACGAGGACCACGTCCACGCCGGCGCGATCCTCGAGCGCGGCAAAGCTGGCGTCGTAGGCGGTCAGACACGCGATCTTCTCGCCGTCGGCCTTCATACGCGCCAGATCGGAAATCGTGACGGGGGTGGCGTCACGCTGCTGCAAATGCGGATAGGGACTTGTATTCATGGCGCGCGACTATACCACCGTCACGCCAGGTCTCACGAGCGCGATTCATCCAGCACGGTTCGCGGCGCCGATGAACGCACGGCCTCGACCACGGCCGCATAGTCGGCGCCCCGTTCGACCAGATCCAGGCGCGCGGCATCCACGACCACCACACGGGTGCTGTCATAGCCGGCGAAGAAGGCCTGGTAGGCCTCGACCACCCGTGCGAGATAATCCCGTGTGAGCGAGCGTTCGGCCGGCCGGTCACGGCGTGCGATACGCGTCAAAAGCACGTCTACCGGCGCATGCAGATAGATCACGCAGTCCGGCACGGGCGCAGCCCATGCCAGGCGCGCATAGATTTCGTCATACAGGGCCAGCTCCGGACCGGACAGCGTCAGGCGCGCGAACAACGGATCCTTGTCGAACATGAAATCCGCGACACAGCCGCCGTCGAACAGATCGGTCTGTCGCAGCGCGTCGATCTGACGTGCGCGCTGGAGCAGAAACGACAGCTGGGCGGCCAGCGCCTGTCCGCGCGGGTTGTCGTAAAACGCGGCCAGGAAGGGATTGTCCTCCGGCGCTTCATCGAGCCGTCTCGCTCCGAGGCTCTGGGCGAGACGGCCACACAAGGTGCTCTTGCCCACGCCGATTGGCCCTTCGATGGCCAGGTAGCCGCCGGCTTTCATCGCTGGGCCCACGGACGGATGTCATCCGTATTCAGCCCGGCGAGCAGATCGGTGACCCGCCCTGCCGACCCCAGCACCAGAGCGGGGGCGATATCGGCCAGCGGCCGCAGCACGAACGCGCGTTCGTGGGCGCGTGGGTGCGGCAGGCTCAGCCGGGGGCAATCCAGGCGACGGTCGTCGAAGGCCAGCAGATCGATATCCAGCGTGCGCGGGCCCCAGCGCTCGTCCCGGGTCCGGTGGTGGGCCCGTTCGATCGCGTGCGCGATCTCCAGCAGCGTGTACGGGTCGCACTCGGTCGCACAGGCAAGACAGGCGTTACAGAAGTCCGGTTGGCCGGCCGGGCCGCCCACCGGCGCGGTCCGATAGAGCGCCGATAACGCCAGCACGCGCAGGTCGGGATGACGCGCGAGTTCGTCGACGGCGCGTCGTATCTGGTCTGCCGGGCGGTCGAGATTGGCCCCGAGCCCCAGCCAGGCAACAGCGACGTGACGCATCGACGTGGTCCGGTCGGGCGGCGATCAGGCCGGTTCGGCGCTTTTGCGACGCCGCCCGCCGCGGCGCTTGCGACGGCGACCGGCACCCGGGGCACCGCCGGCGCCCGAACCGGGCGTGGGCGTCGACGGGTGGTCCTGTGCGTCGGTCCACCACTGTGCAAGCTCGTCGTCGACTTCGCCCGCGCCAGCACGCAGCAGCAGAAAATCGTAGGCCGCACGGAACCGCGGATGTGCGATCAAGCGCGATGCCTGTTTGCCGCGGCGCCGATGAAAACGTGGCTGGAGCTGCCATATCTCGCGCATCGGCACCGAAAACCGCTTGGGTATGGCAACCCGCTGAATCTGATGGCCGACGACCTGGGACTGGGCGCTGGCCAGTGCCGGCGCCGGCGGCGTGCCGCCGCGTTCGAGTTCGGCGGCCTGTTCGCGAACCGCAGGCCAGAGCAGCGCAGCGAAAATGAACGCAGGGGTCACCGGGCGACCGGCCTCGATACGCGCGGCCGTGTTCGCGACCGCCTGCTCGATCAGCGCCTCGCTGGCCGCACCGGCGGGCGAATCGAGCACCGCAGCCGTCTGGTCGAACAACGGCGTGAACAACCCGTGTTCGCGCAGCATCCGGAACACCGCCGGCCCGGCCGGGTTCATCAGCAGCTTGAGCACTTCGTCGAACATGCGCGCCGACGGCACGTCCGCAAGCAGCGGCACGAGCGCGCGCGGCGGCAAGGCCGGCTCGTCGATCGTCAAACCCAGCTTTGCGGCGATGCGCACAGCGCGGATCATGCGTACCGGGTCCTCCCGATAGCGCACGTCCGCATCGCCGATCAGCCGCAGGCGGCGCGCGTCGACATCGGCCATGCCGCCGACATAGTCGTAGACGCAGTCGTCGGAGATATCGTAGTAAAGACCGTTGATGGCGAAGTCCCGCCGGCGGGCGTCCTCGGCGATCGAGCCGAAGACGTTGTCCCGCAGCACGCGACCGGCATCGTCGAGCTCGCGTGTATCGGCGCCGGGATCCGATGCCCCCGGGTCGGCACGGAACGTGGATACTTCAACGATCTCGCGGCCGAAGCGGACGTGCGCAATACGGAAACGGCGCCCGATCAGGCGGGCCTTGCGGCCGAACACCTCGACGACGGCTTCCGGCTCGGCGTCGGTCGCCACATCGAAATCCTTCGGCGCCACGCCCAGCAGCAGGTCGCGCACGGCGCCTCCCACCAGACAGGCACGATAGCCGGCCGCCTGCAGGCCTTCCAGCGTCTGCAGAGCGCCGGCGCTGATCTGGTCACGCACGATACCGTGCTCGTGCGGCTCGATGACGCGTAAATCGTTGATGATATCGCCCCGTTCATGATCAAGGAGTGGATTACGCGCGCTAGTTTACAACGGTTGGCGCCGATACTGGTCCTCGGCTGCTAAGCTTGCCGAATCGATCCGACCGTCAACGGTCCATGAAGCACAGCGAATACGTCGCCTGCGACGGTCTTGAGCTGGCGCGGCTGATCGCCGACGGCCAGATCAGTGCCGCCGAAGCACTGGCTGCCGCCCGCGCCCGCCTGGAGGCCGTCAACCCGGCCATCAACGCCGTCATCCGGCGGATGGACACCGAAGCCGATACGGCCGCCGCGACAGCACGCGACAGCACGCGTGCGTTCGACGGCGTGCCGTTTCTGCTCAAGGATCTGTTCCAGGACTACGCAGGCGTACCCAGCAGCTACGGCAGCCGTGCGCTGTACAAGGCGGGCTACACCCCGTCCCGGCATGCCGAGATCACCCAGCGTTTTCTGGCCGCCGGCGTGACGATACTCGGCAAGACGAACACGCCGGAATTCGGAATCAAGGGCGTGACCGAACCGGAGGTGTTCGGTGCCACGCACAATCCATGGAACGTCGAGCACACGCCCGGCGGGTCGTCGGGCGGCTCTGCCGCGGCGATCGCGGCGGGCATCGTGCCACTGGCCGGCGGCAACGACGGCGGCGGATCGATCCGTATTCCGGCCGCCTGTTGCGGGCTGTTCGGGCTCAAACCGGGCCGCGCGCGCACGCCCGGCGGCCCGCGTCACAGCGATCTGATGCATGGTGCCTCGGTGGAGCACGTGATTACCCGTTCCGTACGCGACAGCGCGGCGATGCTCGATGCCGTGGCTGGTTATGAGCCGGGCGCGATCGTACGTCTGGCCCAGCCGGCCACGTCCTATCTGGCCGCGCTGGATCGCCCGCCGTCGAATCTGCGTATCGGCCTGCTCGCCGAGTCGCCGTTGGGTGTGCCGCTGCACGCCGAAGCGCTCGCCGCGGTCGAAGGCACCGCGGCCCTGCTCACCGATCTGGGGCACGACGTCGAATACGCCGCACCGGCGATCGACGGCCTGGCCCTGGCACGCGATTTCCTGTCCATGTGGTTCGTCTATGCCGCGCATGCGATCGATACCGCGCGCGCCGATACGGGTGCGCATGCACGAGATTTCGAACTGGACACCCGTGCGATCGCCCACGTCGGACGCGTCCTGACGGCCACGGAGTACCTGTCCATTCACAGCCGCTGGCAGGACTATCGCCGGGCCCTGGCCGAGTTCCACGGCCGCTACGATGTCCTCGTCACCCCCACACTGGCCGGGCCGCCACCGCGTATCGGCGACACCCAGCTGCCCGGCTGGCAGCGCGGTTTGCTGAGGCCGCTGCTCAGACTGCCGTCGGCGCGCACGATGATTCGCTCCGGCATCGTCGAACAACTGGCACGCGAATCGCTCAAGCATGTGCCGTTCACGCAGCTGGCCAACCTGACGGGCGTGCCTGCCATGTCGGTGCCCCTGCACATGACCGACAACGGGCTACCGCTGGGCAGCCAGTTCGTCGGCCCGCCCGGCAGCGAGGCCGATCTGCTCGCGCTTGCCGGCCAGCTCGAGCAGGCCGCGCCCTGGTTCGATCGTCTGCCTACGCTATAACGTCCCCGCTTTACTCCCAGGTCCGTTGGCATCATGAGCTTTTCTCCCTACCCGGCCGGACTGGTCCGACGTCTGGCCGCCGCTGTCTATGATCTGTTCCTGCTCGTCGGGCTGTGGCTGCTCTCCGGTCTGTTGCTGCTGCCTTTCCACCACGGCCAGGCCGTGGACGGGCAGAGTCCGTGGGTACGTCTGTACTTCCTGTTCATTCCGTACCTGTTCTTTTCCTGGTTCTGGATGCACGGCGGTCAGACCCTGGGCATGAAGGCGTGGCGCATGCAGCTGCGCGCGCTCGACGGCGGCCCCGTACAGTGGTATCAGGCGGTCATCCGCTATATCGCAGCCTGGGTTTCATGGCTGTCGATCGTCGGCGTGCTGTGGTGCGTCGTCGACGGCCAGCGACGCAGCCTGCACGATATTCTCAGCCGTACCGAAGTCGTGGTCGTTCCACGCGACTGAGGCCGTCGGGCCGGTCAGCTCAGACGCCGCATCCAGATGGCGGTGGCCGCGGCCAGCAGCGCAGTCGGCAGACTGGCGGCCAACCACGGCGCGATCCCATAGACCGGCCCGCTCGAAGCCACGATCTCGTTGACGAGAAAAAAGACGAGTCCGATCAGGCCGCCCATGAAAAGTCGCTGGCCTGCGCTCGCGCTGCGCAACGAGCCGAACGCGAACGGCAGCGCGAATACCACCAGCACCCAGACCGTAATCGGGTTGACGATATTGCGCCACAGCGCCAGCCGGTAGTCGTCGGCATTGATATCGTTGGCCTGCAGGTAGTCGATATAACGCCAGAGCCCGACCGTGGAAAGCTCGTCGGGTGCGGTGACCGCCAGATCGAGGACGCGCGGATCGATATTCACGTCCAGCGTGAGCGTATCGGGCGCTCCGGTTTCCGTGCGGTTCTCGCCGATCCGGGTGAACTCCGGTTTGTCGACGATCAGCTTGCCACCGGCCAGCCGCGCCTGTTCTGCTACGAGGGCACGGCTCAGCTGGCCGTCGTCGGTCATCTCGTAGACATTGAGGCCATCGATACGGCCGCCCGGCAATGTGCCGTCGATCCGCACCACGGTGTCGCCCTGGCGCAGCCAGAGCCCGTCGTCGATCCGGTCGGCGATCCGCCCGTGCCGCGCCTGTTCGCGCAGATCGTCACCCATGCGCACCCCGGCCGGGCCGACATACTCGCCGATCACCACCGCCACCAATCCCAGCAGTACGCCGGCGATCGACACCGACACCGCCAGACGGGCCATCGACATGCCTGAAGCCCGTACCACCACCAGCTCGCTGCCGGCCGCCAGCGCCCCCAGGGCCAGCAGCGAACCGAGCAAGGCGATCACCGGCAGAACCAGGTACAGATCGCTGGGCAGATGCAGCAGCGTGTAGGCGATCAGATCCGGCAGCCCGTAGTCGCCATCGCCTATATGGTCGGCGTCGCCGATGAACAACGACAGCGCGACCAACGCTCCGACCACCAGCGCGACCACGCCTGTGGCGACCAATATGGTACGGCTGATGTAGCGATCGATCTGCTTCATGACGCCCGTCCCGCGCCGCGCAGCCGTGTGAATACACCCTGCTCCCGCATCACCAGCGCCACCGCGATCACCAACACCAGCGCGTGGACCCACCACACGCCGATCGCCGGCGGCAGGCGGCCGTCCTCGACCGCCGTGCTGGCCAGGTGCACGGCATTGACGTAGATGACATAGAACAATATGCCGGCGATCACGCGGCCATAGCGCCCGGAGCGAGGCGGTACCCGTCCGAGCGGCAGGGCCAGCAGTGTGAGAATGAGGATCGACAGCGGTACCGAAACCCGAGTCTGCCATTCGGCCGCGGCTTCCGGATCGTCACTGGCCAGCAGCTGCATGAAGCCTTGTGCCTCGACATCGCTGCTGGCCTCGGCGCGGGCCGGGGCCAGTTGCACGCCGTGCTCGGCGAACTTGATGGTTCGGTAATCGGCGCGTCCCGGGTAGCCCTCGTAACGCCAGCCGTTGTCCAGCACGAGCGTGACCCGACCGGTCTCCGGATCGGTCTGTTCGCGGGCACGATCGGCGGTCACCACGGTTTGCGTGGGCCGGTTCTGATTGTCCTTACGCTGGACACGGATGAACACGTTTCGAAGGTTATTGTCATCATCGCGGCTGGCGGCGTAGAACACGGCCTCGCCATCGAGAAAAGTCTGAAAACGGCCGGGGGAAAGCGTTCTCAGCAGCGCTGTCGCCCCGGCGGCTCCAATTTCCTTCATCGCACGCTCGGCCTGGGGCGCGGCCACGATCGATGCGGCCCCGGCCAGTAGGGCAACAGCAAACGCGAGCGCGAAAAAGGGTCGGTAGACGGTTTGCAAGCTCGCACCGCCCGCCAGCAGTGCCGCCATCTCGTTGTCCCGGCACAGCCGGCCGAGCGTGAGCAGCACCGCCAGCAGCATGGAAATCGGCATGACGATTTCCAAGTTTTCCACCACCTTGAACGCGGCGAGTGCCAGCACGGTATCCACCGGCAACTCGCCCGCGGCGGCATCGGCGATATAGCGTGCGAAACCCAGGCCCAGGGTCAGGAACACGAGGACGCCGGTTACCACCAGCCAGGTCCGCGTGAGCTCACCGAGCAATACGCGGAAGACCACACTAGGCATGGGCAGCCGCCCCGGCGATTCGCTCGTCAGCGCAACGAGAATTCATTTATACTGCGTCACGCATTGAGGGGGGTGATTTGTCTGCGGTTTTCGGTAAACTGCGCGACCTCGACAGCAGTTCTGGAAAGAGCGATTACCATGCCGAAACCGTTCGAGCCTGGAAACCGCGTGCGGTTTTCGCTGTCATAACAGTCAGTCTTGCAGGAGCACTTCATGGAATATCTCGTCAAAAGCGGCAGCCCCGAGAAGCAGCGTGTCGGATGCGTTGTGGTGGGTATCTTCGATCGCCGCAAGCCTTCGACGCAAGCCGAGGCTCTGGATCAGGCCAGCGGCGGCCTGATCGCCTCGGTGATGCGTCGGGGCGATATGGACGGGAAACTGGGACAGACTACCCTCCTTCACGGGTTGGAGAATCTGTTCTGCGACCGAATCCTGCTGGTCGGCTGCGGCAAGGAGCGCGACTTCAACGCCCGCGCCTACCGCCGGGCCTGTCAGGCCGCCGCCAAGCAACTGGACGGCATGGGCGGCGTGGATGCGGCGTTTTATCTGACCGAACTCAATGTGAAGGGGCGGGATGACTTCGGCTGGAGCGTCAAGCAGGCACTGCTGACCGTCGAGGACGTCTTTTACCGGTTCGAGGCCTGTCGGGGCACGGGCTACGAGCGTCATACGCGCAAGCTCGCCCGGCTGATTTTCCAGGTGCCCCGCCGTTCGGATCTGCCCGCGGCCGAGCGTGGTGTCGACGAAGGTGTGGCCACGGCCAACGGTGTCAAGTTCGCCAAGGACCTGGGCAATCTGCCCGGCAATATCTGTACGCCGACCTATCTCGCCGAGCAGGCGGTCGCGCTGGCCGAGCGCGAGAGCGCGGTCAAGACCACCGTGCTCGAGGAATCGGACATGGAATCGCTGGGCATGGGCGCGCTGCTGGGCGTGTCCCGCGGCTCGCGCCAGCCGGCCAAGCTCATCGTCATGGAGTACATGGCCGGGGCCAAGAACGCCAAGCCCATCGTGCTGGTCGGCAAGGGCGTGACCTTCGACGCCGGCGGCATCAGCCTCAAGCCGGGCGCGGCCATGGACGAAATGAAGTACGACATGGGCGGTGCGGCCAGCGTGTTCGGCGCTGTCCAGGCCGCCGCCGAACTGGGCCTGCCGGTCAATGTGGTGGGCGTTATTCCTTCGACCGAGAACCTGCCCGACGGCGATGCCTACAAGCCGGGCGACATTCTCACCAGCATGTCCGGGCAAACCATCGAGATCCTCAATACCGACGCCGAGGGCCGTCTTGCGCTGGCCGATGCACTGACCTATGTCGAGCGCAACTACCAGCCCGATGCGGTCGTGGACATGGCCACCCTCACCGGTGCATGCGTGGTAGCGCTGGGCGCCCATGCGGCCGGTCTGTTCTCGAACAACAGCCCGCTGCGTCGCAGCCTGCGCGATGCCGGCGAAACGGTGGGGGATCGGGCCTGGCCGATGCCGCTGTGGGAGGAATACCAGTCACAGCTGGATTCCAACTTCGCCGACATGGCCAACGTGGGCGGCAAGGGCGCCGGTGCGGTCACCGCGGCGAGCTTCCTGCACCGCTTCGCGCGCAAGCTGCGCTGGGCGCATCTGGATATCGCCGGGGTGGCCTGGACGTCAGGCAAGGACAAAGGGGCGACCGGACGCCCGGTGGGCCTGCTGGTGCAATACCTGATCGACCGCGCGCAACAGGCGTGAGGCCGGCCGGGCACGCGGTTTCGTGACCGAGGTCTTCTTCTACATCCTCGAAGCTGAAGGCGCCGAGGCCCTGGAGCGCTTTGCCTGTCGGCTGACCGAGAAGGCCCATGGCGAAGGTCACAGGGTGTACGTGCATGCGGCCGACGCGGACCAGGTCGCACGCATGGATACGCTGCTATGGGTCTTCCGCCAGGGCAGCTTCGTTCCGCACTGCGCTGCGAACGATCTGGCCGACGACGATCGCTTGACGCCCGTGCTCATCGGCACGGGCGCGCCGCCCGCCGGCTTCGACGATGTACTGGTCAATATCGGCGGTGATGCGAGCGGTTTCTTCTCGCGTTTCAATCGCCACAACGAGGTGGTCGCCCCGGAGGCTGTCGCCGACGCGCGTAGCCTGTATCGTTTCTACAAGGACCGCGGCTACGCGCTGACCACGCACAAGATCGCACCACGGTGACCCCCCGACATTTTTTCCGACTGTAACGAACGGCAGGCCCGTATCGACGGGCCGAAAGGCAATGCTTGATGGCTGACATGGACAAGACATTCGACCCGCACACCATCGAGGCGCGCTGGTACCCCGTCTGGGAAGAACGCGGCTATTTCGCGCCGGATATGGATGCGCCGGGCAACCCGTACTGCATCATGCTGCCGCCGCCGAACGTGACCGGCAGCCTGCACATGGGCCACGCCTTCCAGCATACGCTGATGGATGCGTTGACCCGCTACCACCGCATGAGCGGCGACCCGACCCTGTGGCAGCCGGGCACCGACCATGCCGGTATCGCCACCCAGATGCTCGTCGAGCGCCGGGTCGAAGCCGAAGGCGAGTCGCGTCACAGTCTCGGTCGCGAGGCGTTCACCGACCGGATCTGGGACTGGAAGGCTGAATCCGGCGGCCATATCACCCGCCAGATGCGGCGCCTGGGCGCATCGGTGGACTGGTCCCGTGAACGTTTCACCATGGACGACGGGCTGTCCGAGGCGGTGCGCGATGTATTCGTCGCCCTGCATGCCAAGGGTCTAATCTATCGCGGCCAGCGTCTGGTGAACTGGGACCCGGTCCTGGATACCGCCATCTCCGATCTCGAAGTCGAGAATCGCGAGGTCGCCGGTCACATATGGCACTTCAAGTATCCGCTGGCCGACGGCGAAACCTACGAATACATCGAAAAGGACGCCGACGGACAGATTACCCATCGCGAGACACGCGACTATATCTCGATCGCCACGACCCGCCCCGAAACCATGCTCGGCGACGGTGCGATTGCCGTCCACCCGGAAGATGAACGCTACGCGCCGATCGTCGGCAAGCTCTGCGAGATCCCGGTCGGCCCGGTCGCCCAGCGCCGGCGTATACCGATCATTACCGATGAATACCCCGATCCGGAATTCGGCTCCGGCGCGGTCAAGATCACCGGCGCGCACGACTTCAACGACTACGAAGTGGCCCGCCGCAATGCCATCCCGATGTACCGGCTGATGGACAGCACCGCGTCCATGCGCGACGACGGCCTGGCCTATGTCCAGGCGGCCGCCCGGGCCGCCGAGATCGTGGCCTCCGGGCATATGCCCGAAGCCAGCGATATCGATGCGCTCAATCTGGTACCGGACGAATACCGCGGCCTGGACCGCTATACCGCCCGCGAACGGATCGTTTCGGCCATCGACGCCGAAGGGCTGATGATCAAGGTCGAGGACAAGACCCTCATGCAGCCCTATGGCGATCGCTCCGGCGACGTCATCGAACCGATGCTGACCAATCAGTGGTTTGTCGATGCCAAGACCCTGGCCCAGCCCGCGATCGAGGCAGTCGAAAACGGCGACATCCGGTTCGTGCCGGGCAACTGGGACAAGACGTATTACGAATGGATGCGCAACATCCAGGACTGGTGCATCTCGCGCCAGCTATGGTGGGGGCATCGTATTCCGGCCTGGTACGACGAGGCCGGCAACGTCTATGTCGGCAACTCCGAGGCCGACGTGCGCACCGCTCATGGTCTTGGCGACGACATCATACTGACCCAGGACGAAGACGTTCTGGACACCTGGTTTTCATCGGCGCTGTGGCCGTTTTCGACGCTCGGCTGGCCCGACGAGACGCCGGCGCTGGCGCGGTTCTATCCGACCAGCGTGCTGGTGACCGGCTTCGATATCATCTTCTTCTGGGTCGCCCGGATGATCATGTTCGGCCTGGAGTTCATGGACGACGTGCCGTTCCACGAGGTCTACGTCCACGGCCTGGTGCGTGACAACGAAGGCGCGAAGATGTCCAAGTCCAAGGGCAACGTGCTGGACCCGATCGATCTGATCGATGGCATCGACCTCGAATCGCTGGTCGCCAAGCGCACCGGCGGCCTGATGCAGCCCCAGAAGGCCAAGGCGATCGAGAAAGCCACGCGTCGCGCGTTCCCCGACGGCATCGCCGCCTACGGCACCGACGCCGTGCGCTTTACCTTCGCCGCCCTCGCCTCGCCCGGGCGCGATATCCGCTTCGATCTGGGCCGTGTCGAGGGCTATCGCAACTTCTGCAACAAGTTGTGGAATGCGGCGCGTTTCGTGCTGATGCAGGTCGGTGAGGATTTCACTCCCGCCGACGACCAGGCAGTGGCGCTCTCGGCCGCCGATCGCTGGATCGTCTCGCGTCTGCAGGCGACCGAAGCCGAGGTGGCGCGCCAGTTCGACGCCTATCGCTTCGATCTGGCGGCCAAGGCGATCCACGATTTCATCTGGCATGCCTTCTGCGACTGGTATCTGGAACTGGTCAAACCCGTTCTCAATGCGCCAGCCAGCGATGCCGAACGGGCCGGCACGCGGCGTACCCTCGTGCAGGTGCTGGAGGCGACACTGCGTCTGGCCCATCCGCTGATGCCGTTCATCACCGAAGAGATATGGCAGCGCGTGGCCCCGCTCGCGCTCGGCCGAGCCCTGGCCGCCGACGGCGAGAGCATTTCGGTCCAGCCATTCCCGCGGACTGATCCGGCACGGCTCGACCTCGACGCCGAGGCCGAGATCGAATGGCTCCAGGCCGTCATCGCCGGGCTGCGGACCATTCGCGGCGAAATGGATATTGCGCCCAAGCAGAAGATTCCGGTCTGCGTCGCACGGGCCCAGGCCACCGACCGCGAACGCCTGACGCGCCACCGCTCGGCCATCGACTTTCTGGCCGGCGTGGAATCCATCGACGAGATTCAGGCCGAGGATGCGCCCGAGTCGGCAACCGCGCTGGTCGGCCATATGCAGTTGCTCGTGCCGCTGGCCGGCCTGATCGATCAGGAGGCCGAACTGGCCCGCCTGGACAAGCGGCTGGCCAAGCTGGAGAAGGATCTCAACGGGATTCGCGGCCGGCTGTCCAGCGATTCGTTCGTCGCCAAGGCACCGGCCGAGGTCGTCGCCAAGGCGCGCGAACAGCAGGCCGATGTCGAACGCGAACTGGGCGAACTGACCGAACAGCGCCAGCGTATCGCTGCGCTGTAGCCACTATCCGCGCCGGGAGACCTCCATGGCTATCAGACTGTTGCTGCTATTCATTGTCCTGCCGATCGTCGAGCTCATGCTGCTCATCAAGATCGGCGGTGTGATCGGTTTCCTTCCCACGATCGCGCTGGTCATCATCACCGCGTTCGTGGGCAGTCAGCTGGTGCGCCGGCAGGGCCTGACCGTGCTGGCGCGGATCCGCGAATCCCAGGCCCGCGGTGAAGTGCCGACGCTGCCCCTGCTCGACGGCGCCGCATTGCTGTTCGCAGGCTTCATGCTGCTCACGCCGGGTTTCATCACCGATATATGCGGCTTCGTGCTGCTGATCCCGGGCCTGCGCGAGCGGCTGGCGCGCGGCCTGGTATCCAAGGTGGTGGTGATGACGCCCGGCGGGATGGCCGGCGGTCGCTATGCCGGCCGTGGCGCTGCGCGCGGCCGTTCCGATTCCGTCATCGAGGGCGACTACCGCCGTACCGACGGCACCGCCCCCAGCGACGAAACCGCGGAGCGAATCGAGCGAAACGACCGCTCGTAAGCCCTTGCGGCCGCCAGCCTGATGGCGCGGCCCGTCGCGAGCGAATACCGCACTTATTCGCAGGATTGCTGCGCCGGCAGACGCGGCTTGCGGGATAGCGCGTCATCAGGCGCGCTTTCCGGGCCTGCGCGGATCCTCGGATCCCGGCATCGACACGCCGTGAGCCGGGGCCGCCGTTCGCGGGCGGCTGGTTGCCGGCGCGCCTCGCGGGCTGCCGAGCGTGCCAATAGGCAACGGCTCCGGTAGGCTCGAACGTATCGTTTCCCTTATGTTCGAACGTTGCCGCGATGACGACGATATCGCCAAGCGGATCGGTCCATGAACAGACCGGTGCTGGCCCGACCGCCGCCCGCCTCACCGCGGTCCAGACCGCCCTGGCCACGCGTGTGCTCGGCAAGAGTCACGAGTTGCGCCTGGCGCTGACCTGCCTGCTCGCCGACGGCCATCTGCTGATAGAGGATGTACCGGGCGTCGGCAAGACCACGATGGCGCATGCCGTGGCCCAGGTGTTCGGCCTGACGTTTTCGCGTATTCAGTTCACCAGCGATCTGATGCCCAGCGATATCCTCGGCGTGTCCGTGTTCGACCGAAACACGGCAAATTTCGTATTCAACCGCGGGCCGATCTTTGCCGAGCTGGTTCTTGCCGACGAAGTCAATCGCGCGAGTCCGCGCACCCAGAGCGCGCTGCTGGAAGCCATGTCCGAGCGCCAGGTGACCGTCGATGGCCATACCCGACGGCTGGCGCCGCCGTTTAACGTGATCGCCACTCAGAACCCGGTCGACCACAGCGGCACCTTCGCATTGCCCGACTCGCAGCTCGATCGCTTTGTCATGCGTATCGGCATGGGCTATCCGCCCGCCGAGGCCGAGCGTCGTCTGCTGGCCGAGGGCAGTCAGCGCGACCAGCCGCTGACGCCGATCGCCACCCCCTCCGATCTGCTCGCCTGGCAGCGCTCGACCACCCATATCGCCACGCGTGAGGCAGTCATCGACTACCTGCTGCGGCTGATGCACTACTCGCGGCGTCCCGGCCTGTTCGAACAGGGGCTATCCCCGCGTGCCGGACTGGCCTTGCGTCGTGCCGCCCAGGCCTGGGCCATGCTCGATGGGCGTGATTTCGTGCTCCCCGAGGATATCCAGGCCGTGCTGCCGGCGGTGGCCGATCATCGCCTGCATCGTCGTGACGGCGACAAGGCGCCGGGCTCTGCCCTGCTGCTCGAGCACGTCGGCGTCGATTGAGTCCGTGGCGCTGGCCTATCGGCTGCGCCAGGCGCAGCAACGTTTCATCCGCCGTCGCACGCCGGCGGCCGTACCGCCGCTGGCCATCTCGCGACGCCGGCTGTATATCCTGCCGACCCGCAGCGGCGTGCTGTTCGCGGGCCTGCTGGTGGTCATGCTGTTGGGCGCAACCAATTACAGCAACAGCCTGGCTTTTGCACTGACGTTCTGGCTGGCCTCGATCGCACTGGTATCGATGCACCATGCGCATCGAAACCTGCTGGGCCTGGAGTTGCGCGCGGTCGACGCCGAGCCCGTGTTCGCGGGTACGCCGGCCGTGTTCGATATCACGCTGGCACACCAGGCAACCCGCTCGCGACGCGCGGTACAGGTCAGCGCCGATCGGAGCCGCGCCGGCACGCCGGTCGACCTGGGGCCACGGGCGAGCGCGCGTGTTCAGGTCGATGCCGGGGCCGCCCGGCGCGGGTCGATGCCCTGTCCACGCCTCCGGCTGGAAAGCATCTATCCGATCGGTTTGTTTCGCAGCTGGAGCTGGCTGACACCGCAGGCACAGCTGCTGGTCTACCCTCGCCCGGCCGGCCGCGATCGTCTGCCCGAGCCCTCGGCAACCGACAGCGATCCAGCGGCCGTCGCTTGCCTGGGCCGTGGCGAGGTGATCGGCCAGCGTGGCTATCGCCGCGGCGACTCGCCCCGGGATATCGACTGGAAGGCGAGCGCGCGCAGCGACGACACGCTCGTGCGCGAATACGAATCCGAAGGTCGGCGCCGGCTGTGGCTGGACTATGAACATCTGAGCTGGCTCGATCATGAAGCGCGACTGTCGCAGCTGACCCTGTGGGTTACGCGGGCCGAGCGCCAGGGGCTGGACTACGGGCTGGCTCTGCCGGGGACGCGTATCGAGCCCGGCCACGGGCCAGCGCATCTGCGTAGCTGCTTGCACACACTGGCGCTGGCATGATCGCGCTCGGCCAGCGTCGACGCCGGACTCGCCGGCAACGGGCGGCCTATCAGCCGCCCAGCAGCATCCAGCGGCTGCGACTGACCGGCTGTCTGGTGCTGGTGGCCGCACCACACCTGTTTCATCTGCCGGGCTGGGTGCTCGCGATCGCCCTACCGCTGATCGCCTGGCAGAGCCTGGCCGCGGCCCGCGCGTGGCCTGCACCGGGGCGAGTGCTGCGCTTTCTGCTCGCGGCCAGCGCTTTTGCCATCGTGTTCGTGGGCTTCGGGCGCGTCAACGGCCAGGAAGCCGGCGTGTCGTTATTGCTGATTATGCTCAGCCTGAAGCTGTGTGAAGTCCGCAGTCATCGCGACGCCATGGTGTTCCTGTCGCTGCTGTGTTTCCTGCTGGTCACCCAGTTCCTTTTTTCACAAAGCCTGGGCATGGCGCTGTACCTGATCATCGGTACCTGGGCGATCATGGCCGCATTCGTGGATATCGGCAGCCGGGCAAGCATACACAGTGCGCTGACCGACGCCGGGCGGCTGCTCATCCAGGCGCTGCCGCTGGCCGCGCTGTTGTTCGTGCTGTTTCCTCGTATACCGGGCCCGATCTGGGGCCTGCCGTCGGACGCCGGTGCCCGCCAGACCAGCGGGTTGTCGGAGAGCATGGCCCCGGGCAGTATTTCCGAACTTGCGCTATCGCCAGGTGTGGCCCTGCGTGCACGCTTCGACGGCCCACCGCCGCCACCCGGCCAGCGCTACTGGCGCGGCCCGGTGCTCTGGGATTTCAACGGCCGGAGCTGGGAGATCAATCAGGCCAATCGCCGCCTGCCGGACGCCCGGATCGACCCGGCCTCCGACAGCCAGCGCTGGCGTGTCGATATCACCCTGGAGGCGACACGCCACGATTGGCTGATCGCGCTGGACACACCCCTGTCCATCGACCGCCCGGCAACACGCGGGGCCGGGGCGACGCTGCATGCACAGGACACCGTCGACCAGCGCACACGATATATTGCAACCTCGGTCGTCGGCGGCCGGCTGGACGCCCAACTCGCGCCGACCAGCCGACGGCGAGCCCTGCTGTTGCCTTCGGCCGGCAATCCGCGTGCACGGGCGCTGGCCGATGGCTGGGCCGGCCAGGGGCTGTCGCCTGCGGCCACCGTCGAGGCGGCGCTTGGCATGTTTCGACAGCAGCCGTTCGTCTATACGCTGTCGCCGCAGCGCACAGGCCCGGACAACGGCATCGATGAATTCCTGTTCGATACGCGCGAAGGTTTCTGTGAGCACTTTGCCGGCGCGTTCACCTTCCTGATGCGTGCTGCGGGCATTCCGGCGCGGGTGGTCACCGGCTATCTCGGCGGAGAGGCTTCGACGATGGGCGACTACTGGATCGTGCGCCAGGCCGATGCCCATGCCTGGGCCGAGGTCTGGTTTGCCGACCGGGGCTGGGTCCGGGTGGATCCGACCGCTGCGGTGGCGCCGGATCGTATCGAGTCCGGGCTGTCGGGATCGGTGATCGACAACAGTCGACTGCCCTATATGGCGCGCGGCAACGACGGGGTCTGGTACCAGGCCCGCATGATGTGGGACGCGGTCGATGCCGGCTGGAACCGCTGGTTTCTGGCCTACGGCCCGCAGCTTCAGCAGCAGCTGCTGAACGCGCTTGGACTCAAGGGCTGGACACGAGCGCTGCTCGCATTGACGGCCGGTACGCTGGGATTGCTGGCGCTGGTGTCGGCCTGGCTCGCCTGGCGCATGCGCAGGCGTGCCCACCCCGATCCGACGGTTCGCGCCTGGCATCGTATCGGCGCCCGACTGGCCAGGATCGGCTATCCTCGCCGACCGAGCGAGGGCCCGAGCGCTTATGCCCAGCGTGTGGGCGCCGCGCGCCCGGACCTGGCTGCACAGCTGGGCGAACTCGCCGACACCTATATCCGGTTACGCTATCAATCCCTCGCGGGCACCTCGGACGCCGCTTGCCGGGCTTTCGTCAAGGCCGCACGCAGGTTTCGTCCCCGACGCCGGCCGCCGGCCGGCCACCGTTCATCGGAGCAAATGCCTCATGCGCGATAACCGCCAGTTCTGCCCTGTCTGTACCAGCCTGCTCGTACATCGCGAAATCGGCGGCATCGAGCGCCCCCTGTGTTCGGATACAAGCTGCGGGTTCGTGTTCTGGGACAACCCCATTCCCGTGGTCGCGGGTATCGTCGAACACGAGGGCAAGCTGGTTTTTGCCCGCAACGCACTCTGGCCGGAGGGGATGTACGGTCTGGTCACCGGTTTCCTCGAGCCGCGCGAGACACCGGAGTTCGGTGTGGTGCGGGAGGTTGCTGAAGAACTGGGCCTGCGCGCGCGGGTGACCGAATTCGTGGGCGCCTACGGCTTCGCCCGCAAGAACCAGCTGCTGCTGGCCTATCATCTGGTTGCCGAAGGCACGATCACGCTTGACGCGGAATTGGCCGACTATTTCCATGTGGACAAGGCCGAAGCCGAATACTGGCCGGGCGGCACCGGCCTGGCCGTACGCGACTGGTTGCTGAGCCAGGGCTACGACCCGCAGCCCCGCGAACTGCCGGATGCGGTCAAGGCCTGGATGAAGGCGCCGATCGACCAGGACTGAGCCTGAACGGTTCGTGGTGGCGGGTCGGCGCACGGGCATGGCCCGGCCAGCGGCAGCGCTTTGACGAACCCTCGTGCGCGACCAACGCAGGGCGCCACGCACGCATGCCATGCGACCATGAACCGGCTGGAGATCGCTCTGATCGCCGGCCGCCGCCACGTCCGTCCGGGCACGACGTGGCGGGAACCGTAAGCCTGTGAACACGGGGGCGAGCGGCACGCTGCCGCCGCTCGCAACAACCGGGCAGCGACATCATGATTATCACGGGCAACTAGCTTGCGCGCGATTCGCGCTCGCCAGCGGCCAATCGCCTTCGTAGGATCGATCGCGTACTGCCAGGGAGAACGCGGTCATGGATCGTCTGAGTATCCTGAACGAGCAGCGCTTGGTGGACTGGCCCTGGGGCGACGATGCGCTCAGCGCCGATCGGACGAAATTACCCGACGCCGACGCCTTTCGACTCGAGGACGCGCGTAGCTACGCGCCGATGCCTACGGTCGCGCATGCCCAATGGCCGCGCATGCATATCTCGCTGATCGTCGACGGACGCTTCAGCACCGCGTATCGCACCGGTCTGTCGTTGCGTCGATTCGATCTCGGTCGGGGCAGCATCTTCATCTATCCCGCGGGCTGCGAGCTCGCCGACATCCGGCCCACCGGTGACTTTCGCATGCTGCTGGTCGAGATCGGCGGGCCGCTTCTACAGCAACTGGCCCAGGAACGGGATTCGCCGACCACCGACGATATCCAACCGCAGCACGACATACGCGACCCGGGCCTGGCGCGACTGGTGCGGGCCATGGAGAGCGACGTTAGACGCCGGCGTCCGATCGGGCGGCTCTATTCCGAATATCTGTCGCTGGCCCTGGCCAGTTATGTCATGGGCCGTTACGGGATACGCCACGAACCCGATACCCGCGCGCCTGTCCTGTCTGCACTGCAGCGCACCCGGGTTCGCGAGTACATCCACGACCATCTGGAGCGCGGGCTCAGCACCGTGGAACTGGCCCGGGTCGCTCAGCTCAGCCCGCGGCATTTCAGCCGCCTGTTTCGGGCGAGCTTCGGTGAGTCGCCGCATCAATACGTGCTTCGACTGCGTCTGGAGCGTGCCCGTACGCTGCTCAGCAGCGGGTCAACCGCCATCTCCGATGTGGCGCTGGCCGTGGGCTGCGGCAGCCAGAGTTATTTCACCGATCTGTTCCGGCGCGCGACCGGCATCACGCCCCGCCAGTACCGGCTACAGCATCGACCCCAGAGCCGATGCACGGCGCGTCAATCATGCCGCGGCGAGCCGGGGTGAGCCACACCCGGCGCGCCGCACACCGGACCAATACCCGGCCTCGTTCATTCAGCCGTTCAAGGACGCCCACAGATCACAGTGATGATCGTCGGACAGCGCCGAGATGTCTTTCGTCACCGGCTCGGGCAGCTCCAGGGACAGGTATTGCCGCGAATCGTCGCTATAAGCCGGCCATTCGGGCGTGGATGACGCATTCGGGTCGCCGGCCGCAGCGAACGTGGTCCAGTAGCTGACCATATCGGCCGAAAGCGCTGCCTGGGCATCGTCGAGCGGTTTAGCCGTGCCGGTCGCCCCGCGGAACAGGGGAAACAGATACTGTATCTCGCCGGTGTGATAGGCGCCGAAGTCGAAGGACACCGGCGGCGCATAGACCGGCGCGGTGCGATCGGCGAACTCGAAAATATAGACCGGCACGTACTCGGCCATGGCCTGGTCGAGCGCCAGCCCCGGGCAGACGATGCCGGAGTCGGTCTGTACCGCCGATAGCGCCAGGCTCGGCGAATCGTAGGCAGCCAGCGGATAGGCATCGCGCACGTCCTGGGCGCGCTCGCCGTAGCCGGCTGCGATCTGGCTGTCGTACTGCTCGGCGGTCACGACCTGGCCGCTGCTGGTTTCGTTGACCGCGACGAAGAAACGGTTCTCGTCACGCGTTGCCCCACCGATGACCGGGACCTGGTTGAAGTCGCCGGATTGAAAGGCGGCGAGCAGCGGCTGCGTGATGAGCGTGCCATCGATCACGGGGTTGCCGCCGAAAGAGCCGGCCGCCTGAATCTCGGCCACCGACAGCGCGCGCAGACAGGCCACGGTCTGCCCGGCGTCCTCGCTATCGCAGCCGGTGGCCTCGGCCAGTGCCAGCCCGTCGGCCTGGGCCGTGGCCTGGTCCACCGTGGCCGGGCCCGCGCCGCTTTCGATGATCGCGCGGTCGAACAACCCGGCTGCGGTCGGCGACGCCAGATGCACCCATACGCTCTTGCCGCCGGCGGACTCGCCGGAAATCGTGACGTTGTCCGGATCGCCGCCGAACGCGGCGATATTGGCCTGTACCCACTCGAACGCGAACTGCTGGTCCATGAACCCGTAGTTGCCGAATGAGTGCCCCTCGTCGTCCAGAGCCGGCAGGGAAAGGAACCCGAATACGTTCATCCGGTTGTTGATCGTGACCACGATCACATCGCCATCGCGCGCCAGCTGGGAGCCGTCATAGTCGTTGCTGCCCCCTGCCAGAATGGCGCCGCCGTGCATCCATATGATGACCGGCAGCGCCGCATCGTCGGTACGCGACCCAGGCGCGAACACGTTCAGGAACAGACAGTCCTCGTTCTGGCTGGGTGCGGCAAAGACGCCGAGCGTGAGTGTCTGGGCACAGGTATTGCCGAAAGCCACCGCCTCGCGCGTCTCGGTCCAGGGCTGCACGCTTTCGGGCGGGCGCCAGCGCAGGTCGCCGACCGGCGGCGCGGCATAGGGAATGCCGAGAAACTGTTCGACCTCGTTTTCGACCCTGCCCTGTACCGGCCCGGCCGACGTATCGACGATCGCCGTGCGCGCGGTGCCGTCGCCGCTGTCAGTCGAACCGGCAATATCGACCGATCCGTCGTCACTACAGCCCATGAGCAGACCGGCACACAGTGCCGCCGTCAGCCAGGGTGAGACCGCACGCCCGATGTCTGTTGTTTTCATGACGACTCCCGTTTTTTTATGAACATCCGTGCTGCCGACACCGAACAGGGACGGCAGCCATCGAAATACGGTTCGTGCATCGACCGACACAGCGCGCAGCCGTAGCCGGCCCGCGCTAGCGCCCGGCCAATGCGTCCCACAGGTCACAGTGATGCGCTGCGGCAAGGTCCGCGACATCGCGTGTCACCGGTTCGGGCAGTTCCAGCGACTGATACCGAGGGCGATCCGTGGCATAGGCAGGCCAGTCCGGCGTGCCCTCGGCGTTGGGGTCGGACACGGCCGCAAACCGAGTCCAGTAGCTGACCATGTCGTCCGAGAGCGCGCTCTGGGCGTCGCTGAGTTCGTGAGGCGTGCCCTGTCCGCCAGCATAGAGTGGAAACAGGTACTGGATCTCGCTGGTGTGGTAGGCGCCGTAGTCGAACGACACAGGCGGAGCATAGGCGGGCGCGGTGCGGTCGGTGAACTCGTAGGCATAAACCGGCACGTACTGCGAAAACCGGCGGTCTTCGTCCAGCGCCGGGCAGACATAGCCGCTGTCGGTGGTCAGCGCCGACGACGCCGCGCCCGCCGAGTCGTAGGCCGTCAATGGGTAGGCGGCGAGCACCTCGCCCGCGTCGTCGCCGTAACGGCTCTGAATCTGCCCGGTGTACTCGTCGTCGGTCAGCGCACGACCGCTGTTGAGTTCGTTCAGGCCGATGAACAGCGTGTTCTCATCCTTGTTGGTACCCGAGATGATCGGCACCTGGTTGAACTCACCGGAAGCCAGCGCCTGATCGAGTGTCTGGGTCAGAATCGTGCCGTCGAGCGGCAGAATCTGACGGCTCTGGAATCGCGGCGCCATCGACTGGATCTCTTCGACAGACAGCGCGCGCAGACACTGTGTGGTCTGCTCTGCGTCATCGCTCTGGCAACCCACCTGTTCGGCAAAGCTCACGCCCTCCGTTTCGGCGCTGGCCAGATCGGTGGTCGGCAACCCGGCGCCGCTTTCAATGATCGCGCGTTGGAACAGTCCGGCCGCGGTGGGTGATACCAGGTGCGCAAGAATGCTGCGCCCGCCGGCGGACTCACCGAATATCGTGACGTTGCCCGGATCGCCACCAAAGGCCGCGATGTTGTCCCGTACCCACTCGAACGCGAACTGCTGGTCCATGAAACCGTAATTGCTGAACGCATGACCTTCGTCGTCGAGCGCCGGATGCGACAGAAATCCGAACACGTTCAGCCGGTAGTTGAAGGTCACGACCACCACGTCTCCACGGGCGACCAGCTTGCTGCCGTCATAGTCGTCGCTCTCGCCGTCGAACAGCGCGCCACCGTAGATCCAGACCATCACCGGCAGACGGGCGTCCGCCTTGATGGCCCGCGGTGCGAACACGTTGACGAACAGGCAGTCCTCGCTCGCGCTCGGCGAAGCGAATACCCCGAGCGTGTTGGTCTGTGCGCAGGTATCGCCGTAGGCGAGGGTCGAACGCGTCTCGGTCCAGGGTTGGGGAGGCTGCGGGGGCCGCCAGCGCAGATCACCCACCGGCGACGCGGCAAAGGGAATGCCGAGGAACTGGCTGACACCCGAAGCGATACGCCCCTGCACGGGGCCATCGGCGGTCTGCACCACCGCGGTTCGGGTCGAATCCGGGGCGGGCGCACTGCCCAGCTGAGCGTCCTTGTCGTCGCTACAGGCACCCAGCGCCAATGCAACGACAATCGCGCACGCTGCGCCGGATACGCCTCTTGCACGTTCTACTCGCATCGTCATGATCTCCCCACCCCGTGTCATGAATGCTGGCCGATGATGTACAGGTGCCGCGGGCCCCGTTCCCGCCCGGGCCGATGGCCGGGGTGCCGTTGTGTGCCGGCACTACGGCATGGCTCAGTGTGGGGTAAAGGTGCACCTGCGTCTTTCGGTTTCCGGCCATTTACTATCGTCTTCGGGCCATGCATGAACGGCAGGCCCGGGCCGGATCACAGAAACGCGCGACCGCCGATCCGGCGTGAAGCGAACCGCTGTATACGACCCGTGGCCGACGACGGTTCGCTCGATTCGACATAGACAGGACAGGCTGCACGCGGTAGACGAGCGCGCGAACGTCTGGCCAGCCCGTTTTACCGGCGCCATACGCACATCCGGCCGATCGAGCAGGGGCGCCGCAGGTGATCGACGCCCCATAGCGGACGAGCGGGGTGTCGCCGGCCGGCCCGTACCAAACGCTTGGGCAAATACAGGGAGCGATCGTGTCACAACGGACCCACGCGATTCGAAGCGGGCTCCGATAGACGCCCGCACCGCGGCGAATCGGAGACCGAGATCGGACGCCATGACGCCGGACGCTTGCCTTCCGGCGTCTCGATCGGATACGGGTTCGGCCCAATCCGCGGCCCGTGTTCCACGCGCGCGGCGGCACGTTCGATCCGAACGCCCAGCGTCACGGCATCGGTCTTTCGAGGCCGCCGATCAGCCGGCGCTCGGGGCCTCGCGAACGTCGACCCGGGTAAGCAGCCAGCCGCCGGCCACGAACAGAATCAGCACCGACAGAATCGACAGGCGCGCACTGCCGGTGAGCGCCGCGGTCAGGCCAACCAGCAGCGGGCCGATGACGGCGGCGAATTTGCCCATCATGTTGTAAATGCCGAAATACTCGCCGGCTTTGCCGTCCGGTATCAGGCGGGCGAAGTAGGAGCGCGACAGCGATTGCACCCCGCCCTGGACCAGACCGATCACGCCAGCCATGACATAGAACTGCCAGACCTCGGCCAGGAAGTAGCCCCACGCCGTGATCCCGGCATACACGGCCAGGCCTAGATATATCGCCTTCTTCGTATCCCAGCGCTGGGCCAGCCAGCCAAAGCCGACTGCGGCGGGAAAACCGATGAACTGCACCATCAGCAACGCCGTGATCAGACTCTCCTGGCCGAAACCCAGGTTCAGCCCGAAGTCGACCGCCATGCGGATGATCGTGTGCACGCCGTCGATATACAGCCAGTAAGCCAGCAGAAACATCCACACCGCGCGTTCGCCGAGAATGCGCCGCGCGGTGGCCCGGAGTTCGGACAGGCCGGCCCGCAGTGCCTCGCGCGCCCCCGGCGTCTCGGCGTTGCGGGACTCGTCGACGAACAGGAACAGCGGCAGCGAAAACACCGCCCACCAGAGCGCCACACTGGCAAACGCCCAGCGCACGGCCTCGGCCCGGTCAGCCAGGCCAAACCAGTCGGGTGCGAGCGTCATCGCCACGTTGACCGCCAGCAGCAGCCCACCGCCGAGATAACCCAGGCCGTAGCCCAACGCCGACACCCGATCGTATTCGCTCGCGCTGCACACATCCACGATGAGACTGTCGTAGAACACCATCGCCAGGAAAAAACCGATCGAGGCGACCACGAACAACGTCAGCGCGGCCAGCCAGGCGCCCTGGCCGACGAAGAACAGCCCGGCGGTGGCCGCCACGGACAGGCCGGTGGCCAGCGCCAGGCCGAGCTTCTTGCGCCGGCTGCGATCGGCGATCGCGCCGGCCAGCGGTGCGAGCATGAGCACGACCAGGCTTGCCAGTGCGCTGCCGAGGCCCAGCTGGAGCGTACTCGTCTCTGCCGGATGGCCCGCACTCCAGTAAGTCTTGAAGAAGATCGGGAAGAAACCGGCAACAACCGTGGTGGCGAATGCCGAGTTGGCCCAGTCGTAGAGCGCCCAGCTGAACTGCGCGCCGCGCGCGGAGGTGATCGCCATGGCAGAAGGTGTCCGTGTTAGATATCGAGCTCGAGCGCGAGCAACAAGGCATCCTCGCGCCCATCGGCGGCCGGATAATATCCAGGGCGAGTGGCGATGCGTTTGAAGCCGCGGCGCTTGTACAGCCGGCGGGCGGACCGATTGGACGGCCGCACTTCGAGCAATACGGTCTCGGCACGTTCGGCGACGGCCTGGGTAATCATCGCCTCGAGCACCAGCGCGGCAATGCCGCGACCGCGCCAGTCCGGAGCCACGCACAGATTCAGTACATGGGCTTCGCCAACGGCGACCGATAAAAGCCCATAGCCCACCACCGCCTCGTTCAGATCGGTGGCCACCCAGCCCCGATAACCCACCCGCAGACAATCCCGGAAGATCCGTTCGCTCCACGGATAGCCGTAGGACACCTGCTCGATGGCCAGCACGGCCGGCACATCCCGCGCGCGCATGCCCCGTACACGAATGAGCTGGTCGACCTCAGCGCTCATGGGGCCGCGCGTCCCTGCGCGATGCGATGCGCGATCCGCTTGAGATCCTCCCAGGCCCTGGCTTTCTGCTGCGGGCTGCGCAGCAGATAGGCCGGGTGATAGGTCACCAGCACATCGAGCTCGCGGCGGGGATAGCGGTGCATCCGGCCCCGCATCTTGCCCAGCGCTTCCTGAGTATCCAACAGCGTCTGGGCCGCTACGCGCCCCACCGCAACAACCAGCATCGGGTCCATCAGCTCGATCTGACGCTCCAGCACCGGCCAGTCGGCGGCGACCTCATCGGCATTCGGGTCACGGTTGTTGGGCGGCCGGAACTTGCAGATGTTGGTGATATACACGTTGTGCTGGCGTGAACAGCCGATCGCCGCAAGCATACGGTCGAGCAGCTGCCCGGCGCGGCCTACGAACGGCACCCCCTGTGCATCCTCGTTGGCGCCCGGCGCTTCACCGACGATCAGCACATCCGCATCGCGGGCGCCGACCCCGAATACCGGGCGCTGCGCGCCGCGATGATCCTGTTCGCCGAGCCATGCCTCCAGGGCGTCCCAATCCATGTCGGCGAGCGGCGCACCGGCCGGCGCCGCGGATGCGGCCCCGGTCTTGTCGTCGTGGTCGGTACGGACCGGGTCGATATCGACGGTCTGCGGTGCGGGGCGATCTGAGCCGATGTCCGGTTCCGCAGATGCAGTGCCGGGGGCCGCCCCGGCCTCGACAGCCGCTGCAGCCGAGTGCTGCACGGGATGGGCCGCCGGTTGCGACGGAGCCGCCGATCGCTCGGGCCCGTCGGCCTGTTCGAGGGGCCCGGCACCGCGGTCGGATGCCGAGGGGTGCGCCGGGCCCGGCCGGCGCCCACCCGCGAGCGGGCCATCGGCGCGCGGTCGCCATGCCACCAGTCCCAGCGCATCGAGCATCCGACGTCGTTGTGCTGTACTCATGACGCTAGCCTAACCGCTCGGGCCGTGATTGGCAGCCGTCGATCGCCTGGCTCAGCCTCGCGAAGCGTGCCGACGACGCCAGCGCCGCAACGCGAGTATCGGCCCCGACGCGGCATAGACGAAAAAGCCGAGAAACAGTATCCGCGGCGGATCGAGAATGATCAGCACGAATACGACCAGCATGAACAGAATATAGCGAAACGGTACCCGCTCGCCGAAGTTCAGATCCTTGAAGCTGTGGTAGCGGACATTGCTGACCATGAGCAGCCCGGCGGCCACCGTCAGCAGGAATACGGGGACCACCAGCTGGGCGCCGCTGACATCGAAATCCGCGCTTACCCAGACAAAGCCGACCAATAGCCCGGCTGCGGCCGGGCTGGGCAGCCCGAGAAAGACCTTCTTCTCGACCGCACCGCCGCGAGTGATATTGAATCGTGCCAGCCGCAGCGCAGCCGCCGCAGTATAGAAAAAGGCCGCCAGCCAGCCGAGCTTGCCCGCGACGTTGCTGTAATAGGCCAGGCTGTCGAGACTGTAGAGATAAGCGATCAGCCCGGAGGCCAGACCGAACGCGACCAGATCGGCCAGACTGTCGTACTGGATACCGAAATCGCTTTCGGTATTGGTCAGGCGCGCCACGCGCCCATCGAGCATATCGGTGAGCATGGCAACGAAAATCGCCACCGCCGCCACCACGAAGCGCCCCTGGGTCGCCGCGATGATTGCGTAGAAACCCGCGAACAGGGTGCCGGTGGTAAACAGATTGGGCAGCAGGTAGATACCGCGCCGACGGCGGCTCGTTGCCGCGGAATTTTGCTCGCTCATGACGTTACTCTGGTAAAACCGGAGGGCGTCCGACCGCTGCGGGCAGCGCTTGCGCGCCGCAACCACCCGTCGCCCTTTGTCGCGATCCGTCGATCGCACGGACCGCAGTCCGCGCGTTGCATACTACGCGGATGCCGCCAGCTTCGGCGAACCGCCGTCCGATTGCCGCGGCGGATCGGCCTTCTTGTGTACGAGCTTGGCAAGCACACAGGCGCCGGCCGAGACATGATCGCCCAGTTCGACCTCGACCCGGGAATTCACCGGCAGATACAGATCGACCCGGCGAGCCAGCCGTCGCTGACCGCAACAGCGGCCCTGGCCCACGCGCTCGCCGAACTCGCTTCGACAGGGGCGGGCGCCGAACAGGCTGCCGTGACGGATGACCATGATCACGTCGTCCCCCTCGTCGGTGCGAATACGCGAAGCGACCCCGTCGAGCGCATCGATCGCCTCGCCGGTGAGTTCGAGCACGGTGCCCTCGACCGGCGAACGGATCAGATACGCGCCCAGCAGATGCACCTGCAGCGAGATCTTGATCGCCTCCCGGTCCAGGAAGGGGTCGTAGCATTCCCGTCGATGAACGACGCGTCCATCCACGGGCGCGATGATCGCCAGCGGCTCGGCCGGTACGTTGCGCGGTGAGTCACGGAAATACAGGGCTGCGACGATCAACGCAGCCAGCAGGGGCAGTGCCCAGACCCAGCTGACCGCGGCGTTCACGATGAGAACCGCCGCGGCCAGCCCGATCAGGACCGCCCACCCTTCCGGCACGACATGGAATAACGTCTTGCGCCGCATACCTGGCGACTGCGAATCCGAGGGATCAGACCGTCAGCATCCGCCTAATTGCGGGTTTTGTCGACGATCTTGTCCTTGGCGATCCACGGCATCATGCCGCGCAGCTTGTCGCCGACCTGCTCGATCGGATGCTCGGCAGCCAGCCGACGGCTCGCCTTGAGCGTGGGCATACCGGCCTGGTGCTCGCCGATGAACTCACGCGCGAACTTGCCGGTCTGGATCTCGGCGAGAATCTTGCGCATCTCGGCCTTGGTTTCGTCGGTGATCAGACGCGGACCGCGGGTGATGTCACCGTATTCGGCCGTGTTCGAGATCGAATAACGCATGTTGGCAATGCCGCCTTCGTAGATCAGATCCACGATCAGCTTGACCTCGTGCAGGCACTCGAAATAGGCCATCTCGGGCTCGTAGCCGGCTTCGACCAGCGTCTCGAAACCCGCCTGGATCAGTGCGATAGTGCCGCCACACAGCACGGCCTGCTCGCCGAACAGATCGGTTTCGGTCTCGGCACGGAACGTCGTCTCGATGACGCCGGCACGGCCGCCGCCGTTGGCCACGGCATAGGCCAGGGCCACGTCCTTGGCCTGACCGGAGGCATCCTGTGCGACCGCGATCAGGCTCGGCACGCCGCCGCCCTTTTCATAGGTGGTACGCACGAGATGGCCCGGGCCCTTGGGCGCGACCATGATTACGTCCAGATCCTTGCGCGCTTCGATCAGATCGAAATGGATATTGAACCCGTGGGCAAAGCCGAGCGTTGCGCCCTGCTTGATGTTCGGCTCGATCTTGTCGTTGTACAGCGCGACCTGGAGTTCGTCCGGCGTCAGGATCATGACCACATCGGCGCCGGCGGTGGCGTCTTCGATGCTCGCGACCTCCAGCCCGGCCGCTTCGGCCTTCTTGGCCGAGGACGAGCCTTCACGCAGGCCTACCACGACGTCGACGCCGGAGTCCTTGAGGTTGTTGGCGTGGGCGTGGCCCTGCGAGCCGTAGCCGATGATGGCCACTTTCTTGCTCTGGATCAGGGACAGATCGCCGTCCTTGTCGTAGTACACGTTCATGCTCAAGGTCTTTCTCCTGCGGTTTATGGCTTTGGACACGGCACGCCTCGGCCGCATCGATTGAGTGTGTGATCAGGCCGGGTCGGCATCCGATTCGCTGTAATGAAGACCGGCGGCGGCACCCGGGGTCATGGTGACCGCACCGCTGCGCGCCAGCTCCACGAGCACCCCGGCGTTCTCGAGCGTCGCCACGAACCGGTTTAGTTCGTCGCCGGCGCCGACGAACTTCAATGTCCGCACTTCGCCGTCGTCGCTGATGGTGTCGACGTCATAGCCGTCGGCCAGCGCTTCCAGCGAGAGTTGGCCCTCGGCCAGGCGCACCTTGACCAGCGCGAGCTCACGTTCGACGTGCTCGTCGCCGGTCATGTCCAGCACGTCGATCACGTCGACGAGCTTGAGCAGCTGGCGGTTGATCTGTTCGACAATGTGTTCGGTGCCCTCGGTCACCAGCGTCAGCCGCGACACCGAAGGGTCCTCGGTCGGCCCGACGTTGAGCGTCTCGATATTGAAGCCGCGCTGGGAGAACATGCCGGCCACGCGAACGAGCGCGCCCGCTTCGTTGGCCATCAGAACGGATATGACGTGTCGCATTGCTGCAATGCCTTTGAATTATGCGTGGGGCGCGCCTGCAAAGCGCGCAAAATACGCGCAATGTACAAGCGAAGCAACCGGCGCGCCCGTGCTGACGGCTTGTAGACTGGCCGGGCACGGTTGTTTGTGCGCTATAATTCGCGGTTTTCCACGCTGCCAATTGGGTGATCCCATGAGCCAAGCCCAGTACGTCCATACCTCGACCGATCCACACCCGCTGAGCGGGACCGTCCTCTCGGGCGCGGAAGTGATCGTACAGGTACTGGCCGACGAAGGCGTGGACACCATTTTCGGCTACTCGGGCGGCGCGATTCTGCCGACCTACGACGCGATCTTCCGCTACAACGCCGACAACCACGACCGCATGCCGCTGATCGTGCCCGCCAACGAACAGGGCGCGGGCTTCATGGCGGCCGGCTATGCACGCGCCTCCGGCAAGGTCGGCGTGGCCATGGTCACCTCCGGCCCGGGCGCGACCAACTGCGTGACGCCGGTGCGCGACTGCATGGCGGACTCGGTGCCGATCGTGCTCATCTGCGGCCAGGTCGCGCGCGCGGCCGTGGGCACCGACGCCTTCCAGGAGGCGCCGGTGTCCAACATCATGAGCAGTGCCGCCAAGCACGTGTTCTTCGTCACCGACCCGGACAAACTCGAGGCCACCGTGCGTACCGCCTTCGAGATCGCCCGCTCGGGCCGCCCCGGCCCCGTCGTCATCGACGTGCCCAAGGACGTCCAGAACTGGGAAGGCGCGTTTCGCGGCGAAGGCGTGCTGGCCGTGCCCGGCTATCGCCAGCGCATGCGCGACCTGCGCGAAAGCGAGCTCACCGACGACAAGTGCGCGCGTTTCTTCGAGCTGCTGGCTGCGAGCGAGAAACCGCTGATCTATGCCGGCGGCGGCGTCATCAACTCGGATTCCGCCAGCGAACTGCGCGCCCTCGCCCAGGCCTTCGGCATTCCGGTGGTGACCACCCTGATGGGCATCGGCGCGTTCGACACCACCGATGCCCTGTCGCTGCACATGCTCGGCATGCACGGCACCGCCTTCGCCAACTATGCCGTGGACGATTGCGATCTGCTGATCGCGGTGGGCTCACGCTTCGACGATCGCGTGGCCGGCGTGCCGGACAAGTTCGCGCCCAACGCCAAGGCGCTGGTCCATTTCGATGCGGATGCCTCCGAAATCGGCAAGGTCAAGGCCGTGGACTGGCATCACGTCGGGCTGTTCTCGCCGAGCCTGTCGCGCGTGCTGGCCTACGGCCGCGAGAACGGTTTTTCGGCCGATTTCTCGGCCTGGCACGAGCACGTCACCGAGCTCAAGCGCCACTATGCGATGAACTACGCTCGCGACACCGCGATGATCCAGCCGTACGCGGTGATCGAGGAGATCAACAAGCATACGGACGGACGCGCAGTGATCGCCACCGGCGTGGGCCAGCATCAGATGTGGGCCGCCCAGTACTTCGACTTCCGCGAGCCGCGGCTGTGGCTCACCTCGGGCTCCATGGGCACGATGGGCTTCGGCCTGCCGGCGGCCATCGGCGCCGCCTTCGCCCGGCGCGACAAGCTGGTCATCGATATCGACGGCGATGCATCGATTCGCATGAACATCGGCGAAATGGAGACCGTGACCACCTACGGCCTGCCCGTGAAGGTCGTCGTGCTCAACAACAACGGCGACGGCATGGTCAAACAGTGGCAGAAGCTGTTCTTCAAGGGCCGTTTGTCCGCCTCGGACAAGTCGCTGCACAAGAAGGACTTCATCAAGGCCGCCGAGGCCGACGGCTTCGAGTATGCCGCCCGGCTCACCGATCCGGCCGACCTGCCCCGCGTGATCGAGGAGTTCCTCAACTTCCAGGGGCCGGCGTTTCTCGAGGTGATGATCGATCCGGACGCCGGCGTGTACCCGATGGTGGGCCCCGGCATGAGCTACAAGCAGATGATCACCGGGGATCACATCAACAACCGCTACGGCGAGGATGGCCAGGAGCGGGAAGTCGGCGCCTCGGAGATGTTCTAGCGCCCGGCGTACGGGCGCCGCAGGCAAAAGGGCGAGGCCGTCAGGGGCTCGCCCTTTTTTGTGCGCGGCGTCATGGTCTATCGGATATCGGCCGATCGTTCGGGTGCCCGCGCAAACGCCGCCGACCAAGGGCCTTCACGCGCGGCAATCCGCACGCGTCACGGTGACCTCGCCGACCGGTGTCCCGTCTTCGAACCGGTAGCGGTACAGGAGCTTGAACTTGCGCGTCAGCAAGCGGCGCAGATGTTTCTTTGCACACATTGCCTGCCGGATGCGCGGCCCGTATTCCGAGGCGAACGTCTGCGGATCGACACGCTCGGCCATCGGCGCCAGCAGCGTGTAGTTGTACTGCAGCGTTTCGCCGTGGGCCTCTGTGCTGTCCAGCCGCGTACCGGCATCGACCCGGGCCGGCAGATCCGTATTCATCTCGGTGGAGATGTTGGCGAGCGTTGCGGTGCGGCTATCGGCACCTGCGCCGCCGAAGATAGCCGGCGCGACGACGTAGCCCAACACGACGAGCGCACACAGCAGCACCAGTGCACCCGCGACCGCGGCGATTCTGGAAAGATGGCTCTTGGCGATGGCCGGTTCTCCCTGGGTGTGATCGGGTCGTGAGTGGTGCGGCCAACATCCCATGGCTCATCGCCCAGGGTTCGGCACGCAGCCCGGCGAGGATACACGGGCGGCCGTCACCGCCTCCGAACCTTTGGAGCGCCGCCGGCTGGCTCGGACAGGGTTCACGCCGTGAATTGTCCACTAATCGCGCGTCGCACACCGTGCCGTGCCAACCGCCCATGCGGGCGGCCGAGCACCGCGCAGTCGTCAAGCGGCTGCCCCGGACCGCGTGGCGATGATCGGTGCGCCGTCGGTCACGACAATCGTGTGCTCGAACTGGGCGGACCGGCTGTCCGGATGGCCGACCAGCGTCCAGCCGTCATCGGTTTCCGAGACGAAGGTGCTGCGCGTCGACAGAAACGGCTCCACGGCGATCACCTGCCCGTACGCCAATCGTCGGCGATCGGCCGCATCGTAGAAGCCCACAATGCTTTCCGGCTCCTCGTGCAACGACCGGCCCAGGCCATGACCGGCCAGATTCTCGATCACCTTGAACCGATGCGATATCGCCACACGCTCGATCGCCTTGCCGATCCGGTTGAGCCGCGCCCCCGCACGCACCTCGGCCAGGGCGCGCTCCAACGCAAGCTCGGTGGCCCGACATAACGCCGCCTTGTCGTCGGCCACCGGCGAAACCACGGTCGTGCCGCCCGTATCGGCGTAATACCCATCACGCTCGGCCGACACATCCACGTTCACGATATCGCCCGCACCGATCACCCGTGCGCCGGGCACGCCGTGGGCGGCCTCTTCGTTGACGCTGATACAGGTGAACCCCGGGAAGTCGTAGCACTTCATCGGCGCCGACGTCGCGCCCAGTCGCGACAACATCTGCCCGCCGATTTCGTCCAGTTCGGCCGTCGTCATGCCGGGCTCGACCGCAGCCAGCATCGCGTCGCGGATGTCAGCGACGATTCGGCCGATGGCAAGAATACCGTCGAGGTCGTATTGGTTTTGAATGGTCATTGGAATCTTCAGGACGCGAAGGAAGACTTACCGGAGCGAACAAGTGACCCGCACAGCATAGCTTGCTGAGGCTGCGCGTCGGCCCGGGAAACCGTATACGCTTCCGACAGTTCGATATCCCGTTGGCCGACCTTGATGCCCTGAAACACTGACAGCGCTAATCATCCGACTCGGTCGCTTCATCCACCGCTTGAATCCGCTGTCGCTGGCGGTACCCGTAGGTGGCATTGCGCACGGTATCCTCGTCCTCGAGGCCTGCGCCAATCGCACCGGCGATAGTGGCCACCGAAGTGGCCAGCCAAGCCAGCACGATGTAATTACTTGGCCCGATCGGGTGCCCCAACTGCTGTTCGAGCAAGGTGGAGGGCACGATGATGGATACGGCAAGAATGAACAGACCCAATAGACACGCGTAGTAAACCACCACGGCGACGCTAAGGGTGAGCACGGTGGCCGTATTGTAGAGCTTGGCCATGCGCGGCGCATTGGCTTTGCGAACGGGTTCCCACAGGCGGTGCGCGATGATGATCCACGCGACCATTGCGACCATCGAGGCAACCATCAGCAGGATGAAACGTGGCCCTTGGTACGCATCGCTCAACTTCCACAGCGTCGGGAAAATCAGGCCATAGGCGCCGGTGGCAAACGCCACGGCGATTATACTTTTAAAGGCGGGGAAGACGGTCCATGGGCCGTTCGCGTGCACCATGCCGGCAAGCACTCTGAAGTTTCCGCCAAACCGGGTAATAAAACGAACGTCGACCGGCGTCTTTTCGTTTTTATCCGGTGTTATTCTCTTGATCGGAAACAATTGCTCGAAAAAACGCTCGCCCGTTAGTCGTCGTGCGCCTTCGCCGCGCAAACTTTCGTCGACCTTAAGCGATTTTCTCGTCTGCTGCGCCTGGCGCTCGCGATCGGCGTCGGAGCTTCCATGGCGCAGTTCATTGGCCAGCTGCAGTATCGCCTCCTGCAGGCGCCGACGTAGGCCCATCGATCCGAATGAGGGTAAAGAAATCAGGGCGACGGCGTTTGCCATGCTGGCCTCAGCCACCACGAAATCCTTGCCTTCGCAAATAACGAGATCGGTGATACACACAGCGTAATCCCAACCGTGGCGCTGCTTGTATTCCTCGGTTTGCTCGATAATGCGCGCTGTATCCTCCACCGCCCCGACGAGCGGCGATTCGACGACCTCGACTTTCCAGTCGCGGCGATCGTCTACATAGTTGGCCAAAAGCTCGGGAAGCTGGCGAGCGAACTGATTGGCGATATCCGCGGGCAGTTCGGGCGCAGGCACGAGCCCCAGCACGGCGGTCGTTCTGCCTGGCCGAGGGCCGCCGCTGCCAGTGGTTTGCCTTGATCCATCGGCATCTGCGTTACGTGGATGTTCTTGATCCGTCATGGCGCACACGGGCTTAGATATGGGTTATATGATTCGTCGGGCCGTGCCTATTGGTCCGGCTCGGCGGCCTTCGAATACAATCCAAGAGAGGGTTTTCGCGAACAGGTCGCTCGAGTGAGACAGCATGGGCTGTGTCTACCCGAGCGCGGTCGTCATGCCGGAATCTGGCCGCCCGCGCGGCTCCGCGCTCGAATAGTTGATATCTGAATCGTCGTCTCGTTTCGAACCCAGCTATAACGCGTCGACCCCGCTTTAGCAAATCGGTGCGAGGTTTCGGCGGGCGACGATTTTCGCCGTCAACCAACTCGCCGCATATCGGGTTGACGGTATTGACCGCGCAGTAGGGCGCCGTCTGCAGAGCTTTTGAGGCAGTACGCTCCGGCCGCTCTTGCGGCCATCGGGTAACGCCGCGATAAGGAGTCGTCTTGCAGCGCTTTCCGGTGCCTCTCGTCGGCCCGTCGTTTGAAGCCTCGCTCGAATGGACGTAACCGCCGATTCGTTCGCATCTGTGTAGCTTGAAGGCCGTCGAACGTGATCGTGTCCCGGTTATTCGACGAATAATAAAAAGAACGTAACGGGGCCTGTTTAACGGCTGCGCGGAAAGTGACGAGTCGTTATGTCTCACCCTTTTCGTCTCGTTGTCTGGTCTGCTCTCTGTAATTCCTGAGGTGCTCGGCTCTCGCTTCGCGCTGGGTCGCATGATCCCCCGGTGCCCGCCTCGCGAGTTCGTGCAGCCGGTTGTTGCGCCCGTAGAGGACCAGCAGATCACCGGGGCGAAGGCGCAACTCCGGTGGAGGCGCCCCGACATAATCGCCATCGCCCCGCACGACGCCTAGTATGAGAACGCCCTCGCCGGGAAGGTCGAGCTCGCCAATGGCCCCTTCGGCCAGCCAGGTATGCTCTCGAATATCCACCTCTACGATGCGGTAGTCGTCGCGCAGATGCAGCAGATCCGCATAGTCCCTCAACTCGAGCGTGGTATAGCGGGCGAGTACACGCCCGATGAGCGGCGTGAGAATGCGGCTGAAGGCCCGGCTTTGAGCGAGGGCGAAGAGGGCGAGCCCGCCCAGGCCGAGCACCAACAGACGCTCCGGCGTAGCCGCCCCGGCCCCGACGAAGGAAAGCAACAGGGTCGCGATAGACGATGCCATGCCAACAGCGCCAAGGCGGATGAGCAACGTTGCGACCCGCCGCCGTGCCGGGTCCTTCAGGACGGCCTCCGCTTCCTCAGTCGTAAAGCCGGCGCCGGAGAAGGCCGAGAGCGCTTGAAAGCTTGCCACCTCTTCGGACAAGCCCGTCATGGAAAAGGCGACGGCCCCGATGCGGATCACCAACATCGACAGGGCCAACACGAGAAGCAGGGAAACGACGGAAATCATAAGGCCGGCCTCTTTCGTGACGGCGCCTCAAAGGCATTACGCCCGCCATCGGATTACGTCTAGAATAGGTGCGAAACGTGTAGGCGAAAATGCACACTTTCCGTGCCGTTGCCATGCCGGCACTCCCGCAACAGAACGATTTTTTCCGAGGACGGCAGCCCTCTCAACGAGCCTGCAATTCCGTCGCCCACTTCAGTCTCATCTCTTCATCATGTCTAACGATCGGGGCTGAAGCAGCGTGTTGAGGCTCACTACCCCGGTACCTCGGTAAACTGAGGAAGGCCGTCACAAATCTCGAGCCACGGTGCTTTCGAGCCGGTGTAGATGTGCTCCGTTGGCCGCACAATCGGATCACTGTCCAAGGTGCCACTGTATAACGAGACGTTATCCGGTCTTTCGTGCGCCTTCGAGTAAAGCGGTGATCCGCACTCGGAACAACAATGACGCCGTTCGCCAGCACTTGATTGAAACGCCTTGATCACGGCTTGGCCCTTAGGAACGACGAAGTTCGCCCCCCCCCCCGCACGCACCCGTATGTTTGTTGGGAATGACGAGCGATCTAACGTGAGTCGTACGTGGCACGACATCAATTGCTAAAGAACTCATTCCATGGCTCCATTAACATCTTTTGATGCTTCTCCACCAGCTTGACGAGCTCGTTGAGTAATCGCGACGATTGAAAGCACCGCGGTGAAAACAGAAGCCAAATTTAAACCTGTTGAGCTAACGCCAATTCGACGACATTCGTTCACCTAACGCTCGGCCAACCAGCCTACCTAACGCCATAACCGCTGCCTGAATACAACACTTGGAGCGCTTGTCCGTATTAGGCAGACAATATTCTGATGCGTGGACGATTCACATGGTGTTCGATGCGGCGGCTTGATGCTTAGATTTGAATATCGCACGGATGCCACCGTCAAAAAAGCCCGCGCTCGGCGGGCTTTGATATATCGGACGGGATGGATGTGCGGACACGTCTGCGAACGCAGTGTGCGCGACTAGCGCTTCTCGTACTGCTTGCTCCCAAACATATTCTCCATCGCATCCTTGTCCTTGCTCAGATCGGTGTGATGGTCGGCCAGGACCTGTAGGCCTTTCTTGACGTTCTCGCGATCGCCGATCATCTCGAACCAGCGACGCACGTTCGGGTAGTCGTCGATGTTCACGCCCTGGGTTTCGGCGCTGCGCAGCCAGGGCCAAGTGGCGACATCGGCAATGGAGTAGTCGTTGCCGGCCAGGAACTTGAAGTCGGCCAAGCGGCGGTCCATGACGCCGTAGATACGATTGGCTTCATTCTCGTAGCGCTTGACCGCGTACTCGATCTTCTCGGGCGCATACTTGTTGAAGTGATGCGCCTGGCCGAGCATCGGGCCGACGCTGGCCATCTGGAACATCAGCCACTGCATGACGTCGTTACGCTTGACCGCATCGTTCGGCAGCAGGCGTCCGGTCTTCTCGGCCAGATAGATGAGTATGGCGCCGGATTCGAACAGGCTGTACGGCTTGCCGTTGGGCCCGTCCTGGTCGACGATCGCGGGAATCTTGTTGTTCGGGCTGATCTTGAGAAATTCTTCGCCGAACTGATCGCCCTTGCCGATGTTGATCGGATGGGCGGTGTATTCCAGGCCCATCTCCTCGAGCGCGATATGCACCTTGTGGCCGTTCGGGGTCGTCCAGGTATAGAGGTCGATCATGTGCGTTCCTTTCGACCGCTCCGGTCGATTGCTTGCATTGTGAGCTCGAAACCTAATGTTGTAGGTCACAGACGTTATTCAAGCAGGGGGCGACCGGCACCACCGGCTGGGCCTGCCCCACGCAAGGAGACCGACATGAAGGTACTGATCGCCGGCGCCCACGGACAGATCGGCCAGCGGCTGGTTCGCCGCATGGCCAAGAGCTCCCACCAGGCACGCGCGATGGTCCGCCGTGCCGATCAGGTCGACGAGATGAGCCGTCTCGGCGCGGCCGAGACCGTGGTCGCAGATCTTGAAGGCGACTGCAGCCAGGCCCTGGCCGGCTGCGAGGCCGTGGTCTTCACCGCCGGCTCGGGCGGGCACACGCCGCCCGAGAAGACCGACGATGTGGATCGCCGTGGCGCGATCAGCCTGATAGACCAGGCCGTGACGGCCGGCGTGCGGCGGTTTTTGATCGTGTCATCGATGAACGCGGACACGCCCGAAAACGGCCCCGAAAAGATGCGGCACTATTTTGCCGCCAAAAAGGCCGCCGACGATCACCTGCGGGCCTCGGGGCTCGAATACACGATCGTGCGTCCCGGCCATCTGCTGGATGATGACGGCACTGGCCGTGTGGATATTGCCAAGGATCTGGGCCGTTACGGCGACATTCCCCGCGACGACGTGGCGCAGGTGCTGCTCGAAACGCTGGACGCGCCCAATACCGTAGGCCGGCAGTTCGAGTTGCTGGCCGGCGACACGCCGATCGCCCAGGCCTTGATGGGGGTCTGATGGCCGAGTTCGTATCGCCGCAACGGCCCACGCAGCTGGCCTTCGACGCGCAGGCGGCGGTCGACCACCTGGCCGCCGCGGACCCGCAACTGGCCGAGCTGATGGCACGGTGCGGCCCCTATGCCCCGTCGACGACCGCAGCGCCGGACGTGTTTCATTCGTTGATGCGCGCCATCGTGTATCAACAGCTGTCCGGCAAGGCGGCGGGCACCATCCATCGACGCCTGCTCGACGCGCTCGGCGGTGGCGATACCCCCGGGCCCGAACGCATCGCGGCCGCCGACGACGCGACCCTGCGAAATGCCGGCCTGTCGCGGAACAAGATGCTGAGCCTGCAGGCCCTGGCCGCCGCTCAACTGGCTGGCGAACTGCCGGACGAATCACGTATCGGGGATTACGACGATACCCAGCTCATCGAGATGTACTCGTCGATCCGGGGCATCGGGCGCTGGACCGTGGAAATGCTGCTGCTGTTCCATCTCGGCCGGCCGGACGTCATGCCCATTCACGACCTGGGTGTGCGCAAGGGTTATGCGCTGACCTACGGGCTGGACGAACTGCCCAAGCCCAAGGCGCTGGAGGCCGCCTGCCGGATATGGCAGCCGTACCGATCCGTGGGCAGCTGGTTCATGTGGCGGGCGCTGGAAGCCGACGGCGCAGCGCCCCAGCCCGGTTGATGCGCCCGGCCGACCATCCCGGCCTGGGTGGCTTGCGCCGGCCGCTCGGGTTGGCGGACGACACGGGCCGGAACCAACCGTACACGGGCCCTGTGGCACGATAAGCGGGCACCAATCGCTTGCACGACCGTCCGACTCGGATGCGTGACCGCAGCCTGCGAGGCGGCAATCGGCGGTTCGCCTGGAGCTCGCCCGACGGCGCGGACCGCCCGCTCATGCCGTCGGTCGGCAGTCAGCCGAGTTTGGCCGCGGCCGACGCCTGATCGGTGATCGCCTGCCAGTTCCCCTCGGCGACCGCGGTCTTGTCGACCAGCCAGGACCCGCCGACACAGGGAATACAGTCGAGGGCGAGATAATCGGGTGCGTTGTCGCTGGACACACCGCCGGTCGGGCAGAACTGCAGGTCGGGAAAGACGCTGGCATAGGCCTTGATCGCCTTCGGCCCGCCGACCACCGAGGCCGGAAACAGCTTGACCGCGTCGAGTCCGCGCCGCCGGTGATGGGCGATCTCGCTGACGGTCTGCGCGCCCGGCAAATAGGCCAGATCCAGCTCGGCACAGCGATCGCCGACTGCGTCGCTGATGCCGGGCGACACGATGAATGCTGCCCCGGCGTCGGAGGCGTTCTGTGCCTCCGCCGCCGTCCAGACCGTACCCGCGCCCACACAGATATCCGGCACGTGCTCGCCGATCGCCCGGATCGCATCCAGGCCGGCGGCGGTGCGCAAGGTGACTTCGATCACCCCTATGCCCCCGGCGAGCAGCGCGCGGGCGATCTCCACGCCCGCCTCGGCGGTTGGGGTGACCACCACCGGAATGACCGGCGAGATGGCCATGACCTCGCGAACCTGATGTCGTTTCATGAGCGGTTTACCTGCGGCGGTGCAAAAAACGGCGCCGACGACCGGCGGCCTCTACGGCGGCTCGAGCGCTCGATCAGACCTGCGCATCGATGAGCGCGCAGGCGCCCTGCTCGGCCGAGCCCACGTTACGCCGAAATACCGAGAACAGCTCACGGCCGAAGCCGTATTCGCTGTCGACGTCGTTGGCAAAGGTGGTCGGCTCGCGCGCTTCGAGCTCGGCCGTGTCCACCTCGACGTCCAGCGTACCGGCATCGGAGTCCAGCGCGATCATGTCGCCATCGCGGATGCGCCCGATCAGCCCGCCGAGGCTGGCCTCCGGCGTGATCTGGATCGCGGCCGGGATCTTGCCCGACGCGCCGGACATGCGCCCATCGGTGAGCAGCGCCACCTGGTAGCCCTGGTTCTGCAGCTGGCCGAGCGCCGGCGTGAGCTTGTGCAGCTCGGGCATGCCGTTGCCGCGCGGGCCCTGATTGATGACCACGATGACGGCATCCTGGTTGAGCTGGTCGGCCTTGTAGGCTTCCAGCACCGCCTCCTGATGCGGGAACACCCGCGCCTCGGCACGCACCGTGCGGTGTTCTTTCTCCACCGCCGAGACCTTGATGATGCCGCGGCCGAGATTGCCCTGCAGCACGTTGAGCCCGCCGGTGGGCGAGAACGCATCGGCGGATGGCCGCAGCACGTCGGTGTCGTGGCTTTCGCTCGCACCCTCGCGCCAGATCAGCTCGTCCCCGTCGAGGAACGGCTCCTGGGTGTAGCGGTGCAGCCCGTCGCCGACCACGGTCTTCACGTCCTCGTGTACCAGCCCCGCGTCCAGCAGGTCGCGGATCATGTACTGGATGCCGCCGGCGGCATGGAAGTGATTCACGTCCGCCGTACCGTTGGGATAGACCTTGGCCATCTGCGGCACCACCGCCGAGATCTCGGAGAAATCGGTCCAGTCGATCTGCACGCCGGCCGCCCGCGCGATGGCGACCAGATGCATGGTGTGGTTGGTCGAACCGGCCGAGGCGAGCAGGCCGACGATGCCGTTGACGATGGCTTTTTCGTCGATGATGCGGCCGATCGGGCGATAGTCGTCGCCGAGCGCGGTCAGCCCGACCACGCGCGCGGCCGCCGCCCGGGTGAGCGCGTCGCGCAGCGGCGTGCCGGGATTGACGAACGACGTGCCGGGCAAATGCAGGCCCATGAACTCCATGAGCAGCTGGTTGGAATTGGCGGTGCCATAGAACGTGCAGGTACCGGGCGAGTGATAGGACAGCGACTCGGCCTTGAGCAACTCGTCGCGGCCGATCTCGCCGGCGGCATAGCGCTCGCGCACCTTGGCCTTGATCTTGTTGGGAAGCCCCGAGGGCATCGGCCCGCCGGGCACGAAGATGGTCGGCAGATGCCCGAACGACAGCGCGCCGATCAGCAGCCCCGGCACGATCTTGTCGCAGATGCCCAGGCACAGGGCCGCGTCGAACATGTTGTGGGTGAGTGCCACCGCCGTGGCCATGGCGATCACGTCGCGCGAGAACAGCGACAGTTCCATGCCCGGCTGGCCCTGGGTGACGCCGTCGCACATGGCGGGCGTGCCGCCGGCGAACTGCGCCACGCCGCCGGCGGCCCAGGCGGCTTCCTTGATGATGGGCGGGAAATCGCCCAGTGGCTGATGCGCCGAGAGCATGTCGTTGTAGGCCGACACGATAGCCACGTTGGGCCGCTGGCCGGCGGCCAGCGCGTCCTTGCTGGGCGTGTCCTCGGCGGCAAAGCCGTGGGCGAGATTGCCGCAGGACAGATGGCCGCGGTGCGGGCCCTGACTGGCGGCGTGCTCGATACGGGCCAGGTAGTCGCCGCGCGTATCCCGGCTGCGCTCGATGATGCGCCGGGTAACGTCGTCTATGACGGGGTGCAGTGCCATGGTGATCGTCCCGACAGGCCGATGCCTGTCTCTTGTCAATGTTCGTTGGCTGGCTCGCAGGCCGTGGTGTGCGTGCGGGCCGTCACGGCTCAGGGCGCCCAGTACGCCGTGGCCGTCACGCGTGTCTGGTGCAGCATCGCACGCACGGGCAGTTCCGCGGTGGGACCATCGTCGAGCGCCCGCTCATAGACCTTGCGCTTGTCGTCGCCGAAAAACAGCAGATACAGGGCCCGCGTGGCCAGCAGACGGGTCGGCCCGAGGCTGATGCGTTCGATCCGATCGTCGTCGAACACCGGCACCACGCAATCGGCCTGGCTGGCCAGCAGCGTGTCGATATTGCGGGCATCGGGAAACAGCGATGCGGTATGTCCATCGGCCCCCATGCCCAGCACCACGGCATCGAAATGCGAAGGCATTTCGGCCAGCCGCCGGGTAATCACCGACAGCGCGCCCGTGGGGGTCCGGCCGGGCTGATAGAGACTTACCACGCTGGCCCGCGCGGCCCGATCGCGCACGAGCGTTCGCCGGAACAGGCCTTCGTTGCTCTGCTCGTGTGTCGGTGCAACCCAGCGCTCGTCGGTGGCCACGATGGATACACGCGACCAGTCCAGCTCGGTTTCGCTCAGGCATTCGAACAACGCCACCGGCGACGACCCGCCGGCCAGTGCCAGCGCCGCGCGCCCGCGTGCGTCAATCCCCGCGGCCAGGCGCTGGGTGATCTCAGCGGCCAGCGCCCGGCTGGCCTCGTCGCGATCGTCGAACGTGAGCATGGCCTGTCGGTTCATTGCTTGATCTCTGCGTGTTTTTCGCTATCGAGCGCGTTCTGGCCAGACGCCGGGTTGAACCAGCGCCGCCGATCCCGGTCGACGAGCATCACCGACTGGGTCGGCCCCCAGCTGCCGGCCATATAGTCCTCGGGCTGGATATCCTCCGCCGCCCAGTTGTCGATGATGCGGTCGATCCATTGCCAGGCGGTCTCGATCTCGTCGCGACGCATGAACAGCGCCGGATTGCCGCGCAGCACTTCCATGAGCAGGCGCTCGTAGGCATCCGGATAATTGACCGCGAACGCATCCGAAAAATGCAGGTTCAACGGCAGGCTGCGCATACGGAACCCGCCCGGCCCGGGCTCCTTGGTCATCAGCGTCAGCTGTACGCCCTCCTCGGGCTGCAGGCTCATCACCAGCCGGTTGGGCTCCAGCGTCTGATCGCCGAAGATCGAATGCGGCACGGGTTTGAACTGGAACACGATCTGCGACATCTTGCGGGGCATGCGCTTGCCGGTGCGCAGATAGAACGGGGTGCCGTTCCAGCGCCAGTTGTCGATCTCGGCCTTGATGGCCACGAAGGTCTCGGCGTGCTGGTTGGCTGCGCGCACGCCGGCCGCTTCGCCCTCTTTCGTGTAACCGGGCACCGGCGTGTCGTCGATGATGCCCGCGGTATAGCGCCCGCGCACCGTGGCATGGGCCACGGATTCCTCGGTGATCGGCTTGAGCGAGCGCAGCACCTTGATCTTTTCGTTACGAATATCGTCGTGGTGCATGCTGGCCGGCGGCTCCATGGCGACCAGGCACAGCAGCTGCAGCATATGGTTCTGCACCATGTCGCGCAGCGCACCGGTACGTTCGTAGAACTCGAAGCGATTGCCGGCACCGAGCTCCTCGGCGACCGTGATCTGTACATGGTCGACCGCACCGCGCTCCCACAACGGCTCGAACAGCGAATTGCCGAAGCGCAGCGCCAGCAGGTTCTGGACCGTCTCCTTGCCCAGATAATGGTCGATCCGGTAGATCTGCGATTCGTCGAAGACCGCGCCGACCGCGTCATTGACGGCACAGGCCGAGGGGTAATCCTCGCCGACCGGTTTTTCGAGCACGATGCGCGAGCGCTCGTCGACGAGCCCGGTATCGTGCAGGTGATGAGACACCGGCCCGAACAGGGACGACGCCGTGGCCAGGTAGTACACGCGCACGCGCGCATGCTCGGGGTCGAGCGCCGCACCCAGTTCCGCCCAGCCGTCGTCGCCGGTCAGATCCAGGCGGCGATGGCGCAGACGCGAAGAGAACCGCGCCCAGACATCGGCATCGACCCGATTGGGCGCGAACTGCCGGTCCAGCGCATCGCGGACCCAGTCGGCATAGCCGGCATCGGTGATATCCGAACGCGAGACGCCGACGATCAGACTGTCGTCGCTGAACTGGCCATCCCGATCGCGGTGATACAGCGCCGGCAGCAGTTTGCGCTCGGCCAGATCGCCGGTGCCGCCGAAGATCACGAGGTCGAACGGATCGACCGGTACGAATTCAGCCATGGTGTCGTCGTCTTTTCGGTCTGTCGTCTTTCACAAGCATGAACCGTGCAAGACAGGCCCGCACAGGCACGAGCGTGGTCTCAGCCTACCACCGCGCACCCGAGCGGTACCGATTGTCGTCTGCGGATGACATCCGCCACCCGCAGACGATGCCTGGCCGGCGCCGATCAGTCCCGCACCAGCACCAGCTTGCCGGCGTGCTCGCCGCCTTCCATGGTGCGATGCGCCTCGACGGCTTCCTCGAAGGCGAAGGTCTGATCGAGCACCGGCTTGAGCCGGCCGGCCTCGAACAACGGCAGCAGCCGGTCGTTGAACTGCTGGGCGAGCATGATCTTGCGCTCGATCGGCAGGCTGCGCATGGTCATGGCCGTAACGGTCAGCCGGCGCCTGAGCAGCTTGCCGATGTTGATCTCGGTCTTGGGGCCGCCGATCACACCGACCTGCACCTGACGGCCTTCATCGCGCAGCGAGTCGAGGTTGTCGGCCAGCGCCGGGCCGCCGACGAAATCCAGAATCACGTGAGCACCGCCGGTCGCTTCCTGGACCTGTGCGGCCACGCCGTCCTTGCCGTCCTCGAAGCTCAGATCGAAGGCATAGTCGAAGCCCATCGCCTTGAATCGGGTATCCAGATCCTCGAGTCGGGCCTGACTGCGACTCGTGGCGATGCTGCGCGCGCCCAGCGCGTTGATGAGCTGCAGCCCCGCCTGGCCCACGCCCGAGGTCGCGCCCCGTACCAGGGCCCACTGCCCGGGCGCGAGTTCCCCGACCAGGAACAGCGCGCGATAGGCGGTGAGAAACGCCTCGGGCATGGCCGCGGCATGCGCCCAGTCGTAGTGCTGCGGCACCGTGAGGGTGTCGCGTTCGTGGGTGACCAGCCGCTCGGCATAGGCCGCGCCGCCAATCAGGCCCATGACCGGATCGCCCACCGCGCGCGTGAACACCTTGTCGCCCACCGCAATCACCTCGCCGGCGTATTCCAGCCCCGGGCACCGCGCGTCGAAGCCCTTGGGCGGCGGATACCCGCCCTTGCGCTGGATCACGTCCGCGCGGTTGATGCCGATGGCCTTGATATCGACCAGCACCTCGTTCGGCCCCGGCTGCGGATCCGGCAGCTCGCCGAGCTGCATTGCTTCCGGCTTGCCGGGCTCTTCTACCAACCATGCACGCATGATGTATTCCTTTGGATTTCGATTGAGTGTGTCGAGTCGTGTTCGCCCGGACGCGTTAATGGCTCGCCGACAGGTTGAGGCCCACCACTCCGGCCAGAACCAGCGCAATACAGGCCATACGCCAGGGCGTCATCGCCTCGCCGAAGAACAGGGCCGCGATCACCGACATCAGCACGATACCCAGCCCCGCCCATATGGCGTAGGCGATGCTGATATCGATGCGTCTCAGCGCCAGCGTTATACAGGCGAACGAGGCCAGATAGAACACCGCGATGCCAAGCGTCGGCCACAGTCGCGTCAGGCCATCGGAGAGCTTCATGCACGTTGTCCCCGCGACTTCGAGCAGGATGGCGGCGCCCAACAACAACCAGCTCTGCACAGCGACTCCGGTGAATTCCCAGTGCGAAGCCTAACGCCGGCACTGCATGCCGGCCAGTCGTCCGGCGCCGGTCGCCGTCACCGGTGGTTTTTGGGTAAACTCGAAGCGACCAGCCGGGTTTCATTGCGCCCGGTCCCACCGTTCACGGAGAGTTAGGAATGACGAAGACAATAAGCCTGGTCGCGGCGATGCTGCTTTCGATGGCCACTATCACCGGTTGTGCCAACTGGCAGAACTCCGATACCGGCACCGTACTCGGCGGCGTGGCCGGCGGGGCCCTGGGTTCGCAGATCGGCAGCGGCACCGGCACCACCATCGCCACCGTCGTCGGCACGCTCGCCGGTGCAGCGCTGGGCAACCGGGTCGGCTCGCGCTTCGACCAGCGTGATCGCAACCAGTTCGGCACGGCACTGGAATCCAACCAGACCGGCAACACCTCGACCTGGACCAACCCGGACACCAACAACAACTACTCGGTCACGCCGACCAACACCTATAACAGCGGCAGCCAGCCGTGCCGCAATTTCACCATGAACGCCAACGTCGACGGCAAGCCCGAAAAGGTCAACGGCACCGCCTGTCGCCAGTCCGACGGCACATGGAAGGTGCAGTCGTAGACCGGCGCATTCGAGCCGTCATACAAGCCGGGCCTCAGTGCCCGGCTTTTTTATTCCACGAAGGACACCGTCATGGCCCGCAACGTGCCGACCCGTAACGAATACCGCTGGTTCTGCGACATGCCCACCCGCTGGATGGACAACGATGTCTACGGACATGTCAACAACGTCACCTACTACTCGTATTTCGACACCGTTGCCAATCGCTATCTGATCGAACTCGGCGGCCTGGATATCCATGCGGCGCCGGTGGTCGGCTTCGTGGTCGAGTCGCGGTGCCAGTACCACGCGCCCGTGGCCTTCCCCGAACCGCTGGAAGCCGGAATCCGGGTCGAACATCTGGGCAGCCGTTCGGTGACCTACGGCATCGCCATCTTCAAGGCCGGCGAATCGTCGGCCAGCGCCCACGGCAGCTTCGTGCACGTGTTCGTCGCCCGCGAAACCGGGCGGGCCGCTCCTGTACCGGACGACATTCGCGCCGCGCTGGCGGCAATCGCCGTCGAGCCGGATGAGCCCTGAAGGGCCCGGCAGGAGAGCGCACGCATGAACACGCCCGCCCCGCCCCATGCGGCCGGCCGCGCCGACACACCGGTGTCGGCCGCCGATTATCACGCCGAAGTAGTCAACCCCGACGACGGCACGACGATCGCGATCACGGTCATGCAGCCGGCGCTGGACGCCGGCGCATGCGCACCGCTGATCCTGCACGGTCACGGCTTCGGGGGTGCACGCCTGGGCGGCCGCGAGCAGCGCTCGATCTACGAACGTCTGTCGGGCGGGCTGCTGCCCTCGGCCGAAGCGGCACGGCGGGCGGCCGAGGCCGGCTATTTCGTGATCAGTTTCGATCAACGCGGGTTCGGCGAATCCGCCGGGAATGTCGAACTCATGGATCCGGCGCGCGAAGGCGCCGATATCCGCGCGATTCTCGACTGGGCCGAGCAGTCGATGGCCCATCGCGAGCACCTGGCCTGTCGCGATGGCCGCCTCGTGGCCGGCGCACTGGGGCTGTCCTACGGCGGCGGCTATCAGCTGATCGCAGCGTGCGTGGACGACCGGCTGAGCGCGATCGTGCCCACTGCGGCCTGGCACGACCTGAGCTACAGCCTTGCACCGGACAACGTCATCAAGACCACCTGGGGCGCCGGCCTGGTCGCCCTTGGCGCACCGGCATCGGGCATCGATCTGGATCCGATGCTATACCGTGCGCTGGTCGAAGGTCTGGCGTCGCCGCTGACCGGTCAGGGCCTGTCCGACGGCGTGCGCGACACCCTCTACAACAATAGCCCGGCCTCGTTCTTCGACGGCCGGCTGGCACGCGACGGCGCGTTCGTGTCTGCACCCAACAAACGTCGCCCGCCCGTGGTCGATGCGTTGTTCATCCAGGGGGTCGGCGATACGTTGTTCAACCTCAACGAAGCGCAGGCCAACGCCGAAGCGCTGCGTGCCAACGGCTGTCAGGCGCACGTGATCGGCATGCGACATGGCCATAGTCTGCCGCTGCTGCAGAATATCGATCGCATCGCCTATCAGACCGAGGCGCAGCTGCACTGGGGGTCGTCCCAGTACGAGACCGCGGCCCTCGAGCTGGGCTATCTCGACTGGAAGCTCAAGGGGCACGCGCTCGAACACCCCATCCCACCCTGCACCATCAGTCTCGACGACGGACACGGGCTGAGCTTCGACGAGCTGCCCCGCGGACGGCGCGCAGGCGGCCGACGGCTGGAATTCAAGGCACAGGCAGTCACCGGCGGGCTGGATCTGCTGCTCGGTCTTTTTCGCCAGGACACCCTGGGCGGGCTGTCCGATCTCGTTCGCGGCACCGCCGCCAACGCGCGTGCGGCGGTGCAGCGCCTGTGGGACAGCCGCGGACGCGAAGCCCGCCCCCACGATACCGGCCTGCTGGCACAGCTGGTCAACGCGCTGCCGACCGAACATCTCGACGAACTGGCCAGCGGTGGCGTGTTCGTATCGCTGTCCCGGATCGAGCGCGACGATCTGGCTGTCATCGGTATCCCCGAAGCGCGCGTGCACATCACCGGCGATGCGCCGTCGCCGGTGGCCTTCATGGGTCTGGGCCTCAAGCGGGCGGGTCGTCGTGCCACGCTGCTGATCAACGACCAGCTACGTCCGATTCGCGGGCTCGGCACACGCGATATCCGGCTCAACGGGGTGGCCGAGCGGCTCTACGAAGGCGACGAGCTGGGCCTGCTCATCTACGGCTTCCATCCGCAGTTTCTGACCAGCTTTTCGGCCATTCCCGGCCGTCTCAAGGTCCGCGGCTGGATCGATCTACCGTTAATCGAGCGCACCGACCGCCGATAGACATGACATGACCTCGCGGCGAATAAGAGCATCGTGATCGGCCGATGCCGCGTAGGGGACTGGTAATCTTGGCGACCCTGCTCACGGACTCGGGAACACACATGACCGCACTTGCGGCCTTCGGCATCGGCCTGGCCACGGCAGTGATACTGCTCGTGCTGGTATGGATCATTCAGCTTTTCACCCGCAATGCGGGCCTAGTGGATGTCGTCTGGTCGGCGGCGGTCGGAATCCTGGGCGCCGAGTATGCGCTGGCCGGCGATGCGCCGGGTATCACCCGTGTGTTGCTGGCCGCCCTGGCCCTGACGTGGGCGTTCCGCCTGGCCGGTTATCTGGCCGTACGCATGCGCGGCGCACCGGAGGATTCCCGCTACGCGGCCGCACGCAAGGCCTGGGGACGGCGCGCCGATCTGTACATGCTCGGTTTCTTCATCTTCCAGGCGGTCGTCGCCGCGGTATTGTCGATCCCGTTTCTGGTCGTGGCCTATATGCCCGAGGCCCCTGCGATCTGGGTGGTGTTGCTGACGCTGCTCGTATGGTTCGTGTCGGTGGTCGGCGAAGGCACCGCGGATGCGCAGCTCAAGGCGTTCAAGTCGCGGCCGGAGAATGCCGGCAAGGTCTGCCGTGAAGGACTGTGGCGTTATTCGCGACATCCGAACTATTTCTTCGAATCGCTGCACTGGGTCAGCTATGTCGTGCTGGCGATCGGCGCACCGTACTGGTGGGCCACACTCGGCAGCCCGATCCTCATGGCCTGGCTGCTGCTCAAGGTCTCCGGCATACCGACCATCGAAGGCAAGGACGCCGCCGACAAACGCGAAGGCCACGACGAATACGTTCGCACCACGAGCGCGTTCATTCCGTGGCCCCCGAAAAGATAGCCCTCAGGAGCCCAAGCATTGGATAGTCTGCCCATCGAACTGTGCGAACGCGGCATGGTCCCGGATCGCATAGCCCGCGCCGGCATGCGTCGGTTGATCGCCACCCGGCTGACCAGTCCCGAGGCCACCGATCCGGAGGTTCGCGGCGAGCACATGCGTGCGTTTCTGCAGCGTGCGTCCACCGGGCCGATCGCCCAGCACACCGCCGATGCCAACGCCCAGCACTATGAAGTGCCGGCCGCCTTCTTCAAACACGTGCTCGGCAGCCATCTCAAATACAGCGGCTGCCTGTTCGAGCCCGGTATCGACAACCTCGATCAGGCCGAGCACGCCATGCTGGCGCTCTACGCCGAGCGGGCGCGCCTGCGCGACGGCCAGACCGTACTCGACCTGGGCTGTGGCTGGGGGTCTTTTGCGCTCTGGGCCGCCAAGCGCTACCCGCGCTCCCGTATCCTCGCGGTGTCGAACTCGGCGACCCAGCGCGCGGCCATCGAAGCCATGGCCGGCGAGCGCGGCCTGGACAACCTGACCGTGCAGACCTGCGATATCAACGTCTTCGATCCCGGCAGCGCCCGGTTCGACCGGATCGTGTCGGTGGAGATGTTCGAACACATGCGCAATTACCGGGAGCTGTTCGCTCGTATCAGCCGCTGGCTGGCCGACGACGGCCGCCTGTTCGTGCACGTGTTCGCCCACAAGACGCTGGCCTATCCGTTTCAGGACGACGGTGAATACGACTGGATGGCCCGGCATTTCTTCACCGGCGGCATCATGCCGAGCGAGAACCTGTTCGCACGGTTTCAGAACGACCTGATACTGCGCGAGTCCTGGTGGCTGTCCGGCAGCCATTATCGCGATACGGCCAACGCCTGGCTGGATCGCATGGACCGTGCGCACGATGAGATCCAGTCCCTGTTCGTCGACACCTACGGCCAGCGCGATGCCGCGCGTTGGCTCAACCGCTGGCGCATGTTCTTCATGGCCGTGGCCGAACTGTTCGGCTACGACCAGGGCAACGAATGGGGCATCGCCCACTATGTGTTCGCGCCGCGTGCGGCGGCGCCATCCACCGGCCCGGAGACCGCCTGATGAATTCGACCCGTTTTCCACAGCCGCGACTGATCGCGATCGCTGTGACGCTGCTGTCCGCCGGCGTCCCGATTGCGCACGCTCAGCCCGCCGACGACATGCGCTGCTTCAACGGCTATGCCTACACGCTCGATGGCGGCGATTATCGCTATACCGAACATCACGAACAGCATCTGTCGGCGGGCAAGATCCAGACCTGGGATGTGACCTATGTCGGCCGCAAGGGCCAGACGATCGCCACCAAGCACATGGATTTCACCGCCAACGATACGGTGCCGACCTATACGCTGGATATTCCGGCCGACGGGTATCGTGAAGGCATTCGCCGGGACGGCGACGACTGGATCATGTATCGCCAGGAGTCCGCAGACAGCGACGAACAGACGAAATCCTTCAAGATTCAGCCGCCGATGGCCGCGGACAGCGGCTTCAATGCGCTGGTCCAGCAGAACTTCACCGCGCTCGAACAGGGCAACACGATCGCCTTCCGATTCGCGGCCGCCGGCCGACAGGCCGTCATCAATCTGAAGGCATCCAAGACCGGGACCACCACCTTCGAAGACAAACCGGCCGTCGTGTTCGATGCCGAACTGGACATGTTCCTCGTCAATTTCTTCGTGGATTCGCTCAAGCTGACCTACGATCCGGACAGCAAGCGGCTGCTCGAGTACCGCGGTATCGGCAACATGCACGATGCCTCCGGCAAGGTGTATCCGGTCCGCGTGACCTATGCCAGCGAACTGCCGGACGTGGCACGCGCGAACGGAGCACCGGCCGACGGCTGCGGCGCGCTCGACTGATCGAACGTGCGCGTTTGAAATGAAGCGATGGTGCGGCTCATACGGATCCCGTCGACCGCTGGCCATACCACTAATCGCCAATTCGCGGCCTGCTCGATGTGTACTAGCGTATGCGTATCCCGTACGTGGCACCCCATGCCCTACGGCTATCGACGATCGCCCGCCGGCCCGGCCGGCAGGTGACGTCATTCGCACAACGACACTCGAACGAGGCCCTGCTCAATGCGCCAATCCCGTCTGTTCCATGCCCTGATCGCGATCAGCTGCGCGCTCGCGTTCACGGTTTCCAGCCATGCCTTCGCTGCCGATGGCCAACCCATCGTGATCAAGTTTTCGCACGTGGTGGCCAATGACACGCCCAAGGGCGAAGGCGCCCAGCTGCTCCAGAAGATGGTCAAGGAGCGTCTGGGCGACAAGGTCAAGATCGAGGTCTATCCGAATTCCTCGCTGTATGACGACACCAAGGGCCTGAACGCGCTGTTGACCGGCGACGTTCAGCTGCTCGCGCCGTCGATGGCCAAGCTCGGTCAGTACAGCAAGAGCGTCCAGCTGTTCGATCTGCCCTTCCTGTTCGACGACCTCGACGCAGTCACTCGTTTCGAACAGGGCGACGGCGGCCAGAAGATTCTGCAGTCGATGGAAGGCCACAACATTCTGGGCCTGGCCTATTGGCACAACGGCATGCGCCAGTTCACCGCCAATCAGCCCCTGGTGGTGCCGCGTGACGCGCGCGGCCTGAAGCTGCGCGTGGAGCCGTCCAACGTGCTCGCCGCTCAGGTCAACGAACTGCACGCCATTCCGCGCAAGATGGCTTTCGGTGAGGTCTACCAGGGTATGCAGACCGGCGTGGTCGACGGTCAGGCCGGCAATACCTGGTCGAACATCTACAGCCAGAAGTGGAACGAAGTCCAAAGCGACATGACCGAGTCCAACAGCGGCGTGCTCGACTACATGCTCATCACCAACGCCAAGTTCTGGAATTCGCTGCCGGACGACGTCCGTTCCGAGCTCGACGACATCATCGCCGAAGTCACCAAGACGGTGAACGACAAGGCAGGCGAGCTCAACGAGCAGGCCAAGCAGCAGATCATCGATGCCGGCGGCACCGAAATCCACGAACTCGACGCCGATCAGGTCAAGGAATGGCGTGAGGCCATGACGCCCGTCATCGAGCAGTTCAGCGACGAGATCGGGCCCGATCTGATCAAGGCAGCACAGCAGTCGAACAAGTCGTAGGCCGGTCTTACGACATTCGACGGACGCTGCCATGGGTCTGATCCGTTTATGGAACCGGCTGGAAGAGGCCCTCGTGGTCTTCTTCCTGACCGGCATGACACTCGTGACTTTCGCCTATGTGGCGGTCACCAATCTTTACGGTCTGTTCTACGATCTGGGCGATGCGGTGCCTTCGCTGGAAACGCCGGCCTTCGCGGTCGGCGATTTTCTTCTGACTCTGGGTCAGCAGATGACCTGGAGCCTGGCGGTGACCACCACGTTGTTCGCCTGGCTGATCTTCATCGGCATCGCCTACTGCGTACGCGAAGGCGCCCATATCGGCGTCGACCTGCTCGTGCGTCTGTTCCCCGAGCGCCTTCAACGGGTCTTCGGGGTCGTCGCCTGCCTGATCTTTATCGGCTATGCAGGGCTGCTGATGGTCTCGAGCTTCACCTGGCTGCAGTCGCTGATGGTCAACAATATCGGCGCCGAGGATCTCGATGCCTTCGGCATCAAGGAATGGCACGTGGCGCTGGTCGAGCCCATCGGCATGGCGCTGGTCATCGCGCGCCTGCTCGAGGTCATGGTGCATATCGTGCGCGGTCGTCAACTCGGGCTGGAACGCAGCAACGAGGCAGGCGATGCGTTGTCGCTCATGGAGCGTGAGCTGGAAAACAGCCGGCAGGCCGAGCAAGCCGCCGTGGCCGACAGCGCATCCGATACGCGGGGGTCCCGATGACCATCGCGTTTCTGTTCATCGTTCTGTTCGTGCTTATGTTCATCGGCGTGCCGATCGCCGTGTCGCTGGGTCTGTCGAGCGCATTGACGATCCTGCTGTTCAGCAACGATTCGCTGCAGTCGCTGGCAATCAAGCTGTTTGCGACATCCGATCACTACACGCTGCTGGCCATTCCGTTCTTCCTGCTGTCGGGTGCGTTCATGACCAGCGGGGGCGTGGCGCGACGGCTGATCGATTTCGCCAATGCCAGCGTCGGCCATATCCGCGGCGGTCTGCCGATTGCCTCGGTGCTGGCGTGCGTGCTGTTCGCGGCGCTGTCGGGCTCGTCGCCCGCCACGGTGGCCGCGGTCGGCTCGATCGTGATTGCCGGAATGGTGCGTTCGGGCTATACGGAGTCGTTTGCGACCGGCATCGTGTGCAACGCCGGCACGCTCGGCATCCTGATTCCGCCGTCCATCGTGATGGTGGTCTACGCAGCCGCCACGTCGACCTCGGTCGGCAAGCTGTTCATGGCCGGCGTGGTACCCGGCGTGGTGCTCGGCCTGCTGTTGATGATCGCGATCTATGTGATCGCCCGCATCAAGAACATGCCGGCACAACCGAAGGTCAGTTTTCGGGAATGGCTCACCACGGCGCGCAAGTCGCTCTGGGGCCTGCTGCTGATCGTGATCATCCTCGGGGGCATTTACACGGGCATCTTCACGCCGACCGAAGCCGCCGCCGTGGCGGCGGTGTATGCGGCGTTCGTGGCCGTGGTCATCTATCGCGACGTACGTATCCGCGATTGTCCGCGGGTGGTACTGGATGCGGCCAAGCTCAGCGTCACGCTGATGTTCATCATCGCCAACGCGATGCTGTTCGCGCACGTGCTGACCACCGAGCAGATCCCGCAGACGATCACCCAGTGGGTGGTCGAGCAGGGCTTTTCTCAGGTCGGTTTCCTGCTCGTGGTCAACGTGGTCCTGCTGGTGGCCGGCAGCTTCATGGAGCCATCGGCGATCATCCTGATCCTGGCCCCCATCCTGTTCCCCATCGCCACCCAGCTGGGCGTCGACCCGATCCATCTCGGCGTAATCATGGTGGTGAACATGGAGATCGGCATGCTCACGCCACCCACGGGGCTCAATCTGTTCGTGGCCTCGGTGGTGACCGGGCAACCGTTGACCAAGGTGATCCGTGCTTCGGCACCCTGGCTGATCCTGCTCATCGGGTTCCTGCTGCTGATCACCTATGTGCCGATCGTCTCGCTCGGTCTGCCGAATATGCTCGGCATGCCCTGATCGGCTCGACGAGCGGCGCGTTCGCGAGGCGGACCTCAGGGAATGAAAAAGGGCCGGCGTCGATGACGCCGGCCCTTTTCTTGCCGCCGATACGGCGAGCGCCGGCCCCGCGGCGTTCACCGGGGCACTGTACTAATAGCCGCGGAATTCCGGCTGGCGCGCCATCCAGGGCTGCATGCGTTCGAAGGCTTCCTCGATCTTTTCCATGGACGTCGAATAGCTGATCCGCATCAGATTGTTGGAATCCTCGCCGAAGGCGTCGCCCGGAATCACGCAGACGCCGGTTTCCTCGAGCATGCGCATGCACAGATTACTGGCATCCACTCCGTTGGGCAGCGACGGCGCGATATAGAACGCGCCCTGTGGCCAGTAACCGGTCAGGCCGGGCGTATCGGCGACCAGATCGACTACCCGATCGCGGCGACGCGAGTACTCGGTAACCATTTCGGTGATACAGCTCTGGTCGCCCAGCAGTGCGGCGACGCCCGCCCACTGGGCCGGCGTACTGGCGACCGTGGTCGTGAACATGTGATAGCGGCGCAGCGTACGGATGGTGTTCTGATCGGCCACGATCCAGCCGACACGCAGCCCGGGCATGGCATAGGTCTTGGAAAAACTCGAGACCACCGACACGCCGTCGAGATCGGTTGCGCAAGACAACACGCTCGGGTAGTCGATATCGTCGAGTATGAGGTTGTCGTAGACCTCGTCGGAAAGGATCTCGACGCCGCGATAGGCCGCTTCCTGGCACAGCCATTCGATCGTCTCGCGCGGATAGACCGTACCGGTCGGGTTCGACGGCGAATTGAGCACAATGGCATGGGTGTTCGGCCCGATCATCTTGATGATGCGTTCGGGATCGATCTGATGGCCTTCGCTGGCCTTGGTCGGGACGGTGCGTACCTGTCCGCCGTTCATCCGGATCAGCGGCGCGTACAACAGGAACGTCGGGTCGGCGATGATGAACTCGCGGCCCGGCGCGGCCATCGCCGTGAGCATCAGGTAAATGCCTTCGGTGGCCCCCGTGGTAACCAGGAAGTTGTCTTCCGAGAGCGTGCTGCGATACTTGTTGTTGTAGTAATCCTTGAGCGCGGTCAGCAGCTCCGGCAGACCGGCGTCCATGGTATAGCCTGTCTGACCGGCTTCCAGCGCGTGGATATGGGCGTCGATGATATGCCTCGGGGTGGCGAAGTCCGGCTGGCCGATCGACAGATGCACGACGTCGTCGAGTTCGGCGGCCCGATTGACCATGCGCCGGATGCCAGAGACCGGAATCGCGTGCATCGCCGGGTTCCAGACCATGCGGCTGCGCACATAGCGCTCGCCCGGATCGGCCGCCAGCACCTTGTTGCTCGTTTCCAGATTCGCAGCCATGCCCACCTCTTGTTGGAAAAATTCGGTAGCGCCCCAGCCACCGATATCGCGAGCGTATGCAGGTCGTAGGAGCCCGGTCAAGACAAGATTCCGCCAAGCCTGCACGGGTTTGTGTTGACGCAGCTCAAGGCCTCTGGGTACCGTGCGCCATGGCCACCGTCCGCACGCTGCTCCAATCGGGCTGCCCACTGTATTCATGAGCGATTACCGCACGCCCCGCGGCCCCGAGCCCGCCGACCCGCCCGTTCGCATCACCGTGCTCAGCGACAGTGCCGAAGGGCCCGAAAGCCTGGCCCGGCTGCACGACATCGCCGATCTGCGCATCGCCTGCGACGAGGCCAGTCTGCGCGCGGCCCTGCCGGGCAGCCGTATCCTGTTGGTGACCGATTTCCGCACCGAGTCGCTGGAGGCCGCCTGGGATGCCGCCGATTCGCTCGAGTGGGTGCACGCGGCCAGCGCAGGCGTCGACCAGTTGATGTTCGACGCGCTGGTCGACTCCAGTATTCCGGTGACCAACGCCCAGGGCATCTTCGATCGTTCGATCGCCGAATACGTACTGGGCGCGATCCTCGTATTCGCCAAGGACACACGCAACAACATTCGCTATCAGCACGCCCACCGCTGGGTTCATCGCGATACCGAGACCATCGAAGGCAAACGGGTGCTGGTGGTCGGCGCCGGTTCGATCGGCCGCGAGATCGGCGCGCTGTGTCGTGCTGCCGGCATGGGCGTCGCCGGTATCGCGCGGCGCGAACGTCCTGCAGATGACGTCTTCGACGCGGTATACGCGGCCGACACGCTCGACGAACATCTGGCCCGTGCCGACTACGTGGTGGTCGCTGCGCCGTTGACCGACGCCACCGAAGGCTGGTTCGACGCGGGTCGGTTCGAGGCCATGCCCGAGCATGCGCGTTTCATCAATATCGGCCGCGGGCCGATCGTGGTCACAGACGACCTGGTCACCGCGTTAGAGACGGGCCAGATCGCCGGCGCGGCTCTCGACGTGTTCGAGAGCGAACCGTTGCCCGGCGACCATCCGCTCTGGGACATGGACAACGTACTGATGTCGGCACACATGGCCGGCGACTTCATCGGCTGGCGAGACGCGCTGATCGACCAGTTTCTGGACAACCTGCGCCGCTGGCAGTCCGGCGAGCCGCTGTTCAACGAAGTCAGCAAGCGTCATGGCTACGCACCGGGCGGGCAATGACGCGCACGCGCGCCGATCAGGGTTTAAAAACATGCCGGCGCCCTGATAACTGATAGACAGACGGCACTGACCGACCGCCGGCGCTGTGCGTGACCGGTCGTGCCCCCGGATTTCGCCGAACCGACAGGACCGAGGACAACATGATCGAATCGTATCTACTCAAGAATATTTCCGGCTATATCGACGGCCAGTGGGTCGACGCGGACTCCGGACGGACGGTCGAGGTGCTCAACCCGGCCAACGGCAAGACCCTGGCCGAGATCCCCTACATGGCGGCCGACGAAACCGCACGCGCAATCGCTGCCGCCAAGGCGGCGCTGCCCTCGATGCCCGATGTCGCCACGCGTCGCGAATGGCTCGAAGACACCCGCGATGCGCTGATCGCCGAAAAGGAAGAGATCGGCCGGATTCTGTGCCTCGAGCATGGCAAGCCGTGGAAAGAAGCCCAGGGCGAAGTCGAGTATGCGGCGAGCTTCTTCGATTATTTCGCCAAGAGCATGGAAGACGGCCTGGCACCCGAGGAGCTGGCCGACAAGGTCAAGGACTGCACGTGGACCGTCTACAAACGCGCGATCGGCGTGGCCGGCCTGATCACCCCGTGGAATTTTCCGATCGGCATGATCGCCAAGAAGATTGCGCCGGCAATCGCCGCCGGCTGTCCGGTCGTGATCAAGCCCGCTACCGAAACGCCGCTGACCATGATCGCGATGTTCCAGATCATGCACGACCGGCTCGATCTGCCCAAGGGCGTGATCAACCTGGTAATGGGCAGCTCGAAGGAGATCGGCGGCGAACTGATGAGCTCGCCCGACGTACCCATGATCTCGTTCACCGGCTCCACCGGCGTCGGCCAGCTGCTGATCGAGCAGTCCCGGCAACACGTCAAGAAACTCGGCCTGGAACTGGGGGGCAACGCGCCCTTCATCGTGCTCGATGACGCCGACCTGGATTCGGCCGCCGATAACCTGATCGCCAACAAGTTCCGCGGTTGCGGCCAGACCTGTGTCTGTGCCAACCGGATCTTCGTGCACTCCAATGTGTACAAGGAATTCACCGACAAGGTCGTCGAGAAGGTGAAGGCGCTCAAGGTCGGCGACGGCATGGACGAGGACGTCGATATCGGCCCGCTGGTCAACGCCGCCGGCTTCGACAAGGTCCACGATCACGTCAAGGATGCGCTGTCCAAGGGCGCGACACTGGTGGCCGGCAAGCACCCGGACGAGCTGGATTCCGACAAGAACCTGTTCTATCCGCCGACCGTCATCACCGACGTCACCCACGACATGCTGTGCTGCCAGGAAGAGACCTTCGGCCCGCTGATTCCCATGATCGCGTTCGACACCGACGAACAGGCGGTCCAACAGGGCAACGACACCGAGTTCGGCCTGGCCTCCTATGTCTTCGGCAAGGATGCCAAGCGGGCGCACAAGATCATCGCCCAGCTGCACTTTGGCCATTGCGGGTACAACACGGCCACCGGCCCGGCAGCCCATGCGCCCTTCGGCGGCATGCTGCATTCGGGTATCGGCCGCGAAGGCGGCCACGACGGCCTGCTGGAGTACGTCGAACTGCAAACCGTGCCCGACGGCAGCTGATTCGACGGCTTCGAACCCGGATCGATCGAGGCGGCCTTCGGGCCGCCTTTTTCGTGTACGCCAAGTATCGCCCGCATACGACGCTACGGCGGCCCGGCCGTTCCCACCGTCTGGCTCGACTGTGAACACGAACGGTCCGCCAGATGGCTCTCGGGCCCGCACTACGTCCTGCCGCTACCGGACGAAGGCCGAGACAGGCCTATCGACGGTTCGGGTTCGTGGTGCGGCTTTCGTCGTCGCTATCGCCGCCGAACAGATGATGGCCGTACACGCGTGCACCGCCGGTGGACACCGTCGGCCCCGCCCGATCGACGCCGGACCGCGACGGCCAGCGAGCCGCAGCGGCCGGTACCGCCGGTACGACCATTGCAGTACAAAGCGCGGGCGGCGTATGTTGCCAGTCTAATCACGACGGCCGACGGCCGTACGATCTTGCCCACTCAACCACGGATACGCGCAGTGAAAGCCTATTTCGACGAACGCCAGAACGACCATGTGCCCCAGAGCTATCTGACCCGCGGTCAGATGCGCGCGCCGCAGGAGATTCCGGCCCGCACGCCGCCACTGATCGCGGCTCTGAAAGGTCTCGGCGTCGAGCTTTCTCAACCGCGGGATCACGGCATGGCACCGATCTCCGCGGTCCATGACCTCGGTTATCTCCGCTTTTTGGAATCCGCACATCGTCGATGGATGGCGATTCCCGACGACTGGGGCAACGAGGTGATGTCGAACATCTTCGTGCGCTCGCCCAATCCGCTCAAGGGCATTCTCGCTGAATCGGCACGCTACCAGGCCGACGGCAGTTGCCCGATCGGCGAAAAGACCTGGGCGGCCGCTTACCAGTCCGCACAGGTCGGGCTGAGTGCTGCCGACGATATTCTGTCCGGCGAACGGTTCGCCTATGGGTTGTGCCGTCCGCCGGGCCATCACGCACGGCGCGACGGCGCCGGCGGCTTCTGCTATCTCAACAACGCTGCAATCGCTGCACAAGCGCTACGCGGCAAATTCGAGCGGGTCGCGATTCTGGATCCCGACATGCATCACGGTCAGGGGATCCAGGAGATCTTCTACGAGCGCGATGACGTACTGTATATCTCGATTCATGGTGATCCGACCAACTTCTACCCCGTCGTCACCGGCCATGCCGACGAACGGGGCGAAGGCGTGGGCTACGGCTACAACATCAACCTGCCCATGCCCCATGGTTCGCCCGAACAGACGTTCTTCGAGAAACTCGACGAGGCGATTGCCGCCATACGACTCTTCGATGCCGATGTGCTCGTGCTGACCCTCGGATTCGATATCTACAAGGACGACCCGCAGGCCAAGGTGGCGGTCAGCAGCGAAGGTTTCGCCCGACTCGGCCAGGCCATGGATGCACTCGGCCTGCCGGTCTGCGTGATCCAGGAAGGCGGCTACGATATCGACAGCCTTGAAACCAACGCCACGCAGTTTTTCACCGGCCTGCTCGGAGCCTGAACGCAGGCAGCGGCCGGACGGGTGAAACGACGGCCGGCCGCTGCGACAGGCCCGGCCCAGGCTTTGCCAACAGGCGCACATGCATCGGGTCGAGGTGGTGCCATACGGGCGGACGCCTTCATGGCACCACCATTCCCCCGGCCGTATCTACAACACGATATCGCCGGCCATCGGAATGAGCCTAGCCGCCACTCCGTGGTATCGACACCCCCCGATCCGCGCCTGATTCGACCTCGGATCCAACTGGCGGATATCGATGTTCCGGCGTGTCGTGTCGTACTCAGCGGCTGTCGCTGTTCCCAAACGGCACGCTTCCCCCGCCCGGGCCTCGATGGAGCGAGACGTCCTGCGGCAGCACCGGCGTATGACAGGTTGTGCATACCAGCTGGGCATCCAGGGCGTGGCCACAGGGACGATGCATGCGTACCAGCGGAGGGCCCGAATCGTCGGCCCTGTATGCGTCCCCCCACTGAGCGATCGTGACCAGTATCGGATGCAGTGCGCGCCCTGCCTCGGTCAAGCGATATTCGTGGCGTGGTGGGCGTGTTTCGTAAGCGCGGCGCTCCAGAACCCCATGGTCAACCAGATGCGTGAGCCGATCACGCACGATGGTTCGCGAGATATCCAGCCGGGCCTGGAAATGCTCGAAACGGCGCACGCCCATGAAGCATTCGCGCAGCAGCATCAATGTCCATCGGTCGCCGATGACGGACAGCGTCCGAGCCACTGAACAGGCTTCGTATTCCAGCTCGTTCCAACGCAAGGCGCGCACCGTGAATCGTGGGCTTATTGACGGAATTGTACCCGTGATGAATACTCCGTACAGATTTTAAACGGAGTAGGCCGTGAATGAACCCGAGCGCGTCTGTCTCGTCGTGGGGGCCGGTATCGGCGTCGGCAGTTCCATTGCGCGCGCCTTTGCTCGCCGCGGTCTGACTGTCTGTGTCACTCGACGGCCACGCCATGCAAACGAGCTAAATGAACTGGTCGACGAGATTCGTGCCGCCGGCGGCCGTGCCCATGCCTTCCCGACCGATGCCCGATCCGAGGACGACGTGATCGAGCTTTACCGACATATCGAAGACGAGATCGGAGCGCTTGAAGTCGTCGTGTTCAATATCGGCGCGAATGTGAAATTCGCCGTGACCGAGACGACGACCCGTGTCTATACCAAGGTCTGGGAGATGGCCGCGCTGGCCGGCTTTCTCAACGGCCGCGAAGCGGCCCGCCACATGACGCCGCGCGGCCGCGGCACGATCATCTTCACCGGCGCCACGGCCAGCCTACGCGGCGGTGCCGGCTTCTCCGCGTTCGCCGGTGCCAAGCACGCACTGCGCGCGCTCGCCCAGAGTATGGCGCGTGAACTCGGCCCCCAGGGCATTCATGTCGGTCACGTGGTGGTCGACGGCTCTATCGACGGCGCGTTCGCACGCGATACCAAGCCGGAGTTCGAACGGCTACTGGCCGAAGATCGCATCCTAAAGCCGGACGATCTGGCCGAAAACTATGTCTGGTTGTGGCAACAGCCGCGCAGCGCCTGGACCCACGAGCTGGATCTGCGGCCCTGGGCCGAAACCTGGTAAACCCGACCCATCTCAAGGAGTAGTCCCGTGTCCGATCGCCGCTGGGTTGAATTCATCTTCGATTTCGGCAGTCCGAATGCCTATCTGGCCTATCGCGCCCTGCCCGAAGTCCTCGGCTCCTACGAGGTATCAGTCAGGCTCACGCCCTGCTTGCTCGGCGGCATCTTCAAGGCAACAGGCAACCAGTCGCCCGTCACCGCCTTTGCCCAGATCAAGGGCAAGCTCGCCTATCAACGGCTGGAAATGCAGCGTTTCATCGAGCGCTACGGCATCCACCGATTCAGCTTCAACCCGCATTTCCCGGTCAACACCCTGCTGGTCATGCGCGGGTTGATCGCGGCCGAGGCGGCCGGCGTCGGCAAGCCTTATACCGAGGCCGTGCTGACGGGTCTCTGGGAACATCAGCTGAAGATGGACGATCCGGCGATTGTCGCCGACGTACTGGCCGCCGCCGACCTCGACGCGACCGGCTTGCTCGATGCGACGCGCCAGCCGGAGATCAAGCAACGGCTGATCGACAACACCGCGGCCGCGGTCGAGCGCGGCGTGTTCGGCATTCCCACCTTCTTCGTCGGCGACGAGATGTTCTTCGGCAAGGACCGGCTCGAGCAGATGACGCGCTATCTATAAACCGATCCCGTCACCGATCGCAGGCAGACCCTCGGCAACGACAGGCGCTACCAGATTCCGAGCAAGATCTGCAGCCCGATAAAGACGGCCAGGATGAACAACAGCCCGATTGCGATCGTCCATAGATCGTTCTTCTCGATCTTCGACGCACTGACTTGGAACGCCGTCGCTTGCATCCGGTCATAGCCCTCGGCTGCACCTTCGGTCTGGCGAGTCAGACAGGACAGCAGAATCAGCCCACCGAAGCCGATCGGATAGCTGTAGATCGTGGGAAACGGTGCAAACCAGCCCCATGCGGTGTTGGTGGCAATCATGAACGCGCCGATCGGGATCGATCCCCAGAGCATGATCTTGACGGCCTGGGTGGTTACACCTTTCCAGTAGAGCGACACGATCAGGGTGGGAAAGAAGCCGAGCGAGGCGATCACGCCGGCCAGCGAGCTGGCGATGACGATCAGCCAGACCTGCTGAACCGCAAAGACGCCCACGATGATCAGCACGAGTACGCTGATGACCATGGTCAAGCGCTGGATATTGCGATCAGAAAAACGACGTTTGCTGGCGAACCGGAAAATATCCACCACGCCCTGCGATACGGTCAGCGTTTGTGTATTCGCCGTGGTGAAGGCGGCGGCCATCGCGCCGCCGATCAGAAAGAAACCCACGACCGGCGGCCAGACGTTGACCGCGGCATACGCCGAGATATCGTCCGGGCTCATCGAACCCGGTTCGATCACTGCCACGAGCATGGCGCTGGCGATGAACACGACGACGGTGAGCGCGATCGTAATGATATAGGCGACGAACGAGCCCTTGACGATCGATCTCGGCGTATCGACGATCAACGACCGATTGATCAGATGGGGCGAGCCGCCGATGATGGATAACCAGGCTAGCGCGAACCCGACGAAATAGGACATCGACAGACCGGACGAGCCGGTCGCGCCCCATCCGCCATTGGCGCCGACGGCTGCCAACCCGGTATCCAGCCCGCCGACGGCCAGGATCGTACCGGGCAGCACGACGATGCCGGCGATGATGAAGATGAACATCGACACCGTATCGGTCATCACCACCGAATACATACCCGACGAGCCCAGCGTCAGCGCGATGATCGCCAGCATGATAGCCACACCGACGGCTTGCGGAATATCGAATATGGTGGCGATGACGATACCGCCGCCCTGCAACTGAATGAGCAGATAGAAGAACAGGATCGCGGCCAACGCGGCGCCGATGCCGGTGAAAAGACCCTTGCTGTCGTCGCCGAACCGCTGCTGATAGAAGTCGCTGATACTCGTGCAACCCATCTTGCGCATGCGCAGCCCGATGAGCACCACGGCGATCAGCCAGCCAAACGTCAGACTGCTGGTGAAGAACAGCAGATACGGCATCGGCCCCCACTGCCAGGCTGCGCCAACGCCGCCGATGAACGTCGCCAGGCTGACATAGCTGGCGCACAGCGTGCCGGCGAACATCCACCAGGTCGCCCGGCGCCCCATCAGCCAGTAGTCTTCCGAGGAATGAATCTTCTTGCGACACCATAGGCTGATCAGCGTGAACACGATCAGTATGAGAACGATCCCGGAACCGACGATCATCGCTTCAACCCCTTTTCAATACGATCAAATAGATCAAGGCGAAAATCGCCGCAAAGCCGAAGAAGTACCCGGTAATGATGAGTTCGTGCATACCGGGCACGTCATGCGGTGAATCGGTCATCGCCAGCGTGATCAGGAACCCCCACATGATCACGAGCCAGAGCGACCAGAGAACGATGTCGAGCAGGCGACTGGTTCGTACGGCCTTGCCGGTACTGGCGCTCCCTTGGCCGCGTGCGTTGTCGCGGACTTGTCGATCCGGGCTGTTCATTGGCTAGGTCCCCTTTGCGTGTTGCTTGAATCGTCGGCTAACGACCATCGGTATTTCACTGCGCCATCAGCACGGTGCAAAAAGATCTGATACCGGGCTCGACGCGGCCACCGCCCGGTAGCGCGTTGCTGTTCAACCGCTGATATAACCGTCGTCGCGGTCGGCTGCCGCCGCGGCCGGGTGTCGCCGTGCCGGATCGCCGTAGCCGCCGGAGCCGGCCGTGTACATGGCAATCCGATCGCCCCGGCACATGGGCCGGGCGGTCACCTTGCCCTGGATACGTGTCTCATCGGCACGCCCGCGATTGATCATCTTGTGGGCCGGCAGCCCGTCGCAGCCGCCCTGGGCGCCGGCAGGATGCGTGGTCTCGCCGTCGTTACGTAGCGTGACCGTAAGCTCGTCGGCGAGCAGTTCGACCTCGCGCACGATGCCCAGCCCGCCGCGATATTCGCCCAGGCCGCCGGAGTTCTCGTAGAGTTCGTATTGGGTAAAGCGCAGCGGATATTCCTGCTCGGCCGATTCCACCGGCACATTCATGCAGTTGCCCACATAAACGTCGATACCGCTGAGACCGTCCTTGCCCGGCCGTGCGCCCATACCGCCGCCGTTGAGCTCGTAGTAGACGAAATACTGGCCGTCGTCGGGTTTTCGTCCGCCGATCGCCAGGGTGGTCGCATGCGCATGGCTCGAGGCCGGTATCCGGTCTGGCAGAAGCTGTGAACAGGCCTGAAAGCAGATATCGCTCAGCCGCATGATGGTGTGATACCGACCGCTGACAGGCGCCGGAAAACGCGGGTTGAGGATGGTGCCCTCGGCCAGCGTCACGTCCACTTGGCGGAACACGCCTTCGTTCTGTACCGCCTGCCCGCCGGTCAGACAGCGTGTGATGTAGTAGGCCACCGACCAGACCGTTTCCGGACTGACGTTGAACGGCCCACGCACCTGGCGCGCCACGCCGGTGAAGTCGAAATGAATACGATCACCGGCAATCGAGATCTCGACCGGCAGATCGATACGTTGACCGATATCCACGCCGTCATCGTCGAGATGGCCGGTCGCGCGGCCGGTCCCGTCGGGCAGTTCGGCCAGGCGCGTGCGGATCTTGTCCTGCGAGTAATCCATCCAGGCATTCATGATGCGGATGACGGTATCTGCGCCGTAGCGATCGAGCAGCCGCGAAAGCCGCCGCACGCCGATCGCATTGGCCGAGATCTGTGAACGCAGATCGCCCAGGGTGTAGTCGGGCATGCGGACGTTCGCGCGAATGATCTCGGTGATCGCGCGATTCTCCTCGCCCTTTTCATACAGCTTCAGCGGCGGAATGAGCAGCCCTTCCTGGAACAGCTCGGTCGCGTTCGACGGCGCGCTGCCGGCAACCACGCCGCCGACATCGACGTGATGACACATCGTCGCGCTGAAAGCGATCAGCCGATCGTCCACGAACACCGGCGCGTACAACAGGATATCCGGCGTATGCGATGCCCCCAGGTAGGGATGATTGAGCACGATCTGATCGCCGGGCGCGATCTCGTGGGCCGGAATATAGTCGGCCAGCACGCGCTTGAGCGTCTTGCCCATCGAGCCCAGATGCGTCGGGATACTTTCGGACTGCGCCAGCAGATCACCGTGGGCGTTGAACAGCGCGGTCGAGAAATCCTTGGCTTCGCGCACGATGCTCGAATAGGCCGTTCGCTGGAGCGTGATCGCCATTTCGTCGGCGATCGAGATCATGGTATGGCCGACGACTTCCATATCGATCGGGTCGATCTTGTGCGTGTCAGTCATGTTCATGCGTCACCCCTTGCGATATCGATATGCAGATTGCCCAGGCCGTCGAGTTCCGCGGTATCGCCGGCATGGACGAGAATCGTGGTGTTCTGGCCTTCGACCAGCGCGTGGCCTTCGATACGATCGCCCGGCCCCATGTCCGCGAGTACATGAATCGGCGTCGCAACGAAGCGCCCGACGCTTTCGTCATAGACCTCGCGATGGCGTACGGGCGCGCTGGCGCCGCTGTGCGAGCTGTTACGTTCGAGCGCGTGGACATCGACCTTCGATGCCAGGCCGATCGCCGTGGCTCGAAAATTCACGATTTCGACAGGCGCGCTGAAATCGCCATAGCCGTAACGGTTTTCGTATTCCTGGCGGAACAGCGATCTGATCCGCTCGCCATTCATAGCCGCACGGTCGTCGTCTTCGAAGTTGACCGGCACCTCGAACGCCTGACCCTTGAAGCGCAGATCCAGCTGGTAGGCATAGCGCCGATCGGCCTCGGCGACCGCTTCGTCGTCCAGGCGCGTCGCGCCGAGCGCGGTGACTTCGTCAAGCGCTTCAGTGATCGCAGCCGCGGCATCATCGGTTAAGGGCGTCAGGCGAGTCAGCGACACGTCATGGCGGATATCGGTGGTCAGGAAACCGAACGCCGACATCTCGGATGCCATATAGGGCACGAGCACCTTCGGGATCCCGAGTTCGCGCGCGATCTGGGTGGCATGCAGCGACGCCGCGCCGCCAAAGGCGAACAGCACGAAGTCACGCGGGTTGAGCCCCTTGCGAATCGTCACCCGGCGAACCGCTTCGGCCATATGGTGATTGCCGATACGAATCACGCCGAGCGCGGCCTGTTCGAGCGACAGATCGGTCTGAGCCATGATCGATGCGAAGGCCGTACGGGCGGCGGCGACATCCAGTTCGAGTTCACCGCTGTAGAAGGCGCCCGGATCCAGGCGTCCGAGCACCAGATTGGCATCGGTAATAGTGGGCTGATCGCCGCCGTTGCCGTAACAGGCGGGCCCCGGAATCGCGCCGGCGCTCTCCGGGCCGACCTTGAGTAGTTGCCCCTGGTCCATCCAGCCGATGCTGCCCCCGCCCGCCCCGACGGTTTCCATATCGATCATCGATACCTTGAGCGGATAGCCGGCGATCTGGCCTTCCATCGTCGCGTTCGGGCTTTGATCCAGAATCATCGCCACATCGGTGCTGGTGCCGCCCATATCGAAGGTGATGATGTTGTCGAACCCCAGCTCGCGCGCCAGAAACGTCGAGCCGGTCACACCGCCCGCGGGCCCCGAAAGAAGCAGTTCCACCGCCCGATGCCCGGCCGAGTTCAAGGACATCGCCCCGCCGCTCGACTTGACCATATAGGGTGATTTCAAACCGATACGCTCGAGCTTTTGAGCCAGATTGGACAGGTAGCGAATCGTGTTCGGCTTCAGATACGCGTTGACGACGGTGGTGATACAGCGCTCGTATTCGCGAAATTCCGGCGCAATCTCGTGCGAGAGCGTGATATGGCAGTCCGGATACACGCGCCGGATGATCTCGGCGGTCTGACGTTCATGTGCCGCGTTGGCATAGGCATGCAGATACACCACGGCGATCGACCGGATACCGGCCTCGCGAGCGCGCTCGACGGCACGTACGACCTCGTCTTCGTTCAAGGGCTCGACGACATCACCGTGTGCATCCATGCGTTCGGCAATACCGAAACGGTAGCGCCGCGGTACGAAATGGGCCGGCCGGTCCTGATCGAGATCATAGAGACTCGGCCGTTTCTGGCGGCCGATTTCCAGCACGTCACGAAAACCGTAGGTAGTCAGCAAGGCCACCGGCGAACCCTTGCTTTCCAGAAACGCGTTGGTCACGAACGTGGTGCCGTGTACGAATGCCTCGATCTCGTCGGCGCTCGTCTGCGTCTGGGCGAATATCTTGTCGATGCCGTTCAAGACCCCGGTCGACGGATCGTCGGGCGAGGACGGCGTCTTGGCGAAATACAACGCCGCGTTGTCGTCGTCGGCGAGCACCACGTCGGTAAACGTACCGCCCACATCGATCGCAAGTTTCTTTCCCATCAGGCTTGGCTCTCCGGTTTGTCTAAATCCTCTCGCGGGCCCAAACCCGCCACGGCTCACAACAGATCGCGCATCTTGTAGTAGGCCAACATGGCCGACACATAGAGTCGGCGCAGCGAATGCAGCGGGATCTGGCGTACCGAGGTAATCGGTACCGGCAGCCGCGTCGATTCACCGGACGCCATGTAGTCGGCCAGCCATCGGCCCATGGCGGTCTGCAGGCCGATGCCGCGCCCCTGACAGCCGATGAGCACCGACAAGCCGTCGGCGGGTTGATGCACATGCGGCAGAAAATCCTGAGTAATGGCCACGCGTCCGCCCCAGCGATATTCAATCGGCTGGTCCGCGGCCTGCGGATAGATCCGGGCCAGCATGCGATTCAGATGGCGGAAATCCGAGGCGGAAGTCGGCTCGTCGAACGTGCCCCGTCCGCCAACGATCAGACGGCCGGCCTGATCGCGCCGCCAGTAGGCCAGCAGATTGCGCGTATCCGAGGCGACCACGCCGCCCTTGAGGATATCGGCACCGATGTCTTCGGGCAGCGGCGCGGTGGCGATCTGGAAACTGTTGGCGGCGATGATCGATTTCCGCAGCCCGGGCCACAGCGCGCCGGTATAACCGTTGGTGCACAACACCACGCGCCGGGCCCGGATCGTGGCCCCGCCTTCGGTCGGCAACTGCCACGCGCCGGCGTCCTGGCGCAGCTTGCTCACCGCGGTCCGGTCGTGGATGGTCACGCCGGCGGCCAGACAGGCCCGCGCCAGGCCACGGGTATACGACAACGGCTGGATCGAGCCGCCACGGCGGTCGATCCAGCCGCCGTGGTAGGCGTTCGATCCCAGCAGATCGGCGACTTCGGCCGCGTTCAAGGCCGACACGTTCGCGCCGAGAGCCTGCCATTGACGGCAGCGCTCCAGCGCGGCGCTTTCGGCCGCCTTGGAATGCGCCGGCTGTATCCAGCCGGCACGGGTGGCTTCACAGGCGATATCATGGCGTTCGATCAGGTCGAATACATGATCCGCGGTCGCGCCGAACACTTGTGCCATCTTGTGCCCGGCTTCGTCGCCGAACAGCCGGCGCATGCCATCGGGGTCGTACTTCATGCCGGGAATGACCTGCCCGCCACTACGCCCCGATGCACCCCAGCCGATTTGGTTGGCCTCGACCAGTAGGGTCTGTGCGCCGGCTTCGGCCAGATGCAGTGCCGTCGACAAGCCCGCATAGCCGCCGCCGACCACGACGACGTCCGTGGTCCGATCGCTATCCAGCGGCTGTACGGGCGGGGCCGGCTCGGCAGTGGCGGCCCACAGCGAAGGTGGCATCGACTGGGTTTCGTTCATATCCAATATCTCAATCCGCCGTTTACTCGGCGACCCGCTCTTCGCCGTTCCGAAACGCCGGCGCCGACCAATGGCTCGCGTTCATACCGGGGCCCAAGCCCGCCTGGGCACGGGATATACCGGCAGTAACGAAGCCGGCCAGCGTGCGGCTTTCACTGTGTTTACGAATCGGCATGAGATGCCCCGTCGTTTATCGGTGGTGTGCTATCGATTGCCTTGTTGACGCAGGCGCGCGCTCGGCCCGCTCGAAATGCCGCGTACGGTTTCCATGAGCATGGGCGCGATCTCGGCGGCCATGCGATCGAGCGTCCAGCGGCTGGTCGGACAGGACACGTTCACCGCCCCGATCGCGTTGCCGTCGGCCGCCAGAATCGGGGCCGCGATATTCAGATCGCCCAGATAGAACTCTTCCGAGGCCATGGCAAAACCGCGCGGTATGGCCTCGGCAATGGCCGCCTGGATGCGCTCGGGGTCGGTGAGCGTATGTGCGGTGAACGAATGCAGGACCGAGGCCTGAATCGTCGCCTGCGCGCGCGCCGGGGCCAGGCTCGACAGATAGGCCCGGCCGGATGCCGTACAGAACATGGGAATACGGGTACCGACCGGCATATGCACAAAGGCGCGCGAGTGGCTGGTGAAGCGGGCGACGAAAACCATGTCGAGCCCGTCGGGACGCGACAGGTTCACCGATTCGCCGCAGCGGTGATTGAGCTCGACCAGATGCGGCGTCGCCTGCTCGATCAGCGAATCGGCCGCGAGATAGTGGGCACCGATATCCAGCGTTCGTGGCGTGAGTTGCCAGCGGCGGCTGGCCGCATCCTGAGACAGCAGCCCCAGCACCCCGAGCGTATAGGTGAAACGCTGGGCGGCACTCTTGGTCATGCCCACCGCGCTGGCGATCTCCGACAGGCTCATCGTCTGACGGCCATCGTCGAATGCCTGCAACACCGCGAATGCTTTCGCCACGGAGCGAACATAGAGCGGTGAGGCCGTCGGATCGGCGTTGTCGGGTTCGATGTCCACGTGTTGTTATTGGTATGCAATACTTTGTGATGTATTCCAATACAGCTATGCATAGGCTGTCGCGCGTTGTCAAACAGCCGCGCCGGTGCGGGCACGGCCGTGAGCGAGCCTTGAGCGACCTTCCCTGTGCTTCTAACTATTTCCCTACAGCGCGTTATCCGGCCTGGACCCCGCGCGAAACAGGGCCTCGCCGTACGCCGCCAGATCACCGACGAACGCGCGACCGGCGCGACAGCGGTCCGACGGGACGCCGGACGCGGCACGGCACGCGACCGCGAGCCGCCTTTCCAGCCGGTTTACGGGCGTCGCGCGCGGATCTACGCGCCCTGGAATTCGGCCAGGAACGTGTCGAGCACGCGGTGGGGGCGTCGGTCCTGGCGGGTGATCACCGCGTAGTCGATCCGGTAGAACAACTGCGCCGGGCGTATCCGCCGCAGGCGGCCGGCATCGACCCAGCGCTGGGCGAAATGCTCGGGGAGATAGCCGATATAGCAGCCGGTGAGTACCAGAAAGGCAATGCCTTCACGGTCGGTTGCGGTCGCGCTCGCATTCAAGGCCTCGATACGACGCTGGCCGGCCGCGGGCAGCGCCTGGGCCGGCACGACGGCATCGGCGGCCTCAATCTGATCGTCACCGGCCTGCCCGGCCTGATCGAACAGGGGATGATTGTCGGCACAGTACAGACAGGCCGTTTCGGTATAGAGCGCCCGATAGTCGAGCGCGCTCAGTGCGTTGACCACCGGCACCACGCCCACGTGCAGCCGGCCGTCCATGACCCCGATCTCCACATCCGCGGGCGGGATCATGTGAATATTGAAATGTACATCGGGGCCCCGCCGCTTGAGCTCGGCCAGTGCATGGGTCACGCGCATATGCGGCAGCGTGACCAGATTGTCGGTGATGCCGATATTCAACTCGCCGCGCAGATGCCGGTGCAGGCTGTTGACCTCGCTACGAAACGCCTCGGTCGCAGCAAGCAGGCGCGAGGCGGCCTGATAGATATCGCGGCCTTCTTCGGTCAACGCGAACCCGGAGCGCCCGCGCTGGCACAGCGTCATGCCGACCCGGGCCTCCAGATCGGCCATGTAGACACTGATCGCGGAGCGGCTGATGCCCAGCGTCGGCACCGCGGCGGTGAACCCCCCGCTTTCGACCACGGCCCGGAATACCCGTATCAGGCGCAGCTCGAAATCGCTGATCTGGCCGAGCGGATCGATATGGCGCTCGATCATGGCGTGCCCACCCGATACGTAAGCGCTGGCTGACGTGAACGTTCAATCATGCCGATTTAATAACACATAAACCCGGCATAGGCTCGTCGTACACACTCCTTCACAGGGCCGGCCCATGTCGACATCCACATCCCGCGTTTCGGTTACCGACGATCTGGCCACGCATGCCGCGGCCCTCACTCCTGCCGACATGAACGCCTACTGGATGCCGTTTTCCGGCAACCGTCAGTTCAAGGCAGACCCGCGCCTGATCGTGGGCGCGCGCGACTGTCATTACATCGACGCCGACGGCCGCGAGATCTTCGACAGTCTGTCGGGGCTGTGGTGTACCAGCTTCGGCCACGGCCGCCGCGAGATCGCCGATGCCATCGCCCGCACCGCGCGCGAGCTCGACTACGCCCCGCCCTTCCAGTACGCGCATCCGCTGGCCTTCGAGCTGGCCAACCGCGTGAAGACCCTCACGCCCGACGGACTCGATCACGTGTTCTTCACCAATTCGGGCTCCGAGTCGGCGGATACCGCGCTCAAGATCGCACGCGCCTACTGGGCCAAGCGCGGCGCGCCGAACAGGACACGTCTGATCGGCCGTGCCAAGGGATACCACGGCGTCAACGTCGGCGGCACCGGCGTGGGCGGTATCGACGCCAACCGCGCGAACTTCGGTGACATGCTCGCCAGCGACCACCTGCCGCATACGCTGCTTGAGGAAAACCGTTTTTCCCGCGGCATTCCCGAGCACGGCACCGAACTCGCCGATGTCCTCGAAGACAAGATCCAGCACCACGGCGCCGACAACGTCGCCGCGGTCATGGTCGAACCGATGAGTGGCTCGGCGGGCGTGATCGTGCCGCCGGCAGGCTATCTCAAGCGCCTGCGCGAGATCTGCGATCGCCACGACATCCTGCTGATATTCGACGAGGTGCTGACCGGCTTCGGGCGCACCGGCGCCTCCTTCGGGGCGGAGCTGTTCGGCGTTCGCCCGGACATCATGACGCTGGCCAAGAACCTCACCAACGCGGCCGTGCCCATGGGCGCGGTGGTCACCAGCGACGCCATCTACCAGACCTTCATGGACGAAGGCGGCCCGGCGTATCAGATCGAGCTGTTTCACGGCTATACCTACTCCGCCCATCCGCTGGCCTGTGCGGCCGGCCTGGCGGCGATGGATATCTACGAGCACGAGCACATGGTCGACAAGGCCGCGGCACTCGCGCCGCACTTCGAGGCCCAGGTACACGGGCTCAAGGGCCTGCGCCATATCGTGGATATCCGCAACCTCGGCCTGGCGGCCGCGGTCCAGATCGAACACGCCGACGGCCAGCCCGGCCTGCGCCCCTACAAGATCGCGATGGAAGCCTGGAAACGCGGGCTGTACCTGCGGTTCGGCGGCGACACCATCCAGCTCGGCCCGCCCTTCATCGCCGAACCGGCCCAGATCGACGAGGTCTGCAACCTCCTCGAAGACATCATTCCCAATATCGACTAGGGCCGGCCCACCCCATCATTTCGTAGCGAGAGACGTCTATGCACATCGGCGTACCCAAGGAAATCAAGCCCCAGGAAGCACGGGTCGGGCTCACGCCCGCCGGTGTGCGCGAACTCGTCGAACACGGCCACCAGGTCACGGTAGAAACCCGCGCTGGCCAGGGTGCCGGCCTGGCCGACAGCGATTACGAAGCCGCCGGGGCCACGATCGCCGAAGACGCCGAGCGCGTGTTCGAAACCGCCGACATGATCGTCAAGGTCAAGGAACCGCAGCCCGAGGAATACAAACGGCTGCTCGAGGGCCAGATCCTGTTCACCTATCTGCATCTGGCGCCCGACGCCGAACAGACCCGCGGCCTGGTGGACTCCGGGTGTGTGGCCATCGCCTACGAGACCGTGACCGCCGACGACGGCAGTCTGCCGCTACTCGCGCCCATGAGCGAAGTCGCCGGGCGCCTGTCGGTCCAGGCCGGCGCCCACTGCCTGGAAAACGTCAACGGCGGCGCCGGCATGCTGCTCGGCGGCGTGCCCGGCGTGCCGGGCGCGAATACGGTGGTGGTCGGCGGCGGCGTGGTCGGCAGCAATGCCCTGCGCATGGCGCTGGGCCTCGGCGCGCAGGTCACCGTGCTCGACAATTCGCTCGAACGCCTGCGCGCACTCGATGCGCTCTATGGCGGGCGCCTGCATACGTTGTTTTCCAATACCGATACGCTCGAACGCAGCATTGCCGAAGCCGATCTGGTCATCGGTGCCGTGCTGCTGCCGGGCGCGGCCGCGCCCAAGCTCGTGACCGAAGCGATGATTGCCAGCATGCGCCCCGGCAGCGTGGTCGTCGACGTGGCCATCGATCAGGGCGGCTGTTTCGAGACCAGCCGGGCGACCTCGCACTCCGAGCCGACCTATACCGTCGACGGCGTCGTGCACTACTGCGTGACCAACATGCCCGGCTGCGTCGCGCGCACCTCGACCTTCGCGCTGACCCACGCCACGCTGCCCTTCGTGCTGCAACTCGCGGACTCGGGTTATCAGCAGGCGTTGATCGACAACCCCCATCTGCGCGCCGGACTGAACGTGCATGGCGGCCAGATCACCCACCGCGCCGTGGCCGACAACCTCGGCTACGAGCACACGCTGGCAGAAAGCGTTCTGGGTATCGCGGCCGACGCCTGAGCGTGGCGCGGCCCACCCGCCGACCTCTATTCGTTTTGAACCAAGGATCTCGAGATATGACGAGCACGCTGCACCATTGGATCGACGGCCGTATCGCCGAACAGGCCGGCGGGCGGCGTTCGCCGGTCTACAACCCGGCCACCGGTGAAACCACCGCCGAGCTGGCCCTGGCCGACGCCGACCAGACCCGTGCCGCCATCGACGCGGCCGAGGCGGCGTTGCCGGCCTGGGCCGCCACCACGCCGCTCAAGCGTGCGCGCATCCTGTTTCGATTCAAGCAGTTGCTCGAGGAAAACCTCGACGAAATGGCCGCGCTGATCACCGCCGAACACGGCAAGGTGCATTCGGATGCCAAGGGCGAAGTCGTGCGTGGCATGGAAGTGGTCGAATATGCCTGTGGCGCGCCCGACCTGCTCAAGGGCGAGCATTCGCTCAATGCCGGCACCGGCGTGGACGCCTTTTCCCTGCGCCAACCCGTGGGCGTGGTCGCCGGCATCACGCCGTTCAACTTCCCGGCCATGGTGCCCATGTGGATGTTCCCCGTGGCCCTGGCCTGCGGCAACACCTTCATCCTCAAGCCCTCCGAGAAGGACCCGAGTGCTGCGCTGCGCATGGCCGAACTGCTCGCCGAAGCCGGCCTGCCCGCGGGCGTGTTCAATGTCGTGCAGGGCGACAAGGAGGCCGTGGATACGCTCATCGACGACGAGCGCGTGGCCGCGCTGAGCTTCGTCGGCTCGACGCCGATCGCCGAATCCATCTACGCGCGTGGTGCGGCCAACGGTAAGCGTGTCCAGGCGCTCGGCGGCGCCAAGAACCATGTCGTGGTCATGCCCGATGCCGATATGGACAGCGTGGTCGACGGCCTGATGGGTGCGGCCTATGGCTCGGCCGGCGAACGTTGCATGGCGGTGTCGGTCGCCGTGCCCGTGGGCGAGGAGACCGCCGATCGGCTCGTCGCCGCGCTTGAAGAACGCCTCGCCACGCTCACCGTGGGCAACGGCGCCGCCGACGACGAGCCGCAGATGGGCCCGCTGGTCACCGCCGCGCATCGCGACAAGGTTGCGGGCTATGTCGATCTCGGCGTCGAGGAAGGCGCCGAGCTCGTCGTGGACGGCCGCGGGCTGACCGTCAACGGCCACGAAGACGGCTTCTTCCTCGGCGGCTGCCTGTTCGATCACGTCACGCCCACGATGCGTATCTATCGCGAAGAAATCTTCGGGCCGGTGTTGTCCGTGGTACGCAGCGCATCGCTGGACGAGGCGATCCGCCTGGTGAACGCCCACGAGTTCGGCAACGGCACCGCAATCTTCACCAACGACGGCGGCGCCGCGCGTGTCTTCCAGGAGAATATCCAGGCCGGCATGGTCGGCGTGAACGTGGCGATTCCGGTGCCCATGGCCTTCCACAGCTTCGGCGGCTGGAAGCGCTCGCGCTTTGGCGTGCTGCACGCCCACGGCCCGGACGGGGTGCGCTTCTATACCCAGCTCAAGACCGTCACCCAGCGCTGGCCGGACGCGCGCAGCAGCGAAAACGCCTTCGCCATGCCCACCCTGGGCTGATCCAGCCGGAGCGAAGCCGTACCGAGCCCGCGTTCGGTACGGCTTCGATGCTTGTAGTGCCGCTATCCGGCCGCGATGCCGAGAAAGTCGGCGGCGTTGTCGTGCAGCCACTTGCGGCGTACGGCATCCGGTATCGGCAGCGCCTCGAACTCGTTCAGCGCTTTTTCCACCGGCATCATCGGATAGGCCGACCCGAAGATCATGCGGTCCTGCAGTACCGTGCAGCCATACTGCAGCAACGGCTCATAACCCGAATGCGGTTTCGTCATCAGCCGTGGACGCATGGCGAGCGTGCCGATCCACACGTTCGGATGGCGCCAGGCCACCGCCAGCAACTCATGCACCCACGGCCAGCCCGGCGGCGACGCGCATACGCGCAGCGCCGGAAAATCGATCATGACCCGGTCCAGCGCGATGGGCGCGCCATAGGTCATCGAGGTATGCGTCGAAAAATTCGTGCCGCAATGGATATTGACCGGCACGTCGAGCTCGATGCATTTCTCGTATAGCGGATAGAGCCGCTCGTCGTCGATCGCGAGTTGGTGTTCGAAGCCCTGGATATTGAGCCCCCGCAGGCCGAGCTCGCGAATGGCGTGTTCGAATTCGGCCACCGCGGCGTCGCCGCGGTGCGGGTCCACGCCGGCAAAACCGATGAAACGCTCGCCGTGTGTGCGACAAAATTCGGCGACATCGGCATTGGCGATCCGAAAACCGAATGTGGAGCGTACGTCCCGTGCCTTGAGCACCACCCGCGACGCGCCGAGACGCGAATAGGTATCGAGGTACTCTGCCAGGGCGTCGTCGCCGGACGCCGAGGCAACCTCGGACTCGGTCTTGCGATAGATACGTCGGTAGTTGGCCAGATGCGACGCATTGCCTGCGAACGCCGGCCCCGGCGGGCGGCTGGAAAAATCGATGAACATGATAGGGGCCTCGATCAGCGCCAGATGTCGTCTTGCGCGTCGTACGTATTGGCGAGCACGTCGTCGGCGTCGCCTGCCAGCTTGTTCTTGGCGATCTTGCGCGACGCCGTACGCGGGAAATCGGTCTGCATGTACTCGATATAGCGCGGCACCTTGAACGCGGCCAGGCGGCTGCGGCAATGCTCGAGAATGCGTTGTGGGGGCACGTCTGTCGGCTCGATGCCGGCCGTGAGCTTGATATAGGCCTTGACCTCTTCGCGGCGCAGTACGTCGGGCACGGCCACCACGGCGGCTTCGTCGATCTCGCCCATGGAACGCAGCACCGCCTCGACCTCGTTGGCGGCAATGTTCTCGCCGGAGCGTTTGATCATTTCCTTGATCCGCCCGACCAGGTAATAGAAGCCGTCCTCGTCGCGGCGAAACAGATCGCCGGTACGAAACCAGGCGCCGACGAAGCTCTCGGCGTTTGCCTGCGGACGCTTGTAGTACCCCCAGAAGATGCTGCGGCCCTTCACCCACAGCTCGCCGACCTCGCCGGTGGGCACATCCCGGCCGTCGGCGTCGCAGATGCGCATTTCGCGAAAGGCCATCGGCAGGCCACAGGTTCGTACCAGCGACTTGTCATGGGCACCGGCGGGCACGAGCGCGCCGGTGCCGATTTCGGTCATGCCATAGCCTTCACGGGCGATCACGCTAAAGCGCTTTTGCACGTCCCGGCGGGCCTCCTCGGTCCAGCCGTAGATACTGATGTATTTCAGGCTGAGCTCGGCATCGCGCGCCGACGGCGGGTAATAGGACAACGCCGGCTCGGGGAAGATACAGAAGTGGATTTCGTAGTCGATCAGCCAGTCGAAGAACCGGCTCAGACTCATCTTGTCGGCGATATAGGCTGTGCCCCCGAGTGTCAGCGTCATCAGAAACTGCCACATCGGGTCCATGTAGAAGAACGGCGCCCAGATCAATATGTTCTCGATACCGCCCTGCTCCGGACGCCGGTGGCGCGCCGAATTGGCGCCATGCATCACCCAGTAGTCGTGGTTGAGCATGCAGCCTTTGGGAAAGCCGGTGGTGCCCGAGGTGTACTGCAGGTTCAACAGATCGTTGCGGCCCACGACCCAGGGCACAACGAACGCGGCATCGCCGGCTTCGATCAAGTCGTCCCACGAGCGGTACACGTCGGCAAGGCCGGCATGCTCGATGACGCGCTCCGGCACGAGCGTGTCGGGCCAGGTCTCGATCGATTCGAGGATCGCGATGAAATCCTGTTCGACGATGAAAAACTGCACATCGGCGTCGTCGAGCACGAAGCGCAGCTCGTCCTTTCGATAGGCCGTGTTGATGGGCACCATGACCGCGCCCAGACGGCCCAGGGCGATCCAGGTGATCGGATAGGCCGGCGTATTCGCCAGCATCACCCCGACATGACAGCCCTTGCGTACGCCCAGGCGCATCAGGCTCGAGGCGAGCCGGCTCGCACGTTCATCGAGCTGTCGATACGACAGCGTCACGTTCTGTTCGAACCAGACCGCGGCGGTGGCGTCGCCCTTGAGCGCGGCCCGCTCGCGGACCAATTCACCTATCGTCTCGGGCAGCGCGATCTGCTGCTCGCCCGCGCGACGCGCCCGCTCGTCGGCCGTGGTGAAAGCGGGGCTGGGCACTGTTGCAACCATTATCCAAAAACCTCTAGCAAGCAATAATTCGACAATCGTTCTGGGCCCAACGCAGGCTCACGCGGTCGCCGTGCGACAGCAACAAACGCGAGCGCGAGTTCGCCTGCTGGGCGACCACCGGCACATCGCCGGCGATCGTCAGGTAATGGCGCACGACGCCCCCGACGATCAATGAATCCTTGACCACGGCCTCGATCCAGGGGTTGTCCGATCCCGTGGACTCGCGATCATCTCCGGCGGCGCGAACCTCGACGTTTTCCGGCCGGATGACGGACGTCACGCGATCGCCCACGGCGACATCCGCTTCGACCTCGGTGACCTCGAAGGCACCGGCCGCGCCGGTCACGCGGACCCGATCGCCGTTAACGGCCGACACCTCGCACTCGACCAGATTGGCGGTGCCGATGAAATCGGCCGCGAATACGGATTTCGGTCGGAAATACAGCTGTTCCGGGGTGTCCTGCTGCTCGATGCGGCCCTGATTCATGAGCACGATGCGATCGGACATGGTCAACGCCTCGTCCTGATCGTGGGTGACGTTGAGCATCGTGATGCCCAGTTCCGCATGCACCCGCCGAATCTCGAGCTGCATGTACTCGCGCAGCTTCTTGTCGAGCGCGCCGAGCGGCTCGTCGAGCAGAATCAGCGCCGGGTTGTAGACGATGCAGCGGGCCAGCGCCACGCGCTGCTGCTGCCCGCCGGAGAGTTCGCGCGGCTTGCGGTCCTTGATCTGGGGCAGCTGTACCAGATCGAGCACGTCGTTGACCTTGCGCTCGATCTCCTGCCGGGACAGGCGCCGTACGCGCAGCGGAAAGGCGATGTTCTCGAACACGCTCATATGCGGCATGAGCGCATAGTTCTGGAACACCATGCCCAGGTCGCGTTCGCTCGCCGAGCTGTGGGTGACGTCGCGCCCGCGTATCTCGATACGTCCGGCGCTCGGCGTGGCCATGCCGGCGATGAGATTGAGCAGGGTCGTCTTGCCGGAGCCGCTCGGCCCGAGCAGGGTCACGAACTCGCCCTCGCGAATCGTCAGATCCACGTTGGACACGGCATCGACATCGCCGAATGCCTTGGAGACCCCCTTGAGTTCGACCATATGCATGCTAAGTCCTCCTCTGGCGCGAACGGCCGAGTGCCTTGAGCACCACCCGCGCGGCGTTGTAGCCGGGCACGCCGGTCACCCCGCCGCCCGGATGCGCCGATGCCCCGCACTGGAAAAGCCCATCCACGGGCGTGCGATAGGCCGCACTGCCATGAACCGGGCGATTGAAAAGAATCTGGTCGGCACTGAGCTCGCCGTGGTGCACGTGCCCGCCGGGCAGGAGAAAGTGCTGTTCGATATCGTGCGGCGAAAGCACCTGGCAATCGTCGATGCAGTCGGCGAAGTCGGGCGCGTACTGCGTAATCGTGTCGACGGCGTTGGCATACAGCCGCTTGCGCGCATCGTCATCCCAGGCGCCCGTTTCCAGCGCGTAGGGCGCATGCTGGCCGAACACGTGCATGAGATGACGCCCTGACGGCGCGACGCTGTCGTCGACGACGCTCGGTGTGGTCAGCACCAGTGCCGGATTCTGTGCGATACGGCCATACTTGGCCGCGTCGAAGGATTGTTCGAAATAGCGCGTCGACGGGGCAATGCGCAGCTGGGCCGGATAGGCAAACCCGCTGCGCTCGGGCTCGAAGCCGGTGAAGCTGGGCAGCCGACGCAAGGCGAAGTTGATCTTGAACGCCGCCGAGCGGTCGCGGATACGCCCGACGCGCCGGGTGAAATCCGCATCCAGCGCCTCGGCGTCGACCATCGAACCGAACAGCAGTTTGGACGGCACGTTGGAGACCACCGCTCGCGCGCGGATCTCGCTGCCGTCCTCGAGTACCACACCCTGGGCACGGCCATCGTGCAGGATTACGTTGCGTACCTGGGCGTTCGTACGAATGATCAGGCCGTGGCGCCGGCCGGCTGCGGCGATTGCTTCGGAAATCGAGCCCATGCCGCCACGCACGAACCCGCTGGGCCCGGCGGCGGTCGTGTTGTCGCGAATGAATCCGCGCAGCAGGATATAGGCTGAACCGGGCGCCGAGAGCGTCGTCGCTGCGCCGCTGCAGGCGACATAGAAGCCCAGCGCGGTAATCACTTCGTCGCTGACGAACCAGCGCTTGAGCCAGTCGTAGCCGCTGAGCGTCATCAGCTCGTAGACGTCGTAGAAGACCGCGCCAAGATTGCGGTTCTTCCAGGCAAAACGGGCCAGCCGCACGCGCTCGCTCAGCTTCGACGATCCCGGGTCGGGCGGAATCTCCCAGAGCATGCGCGAGACCACCTCGCCGATGGCCTTCATGGTCTGCACATAGTCCGGATAGGCATCCGCATCGACGCGGCTGTAGCGCGCCAGTTCTGCATGCAGGCGTTCGCTGTCGCCGTGCAGCACCAGATACCGTTCGCGGTCGTAGAAATGCACCATCGGCGGCGGCACGAGCACTTCGAAGCCTTCGCGCGCGAGATCCAGTTCCTGAATGATGCGCGGCTGCAGCAAGGCCATGGTGTAGGCACCGGTCGATACCCGATAGCCGGGCCAGACCGCTTCACTGACTGCCGCGCCGCCGACGATGTCGCGCCGCTCGAGCACGCAGACCTTATGGCCCTGACGGGCCAGATAGGTGCCGCAGACCAGGCCGTTGTGGCCGCCGCCGACCACCACTGCATCGAATTGTTGATCTGTCATCGGGCGTCGTCCGGGGCGATGGTGGGCTTCTGGTTGGTCTTGTCGGCGGCCTGCAGACGCATGACGCCGAGACACACCAGCAGCGATATGCCAGTCAGCAACGCCGACACAGCCGCCAGTACCGGCGATATTTCCCAACGGATCGCGCTGTACATGCGTACCGGCAGCGTCGTCGAATCCGGCCCGGTGATGAAGTAGGCGATGATGACTTCATCGAAGGAGATCAAAAACGCGAACAGCGCGCCGATGACGATGCTCGGCCGGATCTGTGGCAGCACCACCTCGAAGAAGATGCGTCGCCGGCTCGCACCCATCATGAGCGCAACGTTCTCCAGGGCGGGATCGGTCTGGCGCAGGCCGGACGTCAGCGCCACGATCACGAACGGGGTGACGAATACGGTATGCCCGAGCACTACGCCCAGCAGGCTGTCGACCAGCCCGAGCTTGGACAGCCCCATATACATGCCCAGACCCAGCACCACGGTCGGCACGAGCATCGGCGCCAGCGACAGGGTCTCGAGCAGCTTCTTGCCGACCAGGCGACCGCGTACCAGCGCGTAGGCGGCCGGCAGGCTGATCGCAAGTGACAGCACGGTGGTCAGGCTCGACGCGATCAGACTCATGATCGCCGCATCCGTCCAGCCCGGATCGGTGAAGAATTCGCGAAACAGTTCCAGCGAGAACGTCTTGGGCGGGAAACTCAGTTCGCTGCTACCGCTGAAGGCGATCGGGATCACGATCAGGCTCGGCAGCACCAGAAACACATACCCCATCCAGGCCATGCATCGCCCGAACCAGCGCCAGCCGGTTTCGGCCAGGCGTTGCCGATGCCGTTGTGCGCCCGCGCGGCTCATCGTGCCACCTCACGGCTGGCCTGGGCGCGTACCAACAGCAGCATCAGCACGGCCGAAATCAACAACAGCATCATGGCGATCGAGGTGGCCAGCACCCAGTCGAGCGATTGCCGGGTATAGAAGTCGATCAGGTTCGACAACATCATGTCGCTGCTGCCGCCCAGCAATGCGGGTGTGATGTACATGCCCATCGACAGCGTCAGACACATCAGAATGCCGGCGAACACGCCGGGCAGGCTCAACGGCAATGTCACCCGAAAGAAGATGCGCAGCGGCCCGGCCCCCATGATGCGGGCCGCGCGCTCGAGATTCGCATCCTGGCTTTCGAGGCTGGCCATCACCGGCAGCACCATGAACGGCAGCAGATAATTGGTCATGCCCACGACCACGCTGAAGCGATTGAACATCAGCTGCGGGTGCCAGTAGCCGCCACTCAGCCAACGCAGCAGCTGGGTGACGAACCCCTGGTCGCCCAGCACCACGGTCAAGGCAAAACTCTTGACCAGAATGCTGGTCCAGAATGGCAGCATCACCATGACCAGATACGGCGCGCGGCGATGGCGCGGCATCCGCGTGATATGCATGGCCAGCGCATAGCCCAGCAGCAGCGCCACGGCCGTCGACCACAGGCTGATACTCAACGTATTCCATGCCACCTTGCGGATGAGACCGCTGGTCAGAACCTGGGCATAGCCCTGGGTGGTGAAGCCGCCGTCATAGAAGCTGGTCCAGCCGACATAGCCGAGCGGCCACAGGAACATGGCCAGCAGCAGGGCGCCGAGCGGCACCAGCAGGGCAACGGTGGTACGCGTTTTGATCGTGTCTGCCATCGTCAATCCAGTGGGTTCGAACACGCTTCGGAGCACGGCCACAGGGCGCCGGCTCCAATGCGCAGACCAAGGCCGCTTCGTGGCGGCCGGACGATGTCGCGACCTACATCAACATCCACTCGGTAAAGCGACGCTGCAGATCGTCGAAATGCTCGCCCCACCATTCGTCGTCGATGACGATCGCATTGGCGCTGTTCATGTCCGGCATCCGCGCGCGGGCATCCGCATCGACCAGCGACAGCGCCTTTTCGGCATTGGGAGAGAATTCGACCATCTCGCAGAATTTCGCCTGGTTTTCGGGCTGCAGGCAGAAATTCACGTATTGCATGGCCGCTTCGGTGTTACGCCCATGCCGCGGCACGGCGAGATATTCCAGACTGTTGAGCGTCTGTTTCATCGACATCGCCACCGACGTACCGGCGCGTTGCGCGGGCAAGACGCGGCTGAGATAGGTGTAGGTGAAATCGAGATCGCCACTGGCGATCAGGCTCACCGTCTGCGGCGTGGTCTCGATCCACTTGCGCACATGCGGCTTGATACGATCGAGCGCGGCGAAACCGCGTTCGATATCCAGCGGGTAGAGCGCATCCGGCGCCACGCCGTCGGCCAGCAGCGCCATCTCGAGGTTCTCGCTGATCCGCGAGCGCAGACCGCGCCGGCCGGGGAATCGGTCTACATCCCAGAACTGCTCGAAGGTTTCGGGGTGCTGGCCCTGCGGATTGCGTTTCGGATCGAAACCGATGCCGCCGGCATAGAAATAGGTGCCCACGTTGTCGTCACCGGTCTGCTGGATCAGCCCGGAGGTATCCACGATCGACGTATCGATCTTTTCCCACATGCCCTGTTTGGAGCCGGCCATGATCTGGGGCCCGATGCTGTCGAAGACGTCCCAGGAAATACGCCGGTTCTGCACCTGGACCTTCATGCGCGCCAGATCGGCGTTGTTGACCAGATTGACGCGGATACCCGTGGCCTTCTCGAAGGGCTGCGCGAATGACGTACGCACGGCGTCTTCATAGGCGCCGCCCCAACAGGTGACATTGATCGACTTCGACTTCGCGCTGACGATGCCAGGCCAGCCCACGGTGCCCACGGCGCTGGCGGCCGCGATCGCACCCACCGATTTTACGAAGCCGCGTCTCGACAGCCCCCGGTTCAGAACGGTGTCGGCACCTTTTTCGTTGTGGTCATCCTTGTTCATCGTCAGCCCTCTTCTTTTTGGAATGCGAAATCGATTACGACGCGATCCAGACCGCCTTCCAGTCCATATACTTGGAGAAAGCGTGCATAGACTTATCGCGTCCGAAGCCGGATTGCTTGAAGCCGCCGAACGGCGCGGACATGCTGCCCTTGTCGAAACAGTTGACCCAGACCACGCCCGCGCGCAGACGCCGCGCCGCCTGGTGTGCCCGGCGCACATCGCCGGTCCAGATCGACGCGCCCAGCGCGTAGACGGAATCGTTGGCCACGTCGATGGCCTGCTCGAAACTGTCGACCGCGAGGCTGGCCAGTACCGGGCCGAAGATCTCTTCCTGCGATATGCGCATATCCGAGCGCACGTCGCTGAAGATCGTCGGCGGAATGAAGAACCCGCCCGAGCCCTGGTTCACGGCGCTGCCCCCAAGCAACGCCGCCGCGCCTTCCTGGCGGCCGATATCGATATAGGACATCACGCGGTCGAACTGGGCTTCGCTCACGATCGAGCCCATACGCGTTTCCGGGTCGAGCGGATCGGCAGGCACGAACTGACCGGCGATGCCGGCGACCTTGTCGAGCAGCGCATCCCGGATCGATGACTCGACGATCACGCGCGAGCCGGCGTTGCACACCTGGCCGCTGTTGGAAAAGATGCCCTTGGCCACCGCTTCCGCGGCCGCGTCCAGATCGGGGCAATCGGCCATCACGATCTGCGGACTCTTGCCCCCGCATTCGAGGGTCACGCGCTTGATGTTCGACTGGCCGGCATATTGCAGGAACAACTTGCCGACCGCGGTGGAACCGGTGAAGCCCACCGCGTCGACGTCCATATGCAGGCCCAGCGCCCGACCAGCGGTTTCACCAAAGCCCGGCACCACGTTGAGCACGCCCGGCGGAATACCGGCTTCCACGGCCAGCTGGGCGATACGGATCGCGGTCAAGGGCGATTGTTCCGCCGGCTTGAGCACGACCGAATTGCCGGCCGCCAGCGCGGGGCCAAGTTTCCAGCACGCCATCGACAGCGGGAAATTCCAGGGAACGACGGCCGCGACCACGCCCAGCGGTTCGGGAATCACCATCGTGGTCATATCCGGGGCGCCGGGCACGTATTCGCCATATAGCTTGTCGATGGCTTCGCCGTACCACTGGATGCACGAGGCCGAACTGACGATATCGCCGTTGTAGGCGTTGCTGATCGGCTTGCCCACGTTCAGCGATTCGAGCAGCGCCAGTTCTTCCCGGTGGTCGAGAATGCTCTGGGCGAAACGCTGCATGATCTGCTTGCGTTCGACCGGCGCGCGACGCGACCACACGCCAGCCTCGAACGCCTTGCGTGCCGCGGCCACGGCCGCATCCACATCGGCGGTGTCGCAGGCGGCGATATCCACGATCTTCTGGCCGGTCGCCGGATTCGTGGATTCGAAGGTCTCGCCGGACAACGCCGGCCGATACTCGCCATCGATGAACGCACGCCATTCCGCTTTGAGACCGCGCGCCCGTTCATGCCATACGTGTTTGTCTGAAACGCTCAAGCCATGCTCCTTGGGTTTTCGACGCGCCTGTGACACGTCATTTAGGGCTTGACTGGAGCCTACGCAAGCTGATCGTATAAATACCAATACAATCTTATAACTTAAAAAATAACCGCAGGTTATACAGTGACCGAGCTCAACGTCAGACAACTCGAAATCTTTCGGGCCGTGGTCAACACCGGGTCGGTTTCGGCGGCGGCTCGAATGCTGTACGTATCGCAGCCCGCGGTCACCAAGACACTGAAAAACCTCGAGACATCGCTCGACCTCAAGCTGTTCCAGCGCACCAAGGGCCGCCTGCTGTGTACGCCCGAGGCGGCGACCCTGCTGCCCGAGGTCGAACGGCTGTTCGGCAGCATGGAATCGGTCAGCCAGCTGGCTACCGAGATACGCGACGGCATGGCCGGCCGGATCACGATCGGCGCGCCGACCACCATCGCCGCATCGCTGATCCCACACGCAATCAAGATATTCGTGGCCGATCATCCCAAGGTCGTCTTCGATGTCCGCGCGTTGCCGACGCGTCACGTGGTCGATTACGTCACCACCGGCCAGGTCGATATCGGCATCCTCGATGTCCCCACCCCCACCGACGATCTGCAGGTCGAGGAATTCGGAACGGCCGAACTGGTGGCGGTCCTGAAAAGCGCGCATCCGCTGGCCCGGCACGCCTGCCTCGGCCCTGCAGAACTGGCCGGCCAGATGCTGGTGTCGTTCGGTATGGAAACGAGTACGGGTTGGCTGCTACGCGAAGCGTTCAGACGCTGCGGCTATGTCTTCAAACCGGCGTTGATGTCGAACAATACGTCGACGGCCTGTTCCATGGTCAACCAACTCGACGCCATCGCACTGGTCGATCCCTTCACCCTTCTCAGCGGCGCCTATCCCGATCTCGTGGCGCGGCGATTCGAACCCCAGGTGAAGATACAGCCGCGCTTTCTGTTTCCGACCGAACGGCCGCGCTCGCTGATCCTGCGCCAGTTCGTGGACGTGATCCGGTCCATCGCCGGCGAGGATATCCGCGCGATCGATTGAGCGCTGCCCAGCAATTCGTACGCACCAGACTAGTAACCGCGCCACCGATCCACTCTACCGATCATCGCCTCGCCTTTGCGATCACGTTCAATATTGGCCATCAAAACATCGAAGGCGGTATCGGGGTTGGTCATCGCCGCGATATGCGGCGTCAGCAGAATACGCGGGTCGGACCAGAACGGGTGATCTGGCGCAGGCGGTTCGCTATCCAGCACATCCAGAACCGCTCCACGGAGAATGCCGTCGTCGAGGGCCGCACTCAGGTCGGCTTCGACGAGGTGTCCGCCCCGCCCCATGTTCACCAGGCAGGCCCCACGCGGCAATTGCTCGAACAGGCTGCGGTCGAGCATGCCGCGGGTCGCCTCGGTCAGGGGCAGCATGCAGATCAGGATATCCGTGACGGCGAGCATGCGTGCGAGCCCGTCTTCTTCTTGGAAACAGGCCACGCCGGGCAGCGTGTGCGCCGAACGCGCCCACCCCAATACCTCGAAACCTAGCGTCACCAGTCGTCGGGCGATGGCGCGGCCCAATGAGCCCAGCCCCAGGATACCGACCCGGCGCGCTGTGGCCGGTAGCGGTGCGTGGGGCATCCAGGCACGCGTGTGCTGCTGGTGCCGATAGCGATCGAACTCGCGGTGCAGATACAGGACGGCGGTGCTGGCGTATTCCACGACGCCCGCCTCGATCTGCGGGTCGAACATGCGGACCACGGGAACCCGTTCGGGGATGGCCGCCAGATCGAACTGGTCGACCCCCGCGGAGGTCGCGAATATCGCTCGTAGCGAGGGGAAACGCCCCAGGATATCGTCGGGCGGCTGCCAGCTCAGCAGATAGTCGACGTCGGCCGCATCTCCCGGATCATCCGAGCGCCGGAACGTGATCGAAGGCGCACGCGCGGCGAACAGCGCCTGCCAACGTGCGGCCCGCGTATCGTCGGGCCCCCAATAAAGCAGAGTAGCGGTCATGTCATGTCCATGAGATCGTGCCTGCCGGCGATGCAGCACAGCCTTTAACGCCGGGGCGACAAGCCCCGCCGGCGGTGGCAGGCAGCCTACGAGCGGCCTCGGTCATCGGCAAGTCCCGTACGGCCGAGAACCGGAAACCGGATGGTGCCGTTTTCAAACACGACGCCGCTCAGCGACGCCGGAATAACAGGCTCAGCGCAGCCAAGGTCGTCGTCCCCACGATCAGCAGCGTGCTGATCGCGGCAATGGTTGGATCGATCTCGTCGCGCAGCCGTGTGAACATCACCTTTGTGAGCGTCTGCTTGTCGCCACCGGAAATGAACAGCGCCACGATGGTTTCATCGAGCGTCCAGATGAAGGCGAAGATCGCCCCCGAGACGACGCTGGGCTTGATCTGGGGCAGCACCACGGCAAAGAACGCCCGGAAACGATTCATGCCCAGACTGCGGGCCACCATTTCCTGATTCTTGTCGAAGCCTCGCAGGCCGGCGCCGACCGCGGTCACCACGAACGGCAGGCTGAGCATCACGTTCGCCAACACGAGCCCGGTGGTCGTTGCCCACAGCCCGGTTCGAGCGAAGGCGAGAAACAACCCGGCCGCGATGATGATCAACGGCACCATGAGCGGCAGCATGAGCAGAATACGCACATAGCGTGCGCTCCAGTGGTCGGTGTTCTCGAGCGCGTAGGCAGCCGCCACGCCCAGGGGCGTGGCGATCAGGGTCGCCAGTACGGCCACTTGAAGACTCGTGCGCGCCGCGCCGAGCCATTCGTTGCTCGAAAAGAACGCGTCATACCAACGCAGCGAGAACGCCTCCGGCGGAAAACTCAGGAATCGCGCGTCCGAGAACGACATCGGGATGACGATGAGCACCGGCAGGATCAGAAAGACCACGACGCCGATCACATACAGATACAGGGCCGCGCGTCGCAAGGGCATACGTCTGACCATCACCCGGCCCCCACGATTCGATCCACCGGCACGATGCGGCTGGCGAGATAGAACACGATAAGCACGATCACCAGCAGCACGACGCTCACCGCGCTGGCCGCCCCCCAATCATTGAACAACTCCACGTTGCGGCTGACCACCATTGAAGCCATGACCGTCTTGCCACCGCCCATCAACTCGGGCGTGATATAGAACCCAAGGCACAGCACGAACACCAGAGCCGCGCCGGCCATCACGCCCGTCAACGACAGCGGGAAATAGATGCGGCGAAAGGCGTGGAACGGCGAACCGCCCAGGCTCATGCCGGCCAGCATGAGATCGTCGGGTATCTTCTGCATCGCCGAATACAGCGGCAGCACCATGAACGGCAGCAGGATATGGATCGTCGCCACGATGGTGCCGAACTCGTTGTTGACCAGCCGCAACGGCGCATCGACCGCACCCAGACTCATCAGAAAGCTGTTGATCACGCCGTTGTGTCCGAGCAGGATCAGCCAGGCATAGGTTCGTACCAAAACGCTGGTCCAGAACGGCAACACCACCGCCACCAGAATGGGCAGGGCCCACCGGCGCGGCAGCACACAGGCCGCATAGGCCAGCGGATACCCCAGCACCAGCGTGCCCAGAGTCACGATCGCGCTGATCCGGAAGGTCAACACGAACGTGTCGAAATAGATCGAATCGGTGAAGATCCGCTCGTAGTTGGCCAGGGTGAAACCGCCGGCATAGATCGACTGCCAGAACAGCCAGCTGGTCGGCACGATCAGCAGCAACAGCACCACGCAGACCGCGGGCGCCATGAGCAGGTACATTAGCCCGCGATCCCGGCGGCGATGTCGGAGAGCGGCGTCGGCCATGGGCGAAAACTCGCTAGCGTGAATGGCCGGACCGGCAATGCCGGCCCGGGCGACGAAAGACAGGCATACAATCGCGATCAGCGCTGCATGAAGCGCAGCCAGCGCCGCTGGGTGTCCTCACCTTCGGGGGACGCCCACCATTTATAGGACAGCTCCGCCTGCTGGGCCGCATTGGTCGGCGAACTGGGCAGCTGGGCGGCGCGCTCGTCGGAAATCTTGCCGGTATCGAACGCCTTGGCATTGGCCGGGCCGTAGTCGATGTACTTGGGCAGGTTGGCCTGATATTCCGGCGAGATGGCGGCATTGACGAACCGGTAGGCGGTATCCAGATTCGGCGAGCCCTTGAGAATACACAACCCGGTGCGCTGGAGAATGCCATCGGCGTAGGTGTAGTCGACGTTGTCGCCGGCCTTCTTGAGCTCGCTGACACGGCCGTTCCACATCATGATCATGTCCACTTCGCCGTCGTGGAGCAGCTGTGCCGACTGGCCGCCAGACGTCCACCAGGTGGCGATATGCGGCTTGATCTCGTCGAGCTTGGCAAATGCCCGATCGACATCCAGCGGATAGAGCTTGTCGCGGGGCACGCCGTCAGCCAGCAGCGCGGCCTCCAGCGTGGCCACGGGGTAATTGCGCAACGCCCGTCGTCCGGGGAATTTCTTCACATTCCAGAAATCCGCCCAGCTTTTAGGCGGGTTGTCGCCGTACTTGTCGGCGTTGTAGGCCAGCACGCTCGAATATTTCTCGTAAGGAACCGAATAGGCGGTGCGCGTGCTTTCGGGGATGTCCTTGGCGGCCGGCAGCCGCGAGTAGTCGAGTTTTTCGACCAGATCCTGTGCGCCGGCACGAATACAGTTGTAGGGCGGCGTGTCCACCACGTCCCAGACGACCCGCCCGGTCATGCCCTGCGTCTTGATCATCGGCAGCGGATCGGGAACGCTGTCCTGGTTGATGGTGATATCCAGCGCCTGGGCCACCGGGTCGAGAATCGCCTTTGTCTGGGCGTCCTGATAGGCCCCGCCCTGGGAGACGAACGTGATCTCGTCTGCAGCGTTTGCCACGGCGGGCAGACCTGCGATAAGGCCGACCGCCATGGCCAGGCCGAGTGTGCGTCGGATTGTCATTGTCCTTGCCCTCTAGTTGTCGTTGTCGTACCGATTCATGTCGGATCAAAGCCCGACGGCATCGAGCAGCTGATACCACCCCGCCACCGAACGGATGCCCAGCTCTCGCAGCGGGTAGAACGGAATACGCTTGAGCCGCTCGGCGGCCAACAGGCCGACCTCCGGCGAATGGCCGGCGGCACACGCCCCGGCATGGCGACCCAGCAGCGTGGAAAGCGCCACGCCGGCGCCGTTGTAGCCGACACACGTCGTGGTGCGATCGTCCAGACGGCCGACATGCGGAAACTTGTCAAGGGTCATTGCCACGTGGCCCGACCAGCGATAGTCGACAGCCACGCCCGCCAGGTCCGGAAACAGCCCCACCATCGCTCGCTGCAGCGCATCGAACGCTTTGGCCGAATCTTCTCTTCCGAACGCGCCACGGCCGCCGAAGACAAACCGGTCGTCGACCTTGCGAAACCACCGCATCATGCGTCGGGTCTCGCCGTAGCTGCGATCATGCTTGAGTAGCCGCGCATGCAGCGATTCAGGCAAGGGCTCGGTTGCGATGATCGCGCTGCGAAACGGCACCACGCTGCGTCTGAGCCGGTCGGTCGCCGGTGTGATCCCCGAATAACCGTTGCTGGCCAGGATCACCTGCGACGCCTGAACGCTTCCCCCCGGCGTATGAAGCCGCACGCCCTGGCCAACTTGCTCCACCCGTTCGACCGGCGTGTCCTCGAACAGCAGATCCGAACCTGACCGACACAAACCATCGGCCAGGCCGCGTGCATAGGCCAGTGGACGCAGCCGGCCCACATCGTCGGCGAGCACGCCACCGACGAATGCGTTCGAGCCCGTTTCCTCGGCCACGCGCTCGGCCGAAACCACCGATAGATGGTCATCACCGAGCGCATCCACCTGCCAGCGTGCATCGGCGGCGATCCGTGCCAGCGCACGCTGGTTGTGCGCGCAGCTCAGATTGCCCGTGCGACGAAAATCCGCGGTCTCGATTCCCAACCGCTCGATCAGCGATTCGACCAGATCCACGGCGTCATGACTGATGCGGTGCATCAGCCGTGCCGTATCCAGCCCATGCGCCTGCGCAATCGCCGAATACGGCATACGGAACTTGGCCGATACCACGCCGCCGTTGCGGCCGCTGGCGCCCCACCCCACCCGTCTGGCTTCGAGCACCACGGGTTTGAGGCCCTGTTCGATCAGATAATGGGCCGCCGACAACCCGGAGTAGCCGCCGCCGACGATCGCCACGTCGACTTGCAGGGGCGTGGCGAGCGGCCGCGCGGGCTCTGCCGGCGGCGCCTGGGCTGCCCACAGCGAGGCTACGGAGGGGTACGGCTGGCGCATCGATGTCCTCCGATCAGGCCGTTGCCATTCCGGCCTCGACCGCATCGGCGAGTCCGGCGAGCGTGGTGAAATGGGCATCCGGGGTGGTCACCTGCTTCGGATCCGGGGTGCCGCCAAAGCCTTTCTGCCCGTGCCGACGTTCGATCCAGCACACCGTATAACCCAGCTCGCGGGCCACGCCGATATCGTGATACTGGCTCTGGGCCACGTGCAGGATTTCCTCGAAACGATAGCCGAAGGCGTACTGGCGGCCCCGGTTATAGGCGAAATACTGGGGATCGGGTTTGGCCGTGCCGGTTTCATCGAACGTGACGCTGTCGTGGAACGGCCAGCCCAGCTTCTCGGCATAGGAGGTGAACGCGGTCCGGTCGGCGTTGGTCATGGCCACGAGGCGGAAATTTCGCCGTAGCCGGGCCAGCGCCTGTGCCGAGTCCGAAAAGGCCGGCCAGTCGATGACGTCGAGCTGAAACGATTCGGCTCGGCTGTCATCGGCGGGTAGCCCCAGCTCACCGGCCAGCTCGCGATAGACCTGTGCCATCGCCTGGCTGGACCGGCCCGGGTTGGCGCTACGACCGCGCTTGTAGGCGCCGAAGATATCGTCGTCGCTCAATCCGGTCGCGGCATCGCCGCCCAGTCGACGAACCGAATCAAGCACACCCTTTTCAAAGTCGATCAGTGTGCCCACCACATCGAAGGTCAATACGCGAAATTGGCTGTAATCGAGTTCGCTCACGCTGCGTCTTCCTTTTCTATCGAAGTAGATGAATAGCCGTGGGCCACGGGGACCACAACGGTGTCGTTGGGATGGATGGCCACGGTGATGTCGTCGCCGATCGCCGGGGCGTGTCGACGCGCGGCGTCATGGGTCGGATGGTTCAGACGCACGACCGTGCCGTCGGCCAGCGCAACCAGCACACGCAGGCTTTCGCCCTGATAGACGACTTCGGAGACACGACCGCTGATGCGGTTGAACACCTCGGGCAGATCGCCGACATCGAGTACAAGCTTGGCGGTCTGAAGAACGAGCACCAGCGACTCGGCAGCCGGCACCGGGTCACGTGTTGTCAGCGTGATACCGGCATAGGCCACCTGACGGTCGCCGGTCGCGCGCACCGGCAATAACCGCGACTCGCCCACGAACTCGGCCACGAATGAATCCACCGGGCTGTCGTGCAGCGTCTGCGGCGTGCCGACCTGGGCGATGCGTCCGTCGCGCAGGACCACGATCCGATCGCTCATGGTCAAGGCCTCACGCTGATCATGGGTGACATAGATGATCGTCGCGCCCAATTTCCGGTGCAGCGCTCGCAGCTCCATCTGCATGATTTCGCGCAGCTGCTTGTCCAGCGCCGAGAGCGGCTCGTCCATGAGAATGAGTGCCGGTTCGAACACGATCGCCCGGGCCAGCGCCACGCGCTGCCGCTGGCCACCGGACAACTGCAATACGCCGCGATCGCCGTAACCGGCCAGGTCGACCATGGCCAGTGCATCGCGTACGCGTTCGGCCTGCTCGGCTTTGGCCATCCGACGAGCGCGAAGCGGGAAGGCGACGTTCTCGCCCACCGTCATATGAGGGAACAGCGCGTAGCTCTGGAACACCACGCCGATATCGCGTTTGTGCGGCGGCGTGAAGGTCATGTCGCGATCACCGATATGGATCGTGCCACCACTGGGCATCACGAACCCGCCGAGCATGCCCAGGAGCGTGGTCTTGCCCGAGCCGGAGGGTCCGAGTAGAGAGACGAACTCGCCGGGCGCAATATCCAGATCGGTCTCGTGAACGGCGACCGTTCGTCCGTAGACCTTGCGAGCGCCCCTGATCCGTACGCCAACGCTATCTCGAGTCTTCATTTGCCCTCTCTCGATCGTGCTTCGTTCTCGCCGACGGATCTGCACCGAACCGACGCATCGGCCGCCCCAGACCAGCGCACTCGCGCTATAACGATGCACGGTAGTTTGTGCAAATATCCGTATCCACGTGGCTTGCCAGGACACAGCCGCATCGTCACGAACTAATTACCGCACGCCTGGCCGGCAACGACGATTTAGTGTCCTCTTCGCCTGTCTCTATCTCGACGGTAGAACAGCCGACTATCGGGTTGCAATTGAAAAATAATTGGATCAAGCATAACCTCAGATCATGACCTCGCTTCGCCGAAAACTTCCCAGTGCGCACGCTTTGTTCGTGTTCGAATCCGCCGCACGATGCGGTAATTTCACGCGTGCAGCGACCGAGCTTTATGTCACCCAACCGGCAGTGAGCCGCATGATTGCCCGTCTTGAAGATCATATGGGGGTGAGGCTGTTTCGGCGAGATAAAGGCCGTCTCGAACTGACTGAGAACGGACAGATTCTTTATCGAGGGGTATCGGACGGTTTCCGCTCGATCGAGTCGTCAATTGAACAAATAAGCGCGCGAAACGAGACCGTGGATACCGTGTCGCTTTCGGTCTCGACTGCGTTCACCACCCACTGGCTGATGCCGCGCATGCACGAGCTACAGGCAGCGATGCCGCGTCTGGATCTGCGTTTTCAGCTGATCTCCGGCGCAATCGGCGGCCCGGTAGAGGACGTGGATCTGGGCATGCGGTTCATTAGCGGAAGCGATGCGTCGCACGATGCAGACCTGATTCTGCCGGAGATATTGGTACCGGTCTGCAGCCCGGCCTATCTGCGCGATATCACCGCAGGGCCTGGCGACCAGTCGCCCGCGCCGACGTTGATCAACCTCACCGGCAGCCCGACCGACTGGTTCGAGCTGTTTCCCGCGTTAGCCGAGCGCTGGCCGGCGGCGAGCACGCTGAGTTTTTCGGATTATGCGGTGGTATTGCAGGCAGCACTCATGGGCCAGGGAATCGCGGTCGGCTGGCTCAACGTGGTCGCGCACTGGCTGGATATCGGCGCGCTGGTCCCGGCGCTGGATACCTGCGTGGCCACTGGGCGGCTGTGTCATTTCGTTCGCTCGCGCGCCAAACCTGCCCGCGAGCCGGTCGCGCAGCTCCAGCGGTGGATCATCGACAAGACCCATGCGGATATACATCGTGTGGAGAACCACTATCCGCAGCTCGATATCGCCCGCACGATGAATCCGGACCCAAGCAGCTGATCGCACGCGCCGGTCAGGCTGCGACGCTACGCCACCTGCCGGACCGTTTCGCCTTACTTTCGGTCCGGCACCCGCCCCGCGCGGGGCGCCACAACTGCCTCCGAGAATAGGATCGCACCGTATACCGGAGAGCGGGTCTGCGAGACCGCTAGAGCACGATCGTGCGATGGCCGCTGATCATGACCCGGTCTTCCAGATGGTGACGCAGCCCACGGGCCAGAACGGCCTTTTCGATATCCTTGCCATAGCGCATGAGGTCGCCGACGGTATCGGCATGGTCGACGCGGGTGACATCCTGGTCGATGATCGGCCCCTGGTCCAGTTCCGCAGTGACGTAGTGGCAGGTCGCACCGACCTGCTTGACGCCACGCCGCCAGGCCTGGAGATACGGTGACGCGCCGACGAAACTCGGCAGGAAACTGTGGTGGATATTGAGCACGCGCCCGGCCAGCGCCTCGCACAGTCGCGCGGGCAGAATCTGCATGAAGCGCGCCAGCACCATGGCCTCTCCGCGTGCCTGATCGAACAGATGCTCGATCCGCTCGAAGGCGGCCTTCTTGTTGTCGGCGTCGATAGGCACGTGGTGATATGCAATCCCGTGCCATTCCACCAGCCCACGGGCATCATCGTGGTTGGAGATCACGCAGGGGATATCGATCTCCAGTTCACCCGAAGCCCAGCGCTCGAGTAGGTCGTACAGACAGTGCATCTGTCGAGAGACCAGGATCACGACCCGCTTGCGGTGTGCGCTGTCGCTGATCTGCCAGTCCATGGAAAACGATCGGGCGACCGGGTCGAAGGCGTCACGGAGCGCGTCCAGATCCATGACGACCGATTCGGCCCGCACTTCGACACGCATGAAGAACTGCCCGGACGCCTCATCGGAGTGCTGCGCCGACCTGAGTATCCAACCGCCGTTTTCAGCGAAGAAGCCGGCTACTCGGGCCACGATACCGACACAGTCGGGACAGGAAAAACGCAGGGTGTAATATCGCTGACGATCCATGATGCAGTGCTTATCAATGAGAAATGCGACCGCCACGGGCGCGGGGTCGGCTCTGGCCGGCTATGGTAGCGCGTCGGACCGGCGTGGTCTTAGCCGCGCCGCTGTCGTCCGGTATCGCTCGGGGTGCGTAGACCGACCATGAGTGGTGCGCTTCGCAAGATCGTGCATGTCGATATGGACGCTTTCTATGCGTCGGTCGAACAGCGCGATGCGCCCGAGCTGCGCGGCCGGCCGGTCGTGGTGGCCAAACGCGGTCTGCGTTCGGTGGTCACCGCGGCCAGCTACGAAGCACGGGTTTTCGGCGTGCGTTCAGCGATGCCGGCGGTGCGCGCCGAACGGCTCTGCCCCCAGGCGGTTTTCGTGCCACCGGACTTTGCCCGGTACAAGGCGATCTCGCAGCAAATCCGGGCGATTTTCTACCAGTACACCGACCTGGTCGAACCATTGTCGCTGGACGAGGCGTATCTCGATGTCACCGAAGACCGGCAGGCGCTGCAGTCGGCCACCGCCACGGCACGAGCCATCCGTGCCGATATCCTCCGGGAGACCGGGCTGACCGCGTCTGCGGGCATCGCGCCAAACAAGTTCCTGGCCAAGATCGCCTCCGACTGGCGCAAGCCCGATGGCCAGTTCGTAGTCAGCCCACGCCGGGTCGATGCCTTTCTCCTGCCACTGGATATCGGCAAGATTCCCGGCGTCGGCAAAGTGATGAAAACACGCCTGACGGCCATGGGTATCGCAACGGTAGGCGATCTGCGCAGCGTCGACGCGGATCTGCTCGTGGCGCGTTTCGGTCGCTGGGGGTGGCGACTGCATGAGCTGTCGCACGGTATCGATGACCGACCGGTGCAGCCGCGACGCGCTGCTTCGCAGGTATCCGCGGAGGACACATTGCGGGAGGATCTGCCACTGGCCGAGCTGACCCCGCATATCGAGCGTCTGGCAGAAAAGACCTGGGCCAATCATCGACGCAAGCAGACCCGCGTTGCACGCACGGTGGTGCTCAAGCTCAAGACTTCCGACTTCCGTATTCTCACACGCAGTTTCACCCCCGCAGCACGACCGGCTTCGGCAGCCGATGTGGCCGCCATTGCCTGTGCGCTGCGAGACCGGGTCGAAGACGACCACCTAACCCGTTACCGGCTCGTGGGGGGAGGCCTGTCGGGTTTTGTCGACGCCGAGACCCAGCCGCTGCAGGCCAGCCTGCTCTGAGCGGATCCGCTCCTTCGACGACGAGACCTGACGATGCGCTACGAACTCTATTACTGGCCCGACATTCCCGGTCGCGGCGAATTCATACGTCTGGCACTCGAAGACGCCGGCGCCGATTATGTGGACATCGCGTATTCGCAGGACGCCGAACACGCGAGCGCGGCGGTGGCCGCCGGCCTGGACACGCGGCACCGGGCACGTCCACCGTTTGCACCGCCCTATCTGCGTGCCGGCGATCTTGAGATCTCGCACGTGGCCAACATTCTGGCGTTTCTCGGGCCGCGACTGGCCCTGGCGCCCGCCGACGAAGCCGGCCGGCTCTGGTGTCATGCGCTAGCCCTGACCCTGACCGATTTCACTGCCGAGATTCATGACATTCACCATCCGCTGGGCCCGGGCCTGTACTACGAAGACCAGCGCGAGGTCGCGGTTCGCGCGGCAGCGACCTTCATCGACCAGCGCCTGCCCCGGTTTCTCGGCTATTTCGAATCGGTGCTCGATGCCCGCGGCAAGCGCCGACCCTGGCTGGCGGGTGACGCCTGTTCAACGGCCGATCTGTATCTGTTCCAGGTCGTTGCCGGCCTGCGCTACGCGTTGCCGCGCGCCATGCATGCGGCCGAACGCGCCGTTCCGAACGTGAGCGCCCTGGCCGCACGCGTGGCCGCTCGCCCGCGACTGGCGGCCTATCTGGCCAGCGATCGGCGAATGGCCTTCAACACCGACGGCGTATTCCGTCATTATCCGGAACTGGATCTCCAACCCGAGCCGCCGTATGGATCGTGATTTCTGGCTAGAGCGCTGGGACAACCAGCAGATCGGTTTTCATCAACCCAAGGGCCAGCCCCTGCTACACCGGTTCTGGCCGACGCTGGAACTGGCCGAGGATGCCCCGGTGCTGGTGCCGTTGTGTGGCAAGACGCCGGACATGGCATGGCTGGCCAGCCGCGGCCATTCCGTAACCGGAATCGAGTTCAGCGAGCGGGCCGCGGCCGATTTCTTCGACGAGCAGCGCATCCCGCGCGAGACCACCGATGAAGGCCCGTTCAGGCATATCTCAGGTCAAGGAGTCGAGCTCTACGTGGGCGACTTCTTCGCGTATCCGGTCGAGCGTATCGCGCGTTTTGGCGCGGTCTACGATCGGGCCGCGCTGATCGCGCTTCCGCCCGAGCTGCGGGCGGACTACGCGAAACACCTGTTGGACGGGCTCGCCCCCGGTGCGCGCATTCTGCTGATCACCCTCGACTACGACCAGCAGGAAATGTCGGGTCCGCCGTTCGCAGTCGGCGATAGCGAGGTGCATCGGCTCTATGGTGATCGGGCCGATATCGCCTGTGTCTCCGAGCGTAGCGGCCTGAGCCGCAACGACCATCTACGCGCGCGAGGCCTGACCCAGGCCTGCGAACGCGTCTACTGCATCACACGCAACGCGGATCGCTGAGGCCTCGCCCGACCGGGCAAAGACGCGCCGCCCGGCCACGCTCACACGCGCCCAGGCGGTGCGCAGCCGTGTCGTGGCAGCGTGTCTCACCCGAGTGCGGATCGCCGATCTGGCCGGCTGACGCGTACGCATTCGCCGCCGTGGCATCGTCACAGCGCAGCTACCACAGGCCGCGCAGGATCAGGCTTGCGCCCATCGCTGCGAGCATGCTGAACACGATGGCCCGAAGACGACGCTCGGGCAACCGGTCGCGTACATACTGGCCGAGCATCTGCCCGCCCGCCGACGGCGCGATACAGGCGACAGCGGTCAGCACCTCGGCCCGGCCGTAGACACCCAGTACGGTCAGCCCGGTGGAAAGAATCGCCGAGGCGAGGAGAAACATGACGCCGATGACCATCGCGAAGACATCCCGCTGCATGCGTGCGGCCACAAACACCGGGATGGACGGGAAACTCACGAAAGACGTCATGCCGGCGAGCAGCCCGGATGCAGCGCCGGTGACCAGCTGCGCCCGCACACGCAACGGAGTCGCGATCGCCGGCTGCCAGCCGCTGGCCTGTACCGCCACGAACACCAGAATGAGGGTGCCGATCAGCGTGAGCAGGCCCTCGTGGCCGACGTTCGAGAGCACCACCAGACCCAGTATCATCGCCAGAACCAGCGTGACATAGAACGGCCAGTAGACGAACGTGGCGCGGAACACCCGCCGGTTCTGGATGAGCTGAACGACATTGGCGACCATGACCGGCGCGATCGAGATGGCGATCGCCGTCGGCACCGGCAGCAGAAAACTCGACAGCGGTATCGTGAGCATCGGCTGGCCGAACGCGGCGGCGCCCTTGATGAACCCGCCGAACAGATAGATGACCAGCAGCGCGGCAACGACAGTCAGGGTAAGCGGGCTGGCCTCGGGCATCGCGAGAGTATATCGCGCGGCGACGTGGCGGGTGGAGTTGCGATCAGGCCCGGCGCTGGCGATTGGCTCGCAAACGCCGCAGCAATCCGCGCCCGGCCACCGCCAGGCCCCCGATCACCAGCAAGGCCACCATCACATACACCCAGAACGGCAGGTCCCGCCCGACGGCCAGAACATACAGATACGGCGCCGAGTAACAGAACGCCCAGCCGAGCACCAGCAAGGCAAGCGGCTTTTCTCTTCGAATATGATGAAACAGCCAGGCGCTGATCAGCAGAAACGGCGGCGTGCTCACCAGATAGATGAGCACGAATAGCAATGGATCGACCTCGTGCGCCTCGGCGATGCCGCTCAGGTAATCGATGAGATTCTGCATGGGCCCCACGGCGAGCGCCGGCTCGACGCGGCGATACGATGACTGACCCTCCCCACAATACGGACTTATCGCCCAGGGTGACAGCCCGGCCCGCCGCGATCAGGGCTCGTCGGTGCCGGATGCCGACCGCAGGCGTGTCTGCGCACAGGTTGCGCCAAGCCGTCAGCCACCGACTCGTCGTGCCGAGGCCTTGAGCCGCGAAACCGCCGGTACGGCAAGCCGGGAGCGCGGATCCGATCGCCCGGACGACCACCAGCCCGTGGCCGCTGGGTACGCCCCCCGTTCAAGCGATATTGCCATGCAGCGCGCGGAACGATCTGGGCTGCCGCGGGACCGCGTTCGGTACGGATTCGTATGCAACATCGACAGGGCCTAGACTGCGGCTAGACAACCGTTCCAGAGATACCGATGAAGCCACTCGTACTCCGCCACATGATGAATGCCTGGCCGCCGTTCGCCGCGAGCGGCATACGAGTGGAGACAATCGCCTCCGATTGGTCCTACGCGCGGGTGGCACTCAAGTTCCGGCCCTGGAATCGCAACTATATGGGCACCCAGTTCGGCGGCAATCTGTTCAAGATGTGTGATCCGTTCTGGGCGATTCTGGCGATCGAACGCATGGGCCGCGGGTTCATCGTATGGGACGCGGCCGGCGCCATCGAATTCGTGGCCCCCGGCCGCGAAACGGTATATGCCGAGTTTCGAATGGACGACACGACCCGCGACGAGCTGATCGAGGCCGCTGCCGGAGGCCGCAAGCACCTACGCTGGTTCGAAAACGATATCGCCACCGCGGACGGCACCGTCGTCGCGCGGGCGAAAAAACAGCTCTATATACGGCGCAAGCCCGTACGGCGGCGCGCTCGTTCGTAACGCCATGCCCCGACTCGATTGAATCCAGGCCTCGGCGCACCTAAATTCTGGCTACGGCAATCATCGGTCCTGCGTCTGTCCTCATGGAATACAAGAACTATTACGAAACCCTCGGCGTGGAGCGATCCGCCGGCGACGACGAGATCAAGCGTGCGTATCGAAAGCTGGCCCGCAAATACCATCCGGATGTCAGCAAGGAAGCCGACGCGGAAGACCGCTTCAAGGACGTCAACGAGGCCTACGAAGTGCTTCGCGACCCGGAAAAACGCGCTGCCTACGACCAGATCCCGCCCGGCGGTTATGGCCGCACGGAGGCCGGACAACGTCCAGGTGCGGGCGCGGGCACGGGCCGCGGCGCCGACTCCGGATTCGATTTCCACGGCGGCGGTTTCACCGGCGCCGATGCTTCCGACTTCAGCGATTTCTTCGAGTCGATGTTCGGCCGCGGCTATGCCGGTGGCGGTGCCGCGGGCGGCCGGGGTACGGCTCATGTACGCGGCCAGGACCACACCGCGAGGATCGAAGTCGATCTCGAGGATGCCTTTACCGGCAGCACCCGTACGGTCAGCCTGCGTGCACCCGCGATCGACGAACACGGCCATGTGGTCGAGCGCACCCGCTCGCTCAAGGTCACCGTGCCCAAGGGCGTACGAGCCGGTCAGCAGCTGCGCCTGACCGGCCAGGGCACGCCGGGTATCGGAGATGCCCCGGCCGGCGACCTGTATCTGGAAATCGGCTTCCGCACCCATCCGCTGTATCGCCTGGACGGGTCCGATCTGATCGTCGACCTGCCGGTCGCTCCATGGGAAGCGGCACTCGGGGCCACGGTCAAGACGCCGACCCCGGCCGGGCCGGTGGACCTGAAGATCCCGCCCAACTCCAACGGCGGCCGGCGCTTGCGGCTCAAGGGCCGCGGCATGCCCGGGCGCACGCCGGGCGATCTGTATGCGGTATTGCGTATCGTCCTGCCCCCGGCCGACAGCGATGCCGCACGCAAGCTTTACCAGGACATGGCCGATACGATGGCGTTCAATCCGCGCGCGGCAATGGGAGTCTGATCATGGCAAATCGCGATCACACGACGGTGACCTGTGAAATCGTCGAAACCCGTTCCACCCTGACGCTCGGCCAACTGTGTCGATCGGCCGGCGTTCAGGCGGAATGGATCACGCTGCTCGTCGAAGAAGGCGTGATCGAGCCGCAACAGCGGGGCTCCCGCTGGGAATTCGCCGCCACCCACCTGCCGCGTGTGCATACCGCCGCCCGCCTGCACCGCGATCTCGGCGTCAACGTCTCCGGTCTCGCGCTCGCGCTGGAGCTCATGGACGAGATCACGGCCCTGCGCGCGCGCCTTGACGCACTCGCCGAGCGTGGCTGACGCCGGGATCCCATGGCTGTGCGTGACCTGCGGCACGCAGTTCAGGCCGACGCCGAAGCCACCCGCGCACTGCCCCGTCTGCGAGGATGTCCGGCAATTCGTCGGCCCGGACGGCCAGCAGTGGATGATGCCGTCCGAACTGGCGGCTACGCACAGCGCACGTATCGAACGTGTCGACGACCGGCTGTACGGTATCGGCACCGAGCCCGAGTTCGCCATCGGCCAGCGCGCCCTGCTCGTGCGCAGCGGCGGGCTCAATCTCCTCTGGGACTGTACCAGCCTGATGGACGAAGCCACCGTGGCCGGCGTGAACGCGTTGGGCGGCGTCGACGCGATTGCGATCTCGCATCCGCATTTCTACACCGCCATGGTGGACTGGGCACAGGCGTTCGATGCGCCGGTGCTGTTGCATGCCCAAGACCGTGACTGGGTGATGCGCGATGACGCGCGAATCCGGTTCTGGGAAGGTGACCGCCATGTGCTGAATGACGACCTGACGCTGGTACGCCTGGGCGGTCATTTCCCCGGCGGCACGGTATTGCACTGGCAGGGGCAGAGCCGTCCGGAGGGCGCACTTCTCAGCGGCGATATCGTGCAGGTGGTCGCCGACCGCGACTGGGTGAGCTTCATGTACAGCTACCCCAACACGATTCCTTTGCCCGCCTTCGAGGTCGAGCGGATCGCCACGACCGTCGCTGCCTACCGGTTCGACACCCTCTACGGCGGCTGGTGGCAGACGATCGTGCACGAGCGGGCCGATACCAAGGTCCAGCGTTCGGCCGAGCGCTACCTGGCAGCCCTGGCCGGCCGGTATCATCGCCCGCCGGGCTGAGGCCCAGCCGACACAACCGGCGCGAGTGCACGCGACGCCCTGGCGCAGGAAAGCCGGGCTCTGTCGTATCGGGAACTGGCCTGACGGGGATGGTCGCCGTCTTCGCCCGGCATGTCGATCGCCCCGGCATACGGCATGGGCGCTCACGCCGTGTGGCCCGCTTGGGCCCGGCATCCACGCTTGATGTCCCGAACGATCTCTACCGGCGTCGATGTATCCGGGCCCGGTCCGGACCGCCGTTCGCGCGGCGGACGTCGGCTGTGCCGATCAGTCCTCGGCGAGCCCGAGCTCGGCGATCATCTGCTCCCGCATGCGGAATTTCTGCACCTTGCCGGTCACGGTCAGCGGGAACGCATCGACAAAGCGTACATAGCGCGGGATCTTGTAATGCGCGATCTCACCTTCGCAAAAGGCCCGCAACCCCGCTTCGTCGAGCTGCCCGGCGGCGGTGAGCTGGACCCACGCGCACAGTTCCTCGCCGTAGCGCGCATCGGGCACACCGATGACCTGGACATCGGCCACGGCCGGATGACGATACAGATATTCCTCGATCTCGCGCGGATAGACGTTCTCGCCGCCCCGGATGACCATATCCTTGAGCCGCCCGATGATGCGGCAGTAGCCGGCGTCGTCCATGACGGCCAGATCACCGGTATGCATCCAGCGTGCGGCATCGATCGCCTCGCGTGTCCGTTCGATCTCGTCCCAGTAGCCGAGCATCACGCTATAGCCGCGCGTACAGAACTCCCCCGGTTGGCCACGCGGCACCACGCGTGAAGATGCATCGACGATCTTGATCTCCAGATGCGGATGAACCCGGCCGACGCTGGCCACGCGTGCTTCGAGTTCATCGTCCACCGCGGTCTGACAGCTCACCGGCGAGGTTTCGGTCATGCCGTAGGCGATGGTGACCTCGTCCATGTGCATCTCGTCGATCACGCGCTGCATCACCGCCCGTGGGCAGGGCGAGCCGGCCATGATCCCGGTCCGCAGGCTGGCCAGGTCGAAGTCGGCGAAATCGGCCAGGCCCATTTCGGCGATGAACATCGTGGGCACACCGAATAGCGCAGTACAGCGTTCGGCGGCCACGGCTTCGAGCGTGGCGCTCGCATCAAACGCGCCGGCCGGATAGACCACCGCGCTACCGTGCGTGACCGCGGCCAGATTGCCCATCACCATGCCGAAACAGTGATACAGCGGCACCGGCACACAGATCGCATCGTCGGCGCTCAGGTTCATGCCCCGACCGACGAAGTAACCGTTGTTGAGAATATTGTGGTGGGACAGTGTCGCCCCCTTGGGCCGCCCCGTGGTGCCGCTCGTGAACTGGATGTTGATCGGCTCGTCGGCCTGCAGTTCGGCGCCCAGCGCCGCGACGCGCGCCTGGTGCGACGGCCCCGCGCGCTCGGGCAGATCGTCGAAGCGAACCATGCCCGGCGTGTCCTGTTCACCCAGTCGTATCACCCACCGCAATTCAGGTAACGCGGCGCTGTGCAATTCGCCGGGCGGCGCCTCGGCCAACTCGGGCAACAACGACTGCAACAGCGCGATATAGTCGCTGGTTGCGTGCTGCGGCATGACCACCAGTGCCTTCGCCCCGACCTTGGCCAGCGCATATTCGACCTCGGCCCGCCGATAGGCCGGGTTGACGTTGACCAGCACCAGCCCTGCCTTGGCACTGGCGTACTGGGTGATCAGCCATTCGGCACAGTTATGCGACCAGATTCCGATCCGGTCGCCCGGCACCAGGCCCATGGCCACGAACGCCGCGGCATAGGCATCGACCCGATGCCCCAGCTCGGCATAGGTCCACCGCACGTTCTGATGCCGGCTGACCAGTGCGCATCGGTCGGGCCAGCGGGCGACCGCCGAATCGAACGCCTGACCGATCGTGCTGCCCAACAGGCTGGCCGGGCTGGCGCCGTGCACATAGCTTGGCTGTGGTGTCATCGCCTCTTCCTCGCACGGGCTCCGGCAAGCCGATCGGGTCCGCGATCGATTGCCGCGCCCTCGTTTTGTTATCGCTCGTCCCGAATTACGCCGAAACGACGGCCGATACACAACCTGGCAGTCGACCGCACGACGACAGCCACCATTGCCGAACGGTCGGTGGCGTTTAACCGGCTGCCTCGCCGGAGCCCGTCGGCCGGAGCCTGGCAGCGAATTCGCGGCACCCCCAGAGCCGGCATGCATGTTGCCGCACGACTTTGGTCTTAGCCCGGTACGAGGGGCACCTGGGGGGGCGCAAGTGCGCGCCAGTCCGAATGGCGGTATCGCGCATCCGGGTAGCCCCGGGTGCGCGGCCGCGCGATCCGAACGCCGGCGACCGACCCTGGGCGATGGCGATTTGAGCCGACGCGCGCGCCCTCGGCAGGCCGGGTATACGACGGCAGCGGGCCAGCGCCGCAAGCCAGGCGTACCGCACGGCGTGTCACGCACCTGGACAACCGTCGGCCGGGGCGCCCGGCCCGGGTGGCGTTCAACTTCGCCGGCCCGCGTGTCCGGGGCGTGGGATACCGTAACGCAACGGCGCGGCTCGGCGGGCGCCGAGACGAACCGGCCCGGTCAGTGCGTGGCCTGGGCGCGGCGCCTAGAACGCGGCACGCCGATACCGACGATAGCGCGGGTACCAGAAGTTGCGCGCTACGCTTTCCCGAATGGCGTCTTCGGAGGACTTGAGCGCCACACCGTCGGCCTGTGCCTGACGAGCGACGGCCACCGCGATCGATTGGCTCAGCTCACGTACCCGCTCCAGCGGCGGCAGCAGCGCACCTTCGCCATCGACGCCCAGCGGCGACATCTCGGCCAGTGCGCGCGAGGCGCTCATGATCATGTTCTCGGTCACTCGTCGTGCCTGGGCCGCCACTACGCCGAGGCCGATGCCGGGAAAGATATAGGCATTGTTGCACTGGGCGATCGGGATCGTGCGATCGCCGATCTCGACCGGATCGAAGGGGCTGCCGGTAGCCACGAGCGCCGCGCCGTCGGTCCACTCGAGGATCTCGGCGGGCGTGGCCTCGACCTTGGACGTGGGATTGGATAACGGCATGACGAACGGATGCGCGCAATGCGAATGCATGCGCTGAATCACCTCACGAGAGAACAGACCACGCTGGCCCGATACGCCGATGAGCACGGTCGGCCGTGCATGTTCGATGACCGTCAGGATCGGATCCTCTTCGGTATCCTCGCCCCATTCCTCGATACGTGCCTTGGGATGCGCCAGCCGCCGCTGGAAATCGGGCAGGCTCGCCATGCTGTCGGTGAGCAGGCCATTCCGGTCGATCATGTAGATACGGGCCCGTGCCTGGCTGTCGGTCAGCCCCTCGTCCACCATCGCGGCGATGATCTGCTCGGCGATACCGCAGCCGGCCGACCCGGCGCCCACGAAGGCCACGGTCTGATCGGCGATGGATTCGTTCTTGGCCTTGCACGCGGCCAACAACGAACCCACGCACACGGCGGCCGTACCCTGAATATCGTCGTTGAAACAGCACAGCTGATCGCGATAGCGGGACAGCAACGGAAGCGCATTGCGCTGGGCGAAATCCTCGAACTGCAGCAGCACGTTCGGCCAGCGCCGGCGGATGGCCTGGATGACCAGATCCACGAATTCGGCGTACTCTGCGTCGCCGATGCGCTCATGGCGCCAGCCCATGTACATCTCGTCGTCGAGTAGTTCCTGATTGTTGGTGCCCACGTCCAGAACCATCGGCAGCGTATACGCCGGGCTGATGCCGCCACAGGCCGAGTACAACGACAGCTTGCCGATGGGAATGCCCATCCCCCCGATACCCTGATCACCCAGACCCAGAATACGCTCGCCATCGGTGATCACGATGACCTTGACGTTATCCTTGGTGGCACTGCGGATGATGTCGTCGATCCGGTGCCGGTCCGGATAGGAGATGAAGATGCCGCGGTGATTGCGGTAGATTTCGGAGAACTTCTCGCAGGCCTGCCCGACGGTCGGCGTATAGATGATCGGCAGCATCTCTTCGAGATGGTCTTCGAGCAGCCGGAAGAACATGGTCTCGTTGTCATCCTGGATACCGCGCAGATAGATATGCTTGTCCAGATCGTTCGTACACGTGGTGTACTGCTGGTAGGCCCGATCGACCTGCTCTTCGATCGTTTCCACGTTCTGCGGCAGCAGCCCGATCAGATTGAAGGCCACCCGCTCGTCGGCGTCGAACGCACTACCCTTGTTGAGCAGCGGCATCTCGAGCAGCGTCGGACCGGCGTAGGGGATATAGAGGGGGCGTTTGCTGCCGTGTGTCGTCATTGAAGCACCTGATTGGAACTGCCTGAGGCGCAGTTTATTGCTTTGTGTCCGTCATGTCGGCCACTTGTGTTGCATCGACCGGCGTTTTCTGGCCCCCCCACTGTCGGCGCAGATAGGTTGCCAGCGTCGCGATCTCATCGTCGCTGAGCTTGTCGGCAAAGCCCGGCATGGCCTGCGCGCGCTCTGTGCCATTGAATTGCCGTGCGGCGATCCCGTCGTGAATGATCTTCACCAGATTGCGCGGACTGTCCAGTCGCAGCGTCGTATTGCCGGTCATCGCCGAGGCGACCTGAGCCGCGCCCTGACCCTGTGCGCCGTGACAGCCGGCACAGCTGTTGAGATAGAGCTGACGTCCCGGGTCGTCACCGAGGTCGGTTGCGGCGCTGATCGTTTTCGGTGCCGGCGGCTCGGCGCCCAGCAGGTAGCCGGTCATCGCGGCCAGATCCGCGTCGTTCAGATACCGCGTGCTGTGATGGAATACCGGGTACATCTCGCTATACATGCTGCCCTGCCGGCTCCGCCCTTCACGCAGAAAGGTCCGAAGCGAGTCGGTGTCCCAGCCGCGCGAAGCCAGTGATGTCGGCAGCAGATTCGGTGCCTCGTAGCCGGCGATCACCGCGCCCTGCAGGCGCTTGTCGCTCTCGACCGCGCCGAGCATGTTGCGCGGCGTATGACACTGGCCGCAATGGCCCAGCGTGTCCACAAGGTAGCGCCCGCGGCCGGACTGCGGGTCGTCGTCCGCCGGCGGGCCGGACGTATCGGATCCGGCGAACATCCAGTTCCAGACGTTCAAGGTCCAGCGCATCGAGAACGGCCACGACAGGTCGGTTTGCGGGCCGGCGGCGTGCACGCCGTCGAGGCTCATGAAGTAGGCATACATCGCATCCGAGTCCTCGCGCGCGATGTCGTGATAGGCGGTATAAGGCATGGCCGGATACAGCTGCGTGCCATCCGGCAGCTCACCTTGAGTGAGCACGTGATAGAAATCGTCCGCGCTGTAGTCGCCGATGCCGTACTGCTTGTCGGGCGTGATGTTGGTGCCGTAGACGGTGCCGAACGGCGTGTCGATCGGATGGCCGCCGGCATAGGGCGTGCCCCCCTTCGCCGTATGACAGGCCGCACAGTCGGCCGCACGCGCCAGATACTCGCCGCGCTCGACCTGGGCGTCCACGCGCTCGGCGGCGAATACCGTCATCGACGCACTGCACCCGACGGCCAGCGCGATCAGCAAATAAGCAGCCGTACGCACGATCAACCCTCCACCGTGGTGCCGGACGTCGCCAGCACTGCATCCCGCACTGCCTGGTAATAGCGCACGTAGCCGGTACAGCGGCACAGATGCGATTCCAGCGCCTGACTGATCGTATCCTCGAGCTGCGATCGGGGCACCGGATCGCGTTGCAGGCGCTCGATCAGCACCGTCGCGGCGTTGACGAAGCCCGGCGCGCAGTAGCTGCACTGGAACGAGAAATGGTTCAGAAACTGCTGCTGGACCTCGGACAGCGAGACCACCTCGCCGCGATCGTCACGCTCGGCGTGGCCCTCGACGGTCCGGATCGACTTGCCGTTGAAATAGTGCGCGCCGGTGATACAGGTGCGTATCTCCTCGCTGTGCCCGTCCGGGCTATCGACGATCACGGTACAGGCTCGGCACAGCCCGATACCGCAGCCGAAACGCGTCCCGGTGAGGTTCCGGTATTCGTTGAGATAATCGAGCATCATCAGCTCGTCGGGCACTTGCTCGACCGGCTGTTGCTCGCCGTTGATGGTGACCTTCAGCGGCTTGCGCTTGATCGGATCGGGTGTGCTCACAGGACCTCCCGGACGCGTTCGGCGGTGATGGGCAAATGATGGAAGTGATGGCCGATGGCGTGGGCCACGCCGTTGCCGATCGCCCCGACAATCGGAATCATCACGACTTCGGCAATGCCCTTGGGCGGCTCGGTACGCGAGACCGGCGGCAGAATCTCCGCCGTCTGTTGCCAGACGGCTACATCGCTGGCACGGGGGACGCGGTAGCGGTTGATGTTCCACGTCCCGTTGCCCGGGCCGTCTTCATACAGCGGCATGTCTTCGTGCAGCGCATGACCGATCCCCATGGCGATCCCGCCCTGCAACTGGCCCGAGACCAGCTCCTCGACGATGGTGTTGCCGCATTCCAGAAACGTGTGGTGGTTGAGCAGGGAGATCTCGCCGGTACCGGTATGGACCGCCAGTTCCACGAGCGTGCCACAGGCGCTGTAGTAGGTGACCCCGGCGTTGTTGCGCTGGGTGGGCGGGAAATACGGGTTCGAACGGGTAAGCCGCTCGAACCCGCGGGCCGTGGTCATGCGTGCTTTCTTTGCCGGCGACGCACCCTGACCGTACTGCACGGCCAGCCCGTCCAGCGGCAGATTTTCGGTGGTGCCGTCGATGTCGTAGTCGGCCCGCGACCAAGCCCAGCGGTTGAACGCATGGGCCATGACGCCGGTCACCCGGCCCTGGGCATGTGCCCTTTCGGCCAGAAACGCCAGCGACAGAGGTTCCATGCCGTTGGCCGAGAGCTTGCCGTCCTTCCAGACCGCATCGGCCTCGCGCACCACATACGGCGCGGCCTGTCCCCCGCCGATGCCGCGCTGCCAGTATTCGAGTGCGACCGGCCAGAGGCCGTGGCGAAAGATCACGCGCGCGGCTTCGATGGTCGGGAACGACAGATAATAGGCCGAGTTGCTCGCGCTCGAGGCCTGCTGGAGCATCGGCGTCCAGCGCGGATCCGACTGAGCAGCATCCTGGGTGTCCTGGGACATCAGGTACGGATTGCCCGTGGCCTTCATCGCCAGATCGTCCCACTCGGTTTCGGCGGTGTGAACGACATCGGCCGGCCGGCCGAGCCAGGCTGCTACGACCGCTGCCTGGCTGGTCGAATAACCGGTACCCATCTCGGCACCGGTGTTACGCAGCTCGATTCGACCGTCGGGCATCAGCTGGACCTGTGAGTAGACCGCCTCCGCACCGTGGCCGAAATCCTTCTGCACGCAGGCAAAACCCACCCCGTAGCGATGCTCGGGATGATCGGCCTCATAGGCTTTCTTGCGCTCGGCGCGCGTTGTCCATATGTCATGCCGCTTCGCCTTGTTGAGAATCTCCTCGCCGCGAAGATGGCCGGCCGGGATCGCGCCCTGGGTATTCTTCATGCCCGACTTGAACACGTTCGCCAGCCGCAGCTCGATAGGATCCATCCCGAGTTCGCCCGCGATCTCATCGACCATGACCTCGGTCGCGGCCATGGTCTGCAAGGTGCCGTAGCCGCGCATCGAGCCGGCCTCGGGCATCCGCGAATAGATGGCGGTGGCCGTCAGGTCGCTGTTGGGCATGTAATAGATGCCCTGGGCGGCGGTAGTGCCCACAAAGGCGACCGAATTGGAGAAATTCGCCCGGCCGCCGCCGTTGGCGGTCAGATCCTGTTTGAATATCCGGAACTTGCCGGTCTTACGCTCGACGGCCAGCCGATTGCGGATCGTGAACGGATGCCGCTTCATCGTTGCCTGGAACTGCTCGTAGCGGTCGTTGGCCAGGCGTACCGGATGGCCGTCAGCATAATAGGCGGCCAGCATGCCGTAGTAGGGAAAGATCGAGTTGTCCTTCGAACCGTAGCCCACGGTATAGGTCGGGTGCAGGAAAAAACGATGGCTGGCGAACGTGCTCGCCGAATGCAGTGCGGCCATGCGCTCGACCAGTTCGCTGGGCGACTGGCTTCCGCAGACCACGTGCATGTCGCCGGCCGACGCATCGAACCAGCAGTTGGCGTTGTCGGCCTCCATGGCGAAATGGTCGATATAGGGGGTGTGATACTCGCCCTCGAAGACCAGCCAGTCGTCGGGCGGGTTATCCAGCTGTTGCGCCAGCGCATCGGCGTGATACATCGCGCGCTCGCTGTCTTTGCCATTTTCCAGCGCCTGCGGCCAGACCGGGTGGCGCTTGCGGAAATCCGGGTACAGCACCGTCTCCTGGAGTGCCGAGAACCGATCTGTGTCGTACGGCGTATCGCCGCCGACGCGGATATATCGGAACGCGCCGTAGGGCGGTTTGTCCGGCAGGTCCGTGGTATCGCCGTAGACCACTACGTTCTCGGCCGCACGCACGCGGCTCTTGGCAATGCTGAAACGATCGAAATCGTGGTAGATCAGCATCGCCACGGGATAGCCCAGATAAAGCGGCGTGCGTCCCTTGGGCAGGAAGAACTCGGGCCCGTAGTAGTCGGGTACCTGGATGTTGTCGCGGGCCATGTCCTCGGCGGTGACCACGCGCTCGGGCGCCAGCCCGGCCTGCTCGAGCGCCGACAGGTCGATACCCTCGAACCGACGGTCGCAGCATGTGGCGCGCACGATGAAGGCATGTGCCTGCGTATCCGGCCAGTGGGGCATGTCGCGTGCGCGGATATCGCGCGCGAACACCTTGCTACCGGTGACCTTGGCCACGCCGTCGAGGCGGAACTGCATCCCGGCCCCCGGTTTCCAGACCCGATCGGTCGGCGTGAGCACCTGCTGTTCGAACAGGGACGCGAACGCGGGACTGGCGAGGTTGGCGACGTAGACGCTCACGCCGGCGACGATCGAGCGCTTGAGAAACTGCCGCCGCGAAGCATTGAAAGTGTGCATGAAGGCTCCCCCGGAGCGATGGATCACGAATTGTTACCGGCGCGAAGGCCCGGCGGTGTTCAGCCGTTGACCAGCGCCGTGGCGATGGCGTTGTGACGCTTGACCAACGACGGAACATCGACGCCGAGCAGTTCGCCCCGATGCACCCGCAACCGGCCGTTGATCAGGCTCAGATCGACCTGGGGCGGCCAGCAGAAGACCAGCGCAGCGAGCGGATCGTGTACCGCCGCGCCCGCCAGCGGCAGGCTGTCAAGACGATAACCGACGATGTCGGCGGCCATCCCCGGTGCCAGATGGCCGATATCGTCGCGGCCGAGTACTTCAGCGCCGCCGCGGGTGGCCAGACGCAGCGCCTGGCGCGCGCTCAAGCCGTCCGGGCCGTTGGCCAAACGTTGCAACAACATGGCCTGACGGGCTTCGCCAAGCATGTGCGAACAGTCGTTGGATGCCGAGCCGTCCACACCGAGCCCGACCCGCGCACCCGCGTCCTGAAGCGCACGGATCGGCGCGACCCCCGAGGCTAGCCGCATGTTGGAACTCGGACAATGGGCGACACCGCAACGATGCTCACCGAGCCGGCCGATTTCGGCCTCGTGCGGGTGCACCATGTGCGCGAACCACACGTCGTCGCCGACCCAGCCGTTGGCCTCGGCATACTCGACGGGCGTCTGGCCGAACAGTTCCCGGCAGTAATTCTCCTCGTCAAGCGTCTCGGCCAGATGGGTATGCAGATGCACGCGATGCGTGCGCGCGAGCGCCGCTGTTTCGCGCATCAGATCGGTGGAAACCGAAAACGGCGAACACGGGGCGAGCACGATACGCGTCATCGCACCGTGGCTGTCGTCATGATAGGTCTCGATCACCCGCTGCGAATCGGTGAGGATGAAATCCTCGTCTTCGACGGCGTGATCCGGCGGTAGTCCCCCACGCGACTGCCCGACCGACATCGACCCGCGCGCGGCATGGAAGCGGAACCCCATCTCGGCGGCGGCGTGAATCTGGTCGTCGACGCGTGCGTCATTGGGCCAGATATAGGTATGGTCAGCGGCCGTGGTACAGCCAGACAACATCAGTTCGGCAATCGCGATGCGGGTGCTCGCATCGATCGCGCGGGCGTCCATGCGGGCCCATATCGGGTAATGGGCGACCAGCCAGTTGAACAGGTCGCTGTCCTGGCCGGCCGGCACGTTACGCGTCAGCGTCTGATAGAAATGATGATGGGTGTTCACCAGGCCGGGTATCAGGATATGGCCGCTCGCATCGATCGTTTCGTCGGCGCCGCCGGTGATCTCGTCGGCCGGACCGATCGCCTCGATGCGGTTGTCCACGATACGGATGCTGGCGTTGTGCAGCAGCGTGTCGCTGTCGTCCATGGTGGCGATGACCGCCGCATTGCGTAGCAGTGTGCTCGTCATGCTGTGCTCCTTGAGAAGGCGTGGGGCCCGAACGGCGGTTCAGCTGCCACGGTAAGTGCTGTAGCCATAGGGCGAGACCAGCAGCGGCACGTGATAGTGCTGATCAGCGTGAGCGACGCCGAAGCGGATGACCACCTCGTCGATGAACGCCGGGCTGTCCAGTGATTCGCGTCGGTCGGCGAAATAGGCCCCCACGTCGAACACGATCTCGTACTGGCCTGCGGTGAACGCGTCGTCTTCGATCAGCGGCCGATCGCATCGGCCGTCGTCGTTGGTCTGTGTCTGAGCAAGCGTGGTGGCCTGCCCGGCTTCGAGACGTCGCACAACGACGGGAATGCCCACGCCCGGGCAGCCGTTGGCAGTATCGAGTACGTGTGTCGTCAGATAACCCATGAATAATCCGTTGTTAGATTCGTGATTCAGACAATCGGCGCCCGACGGCGTCCGTTACGACTTGGCCGGCCCCGCGGCCCGGCTCTGGCGACGTGCCGCCGATTCGAGTTCTTCCTCGGTATCGGACTCGTCGGCCACCGCATCGCCGCCGTTGAGCAGCAGGTTGGTGATCACTGCGGCCACGGCGGTCAACAGGATGCCGCTATGCACGATCGGCGCCGTCCAGTCGGGGAAGATGGCGAAGAAGTCGGGCGCGGCCAGCGGAATCATGCCGAAACCGATGGACACGGCGAACACCAGCTGATTGGTGCGCTGTGACATGTCGGCCTTGTTCATGATGTTGATACCGGCCGAAGCGACCATGCCGAACATCACGAGCCCGGCCCCGCCAAGGACCGGCTTGGGAATGGATGCCACCACGAACGCGGCCTGCGGGAACAGGCTGAGCACGATCAGCACGAAGCCGGAGACCACCGTGACATACCGGCTGGTCACTCCGGTCATGCCCACCAGCCCTACGTTCTGTGAAAACGAGGTATGCGGAAAGCCGTTCAGAAAGCCCGCGATCGCGGTGGCGATGCCGTCGCCGTAAAGCCCGCGGTTGAGCAGACGCCGGTCGACGGGTTTGCCCACCATCTCGCCCAGCGCCAGGCACATGCCGGTGGATTCGACGAGTGTGACGACCATGATGATGCACATGGCAATGATGCCCGAGATGGGAAATTCGAGCATCCCGAAATGCAGCGGTGTGACCACGCCCACCACCGGCTGCGATGCCAGACCATCGAGACTGACCACCCCGAGCGGCAGGGCCACCAGATAGCCGATCAGCAGGCCGATCAGCACCGAGATGTTCACCCAAATGCCGCGTCCGATCCGGTTGATGGTCAGAATACAGGCCAGTACGAACACCGCGAGCCCGACGTTGACGGGCGCGCCGAAATCGCTTGCACCCACGCCCCCGGCGGCCCAGTTGATACCCACGGGAATCAGCGATATGCCGATCGATGCGATCACGGTGCCTGTGACCAGCGGCGGGAAGAACTTGAGCAAGCGGGTGAAAAACGGCACCAGGGCAATGCCGAACACCCCGGAGACCACGGTCGCGCCAAAGATGCCGGCGATACCGACATGGCCGCTGGTCGCCATGGCCACCATGGGCCCGACGGTCACGAAGCTCGAGCCCATCACGATCGGCATGCGGATGCCGAAGATCCAGATCCCGAGCGACTGGATGAGGGTCCCGATCCCGCAGCACAACAGATCCGCCATGATCAGATAGGAAATATCCTCGCGCGGCAGATCGAGCGCGCCGCCCACGATCAGGGCCACCGCAATGGTGCCGGCATACATCACCAATACGTGCTGCACCCCCATTGGCAGCAGCTGCCCGATCGGCAGTTTCCGGTCCGCCGCACAGACGTGCGTGTCGGTGGTCATGGTCTGGTTGTCCTGCATCTAGCTATCTCCTCGTACGCCGGTGGCCAGCGATGGCTCCGAGCGTTTTGCTTTGGTTGACGCCTTCGCCATCTGATGCGGCGATGAGTGCGGGTTCATGACCGTCCGAACTCGGGCGGCCAGTTGACAAAGGTCTTGGGACGCGCCGGGGCGTAGGTGCGCAATTTCGAGGTACTCAGGTTCTGTCGAACCAGGGACTCGGCCAGCGTGACCGCCGCCGCCACCCCGTCGACGACCGGCGCGCCGGTGCGTTCGATCACGCGTGCGCGCAGCTCCGCCATGCCGCCACAGCCGAGACAGATCACCTCGGCGCGATCGTGCTCGACGGCGCTCACGCACTGAGCGGCGATGGCCTCGACGGCGGCGGCCGGATCACGTTCGAGTTCGAGCACGCCCAGGCCGCTGGCACGAACCGATGCACAGCGCGTATCGAGCCCCGCCAGCTTGAGCCGGTCCTCGATCAGCGGCACCGTTCGGTCCAGCGTGGTGACCACCGAATACTTGTGGCCGAGAAACATCGCCGTGGTGGCTGCGGCTTCGGTGATATCCACCACGGGGACCTCAAGCAGTTCCTGCAGGCCTTCCCGGCCGTGTTCGCCGTAGCCGGCTTGAATGACCGCATCGAACGGCTCGCGATAGGCCCGAACCGTTTCCATGACAGCGATGGCCGCCAGATAGCTCTCGTAGTTGCCCTCGACCGAATCGGCGCCGAACAAGGGCGTCAGCGGCACGATCTCGGTATCGGGCCCAGCCACGGCCGCGGCCTGACGACCGATGGCCGCCGTCATGGTTTCGGTGGTATTGACGTTGACAACGAGTATGCGCATTGAAGAGCTCGGCTCCGGAAGATGAAAGGTCAGACGGCTACTCACTGGCCACCGCGATCGACTCGCCGTCGATATCGCGCGGCTGCTGTGATCGGTCGGCGATCAGGGTGTAGATCAATCCGGCCAGACCGGCACCGAAGAACCACGAGAACCCGGCGAGCGCGGCGAACGGCGGCGCCAGTGCCACGGCAAGCGAGATCAGTGCAGCGGGAATACCGGCCGCAAAGGCCCGCGGATTGAAGCCGTGCCGGTAGTGATAGTCGCCGTGCGCGGCCTCGGTATAGAGATCCGGAACATTGATGCACGCGCGGCGCACCAGCCAGTAGTCGGCGATCAGCACGCCGAACACCGGGCCCAGCAGACAGCCGAGCGCGCCGAGGAAATACTCGATCACGATCGGCGAGTTGTAGAGGTTCCAGGGCAGTATCGCCACGCCCAGCAGCGCGCTGACCAGGCCGGCACGCCGGAAGTTCAGATAGCGCGGAAACAGGTTGGCCAGCATATAGATCGGTGCAACGAAATTGGCCACCAGATTGACCGCGATGGTGAGCACGATCAGCGCGCCGGCGGCCAGCGCTAGCAGGCCCGTATCGGGAATGGTCTGAACGATATCGGCCGGGCTTTCGATGATGCGGCCGTCGATACGGAACTGCGCGCCGGCGAGCACGACCACGATCACCGCAAAGAACAGCATGTTCAGCGGAATGCCGAACAGATTGCCCAGCACGATCGACCGGCGGTCCGCCACCGAGCGCGTGAAGTCGCAGAAATTGAGCGCAAAGGTGCCGTAGATGACGACCCACAGCGCAGCGGCCGAAAGGATTTCCCGCCACATCGGCCAGCCGGTCAGGCTTTCGCCGGTCGACCACGCGATGCTTGCCCCGGCTCGGACGAACACCCAGACCGCCAATGCGAGCATGGTCACCAGTATCACCGGCCCGGCAACGGACACATAGCGACGCACCATGCCCATTCCATAGCTCACGATCACGACCTGCACAGCCCACAGGGCGGCAAACGCGCACCAGCCCAGTAATGACAAACCCAGGACATGGTCGCCATCCAGGCGTGCGAGCGCCGGAAATACGGCGAGCAACAGGCCGCGCAGTACGACCGAGGCCAGATACGTCTGGATGCCGAACCACACGATCGCGACCCCGCCGCGTACGACGGCCGCGACCTGTGCCCCCTTGATACCGAAGGCGATGCGACTCAACACCGGGAATGGCACGCCGGTCTTCTGGCCCATGAACCCGGACAGCGTCAACAGCCCGAACAGAACGGCGGCACCGATCGCGAACGCAGCGAGGATCTGCCATACACCCAGGCCCAGCGCGAACAGACCGATGGCGAACGTATAGTTGCCCAGGCTGTGAACGTCGTTGGCCCACACCGTGAACACATGATAGGCCGTCCATTGACGCCCGGCGGCAAGCGTGGGCGCCAGATCCCGGTTGTATAGCCGACGACTGACCCCGGCCGGGCCGGCGCGTCGATTCTCGACCCGGGCCGGTGCGGCACCTGTCGATGAACGGCGGTGGGCGAGGGATTCGCTGTACATCACGGCGGGCCGGCTAGAGCCGCACCTCGACTTCGCCGCCCGGGATCGAGCGCTCGTCGCAGTTATGGCCCGGCCCACCCCGGTCGATGACGATGAAGTCGCTCGCTGCGTCCAGGGCGATCATCGGGTGGTGCCAGACACCCTTGCGATAGTTCACGCCCTGCCGGCCGTTGCTGACAAACGCCTCCAGTCGCTCCCGCCCGGGCAGCTCGCCGCTCGGACCGACCACCACCAGGAAGCGGTGTCCGTTCAGCGGCATGAATATCTGACTGCCCAGCGGATGACGCTCGAGTAGTCGCAGGCCAACCGGCGCCGTATCGGCACGCGAGTGCACCCAACTGATGCTCACCCGGCCATTCTGATCGGCTACATCGATATCCGCGATATCGCGGAATCGCTCGGCCCATCCCTGGTTCATCGCTTCGGATGAATGACCTTGTGTTTCCAGCACATCCCCGTAGGGGGCGAACGCGGCCGCCGTCAGCGGACGGGCCTGCAGTATCAATGGATCGGCCATTGCGGTGGGTCTCCTCCGATAGACACAGCGGCCGCATGAGAACGTTGAATGTCTCATAACGGCTCTTATATTGAATACAATTCGTATCGTGTTTATACCGGACAGTCAATCGAATATTAGATACAATCGTGTCAAGTTCACGTATCGAACGGATCCCGCTGTCTGTATTCGAAGCAAAAATCGGATACAAAGCGCCCGCTCGACGAGTCACACAGGGAGCCCGAACCGATGTCCGACACACCTGCCCTGCCGGGCCACGCGCTTGGCAACATGAACGAAGACCGGTTCGTAGAGGCCTTCGGCGGCGTCTACGAACACTCGCCGTGGGTGGCCCGCGGCGTATGGCAACGACACACGCGCAACCAGATCGCAAGCGCAGACGCGCTGGCCGAAGCCATGCGCACCGAAGTCGAGACAGCGGATGCGGCCACACAGATGGCCCTTATCCGCGCGCATCCTGACCTCGGCGGCAAACTCGCCCTGGCCGGTGGGCTCACCGCCGAATCCGCCCGCGAACAGGCCGGCGCAGGGCTTGCCGGCTGCAGCCCCGAAGAATACGAGCGGCTACAGGCGCTCAATAGCGCCTATACCGAGAAATTCGGTTTTCCATTCATCGTTGCCGTCAAAGGCCTCCAGCGGGAGGACATTCTGGCCGCCATGAGCGCACGCCTGGATAACGACCCCGCTGTCGAACAGCGCCGGGCGCTCGACGAGATCCACAAGATCGCGCGTTTCCGCCTGAACGAGATGTTCTAGGAGGCACCGGCTCGGCGACGCCCGGCATTTGCCTCGAGGGCGCACCGTGGCCGCGCACGTAGCGGCCACGGTGTGACGGCCCTCAGTGAGACGCGTCGTGAGGATGGACCTCGCGCCAGTGACGTGCGATATCGATACGCCGGCAGACCCATACCTGGTCATGCGAGCCGACGTAGTCCATGAACCGGGCCAGCGCTGCGGCGCGGCCCGGGTGGCCGGCCACCCGGCAGTGCAAGCCGACCGACAACATCTTGGGCGCCGTTTCGCCTTCGGCATAGAGCACGTCGAAGGCGTCCTTCAGATAACTGTAGAACTGATCGCCCGAGTTGAATCCCTGGGGCGCGACGAACCGCATGTCGTTCACGTCCAGCGTATAGGGCACGATCAGCTGCGGCTGGCCTGCCACACGCTCCCAGTACGGCAGATCGTCGGCATAAGAGTCCGCGTCGTATAGGAAGCCGCCGTGTTCGGCGACCAGTCGCCGCGTGTTCGGCCCGCAGCGCCCGGTATACCAGCCCAGCGGGCGCTGGCCGGTCATTCGTTCGATCGCTTCGACGGCCAGGCGGATGTGTTCGCGCTCGGTCGATTCGTCGACATACTGGTAGTCGATCCAGCGCCAACCGTGCGAGGCGATCTCGAAGCCCGCATCGACCATGGCGCGCGCGGCTTCCGGGTTGCGCTCCAGCGCCATACCGACCGCGAACACGGTAGCCGGCATGTTGCGCTCGGCGAACAGACGATAAAGCCGCCAGAACCCGGCCCGGCTGCCGTATTCGTACAGCCATTCCATACTCATGTGGCGTACGCCTTCCCGGGCGTCGGTGCCCACCATCTCCGACAGAAAGCTCTCGGACGCGGGATCACCGTGGAGCACGTTGTTCTCGGACCCCTCTTCGTAGTTGATCACGAACTGCACCGCGATCCGAGCGCCGTTCGGCCAGCGGGCGTGGGGCGGATTCGCCCCGTAGCCGACCATGTCGCGAGGGTAATCGTCGTCGTTCGAGTGCGCTCGGCTCATTCCTGCTTGTTCCTTTTCGTCGTTGTATCCTCGGCCGGGCGGACATAAGCCCGGTCGATCGCGGCCAGCCGCGCGTCAGTCGGCCGGGTCGTCGCCGGCGGCAAAGATGTCGCGCAGATCGATCTCGCGATCGCGACGCTCCAGGCCCAGGCGCTCCTCGCACTCGGTCAGGTGGTCGACCATGGTCTTCACACCGAGCGCGATATCGTCGCCGGTCATCGCCTCGAGCAGCACCTCGTGTTCGTCATAGGTACACACAGTGCGCTGCATCGGCTCGTACAGGCCGATGATCAACGAGGTCCGACCGATCAATTCCTTGAGAAACGCCTTGAGCACCTGGTTGCCGGCGATCTCCGCGATCTCCAGATGGAAGGCGCCGGAGTAGCGGATCCAGTGTCGTCGCGAACGCTCCTGATGGGCAGCGTGGTCTTTATGAACGAGCCGGGCCAGACGTTCGCGGCTATCGGGCGTCATGCGTTTCATGGCGGCTTCGACACTCGCCGCCTCGATGATCCGCCGGGCCTGGAACACGTCCCGTGCCTCCTCGACGCTCGGGCTGGCAACCATCGCGCCGCGATTGGGACGAATATCCACCAGTTTCTCACTGGCCAGACGAAACAGAGCCTTGCGTACGACCGTACGGCTGACGGCGAAGATGTCGCCGAGATTGTCTTCCGGCAGTTTCGTGCCGGACGGCAGCCGCTGCTCGAAGATCGCGTTGGCAATGGCCCGGTAGATATCCTGATCGGACCGGCGGGCGCCGTCCGGCGCGGCCACATCGGGCTCCAGCAACGGATTGTCGGACTTGAGGGATTGATTCATCAGCGGTGCATCCTGTTCAGGCCGGGCCGGCTACGAAGGCTGAAGACTACGGCGTGATTCAATTTGTATCAATAATTGCTGTGTTTTGTATACGTTTGATCGACCGATCGGCAGCCAGCGGCCGATCATGGCCGCTCGCGGGTCGGCGACGGTCGCCGGCCGCCGATACGGCGCGTGACCTCCTCGGCGCCTGCAACCACTTCTACGGCCTTGTGCGCCAGATGATCGACAGGCAGGCGATCGATCGGTGCCGATATCGACAGGCCGGCGATCGGTTCGGCGTATTCATTGAATATGGGGGCGGCGATACATCGCATGCCGACATAGCGTTCTTGATCGTCGACGGCCCAACCGCGTGCGCGCACGCGATCAAGTTCGAGCGCCAACTCAGCCGCATCGGTATAAGTGTGGTCGGTGAAAGCCGGCGGAGGCACCCGCGTCAGTTCGGCGCGCAGTGCGTCGTCCATATAGGCCAACAGCACTTTACCGATGCCCGATGCCTGAGGATCGCCGCGCGTACCGGTTGGAATGAACGCCCGGATCGGTGCGCTGGTCTCGATCTGCGCCACATAGACCAGCTCGCCGGTCTCGATCACGGCCATGTTGGCCGTCTCCCCGGTCTGCTCCGACAGGCGACGCATCACCGCGCGTCCGGCCGCCAGGTAATGCGTATGGCGCGCATAGCGCTGGCCCACCCGGAATGCCTCGACCCCGATCGACCAGGTCTGAGTATGAGTATCGAAGGCAACCAATTCGTGGTGGCGCAGCGTCTCCAGCATCCGGTAGGCCGTCGAACAGGCCATGTCCGCGGTGGCCGCCAGTGCGGTCAACGTCTGATGTTCGTAGCGCGCGACCACCGACAACATGTGAAGCCCTCGATCGAGCACCTGTACCGGCGGCGCACCGGCACGGGCGGCGCCCGTGCTCCGAGGACGACCCCGACCGCGTCCGGCTCGGGTGGTGATCACGAGCCTCGCGAGGGGCTGTCGAGTCCGACCTGAGGCGTTGAACCGAGCAGAAAATTTTTCATCGGCGATCGGTAATCCATCACGGGCCATCTCCTTCCCTTTCAAAACAACGTCTTATTGTTTTTCACCTCTCTTTGTACCGTTTATTTGATCATATTGAATCCAATTTGGGTAGCGTTTAGTCTTGACTCCAACGATAGGAGGAGAGACATGGCGACACAGAATCCCGTTTTCATTCCCGGGCCGACCAACATGCCCGACCGTATCCGTCGGGCCATGGATGTACAGACGGTAGACCACCGGGCGTCCGATTTCGCCGATCAGTTCGTGCCGTTGCTGGACGATCTCAAACGTGTGTTCAAGACCACGGTCGGCGAAGTGCTGCTGTTTCCGTCCACAGGCACTGGCGGCTGGGAAGCCGCCGTCACCAACACCCTGTCGCCGGGCGATGAAGTCCTGGCAGCGCGATACGGCATGTTCTCCCAGCGCTGGATCAAGCTGTGTCGCGATCAGGGTCTGTACGTGCATGCGGTGGAAAGCGAATGGGGCGACGGCGTACCGGCCGACGAGTACGAACGTATCCTCAAGGCCGATACCCAGCATCGAATCAAGGCGGTACTGGCCTGCCACAACGAAACCGCAACCGGTGTGACCAGCGATATCGCATCGGTACGGCGGGCGCTCGACAATGCGCAGCATCCGGCCATGCTGTTCGTCGACGGCGTGAGTTCCATCGCATCGATGGACTTCCGCATGGACGACTGGGGCGTGGACATCGCGGTCACCGGTTCACAGAAAGGCTTCATGCTAGGCGCCGGGCTGGCGATCCTCGCGATCAGCCCTAAGGCCATCGCGGCCTGTGCCAACGCTCGGTGCCCGCGCGCCTATTTCGATCTGCAGGCCATGCGCGAAGCCAACCGCAAGGGCAGCTTCCCCTATACCCCGCCGCTGGGCCTGATCCGCGGGCTGCGCGAGAGCGTGACCATGCTAGAGGAAGAAGGCCTGACCAGGGTGTTCGCGCGTCATCACCGCATCGCCGAAGGTGTCCGCCGTGCGGTGGCCGCCTGGTCGCTGCCACTGGTCGCACGCCGCCCCGAACTCTATTCGGACACGGTCACGGCGGTGCGCGTTCCCGAGGGCTTCGACGCCACCGAGCTGGTCAACCACGCCTACGAGCACTACGGGGTCTCCTATGGCATCGGGCTTGGCGATATCGCCGGCAAGGCGTTTCGCATCGGTCATCTCGGCGACATGACCGATGTCATGGCACTGGCGGGAATCGCGACCATAGAAATGGCCATGGCCAACCTCGACTACCCCATCGAACTGGGTCGTGGCGTGGCGGCTGCTCAGGCTTACTACAGCGCGACCCGCAACCGCTGGAAGCAGAGGGTCGCGTGATGACAGGACAAGCCGAACAACCGGAACAAGACATGACGATTCCGACCTATGACGACGTGTGTGCCGCCCACGAACGCATCGCACCTTGGATTCACCGCACGCCGGTGCTGACCAGCCGCACCTTCGACGACCTGAGCGGCGCCACGCTGCTGTTCAAGTGCGAGAACTTCCAGAAAGCCGGCGCGTTCAAGGTACGGGGCGCGACCAACGCCGTGTTCAGCCTCACCGATGACCAGGCCCGACGCGGTGTGGCCACGCATTCGAGTGGCAACCATGCCCTGTCGCTGTCGCGCGCGGCCCAGTGCCGCGGCATCCCGTGCACCGTGGTCATGCCGCATACCGCACCCCAAGCCAAGATGGACGCCGTGCGCGGCTACGGCGGGCAGATCGTGACCTGCGAGCCGAGTCTGGAGGCCCGCGAGCGCACGCTGGAATCGATCACTCAGAAATCCGGCGCGCACTTCGTCCATCCGTACAACGATCCGCGGGTAATCGCCGGTCAGGGCACCTGTGCCCGCGAGCTACTCGAGCAGGCCGGGCCTCTGGACGCGCTGGTCGCGCCCATCGGCGGCGGCGGCATGATCAGCGGCAGTTCGCTGACCTGTGCGAACGTCTCTCCGGCGACGCGTATCTACGCCGCAGAGCCCGAACAGGCCGACGATGCCTACCGCTCGTTCAAGGCGGGCCACATCATCGAAGACGACGCGCCCGACACGATCGCAGACGGCCTGCGTGTCTCGTTACGCCCGCTGACGTGGCATTTCGTATCCCGCCACGTCACCGACGTGCTGCTGGCCAGCGAACGCGAGATCGTCGATGCCATGCGCCTGGTCTGGCAGCGCATGAAGATCGTGATCGAGCCGTCCTGCGCGGTGACGCTGGCGACCATTCTCAAAAACCGCCCGATCTTCGAAAACCGGCGCGTCGGCGTGATTCTGACCGGCGGCAACGTCGATCTGAGCAAACTGCCCTGGATGAGCGTTGGTTGAGGGCGTCGCCGGGTCGTCCCACGCGGCTTGCTCGGCTGTTCCACCCATTGCAATGACAAACAACACAATTCGAGGAGAGACCATGGTCCTGAATATTCCGGCCCAGATCGGCACGCGTATCGAGGATATCGACACGCCCTGTCTGCTGATCGATCTGGACGCCTACGAGCGCAACATTCGCCGTATGGCCGATTTCATCGATGCGCACGGGCTGCGCCATCGCGCGCATGCCAAGACCCACAAATCCGCGGATATCTCGCTCGACCAGATGGCCGCAGGCGCGGTGGGCGTGTGCTGTCAGAAAACCAGCGAGGCCGAAGCGCTGGTGCACGGCGGCGTGCGTGACGTGCTCGTCTCCAACGAAGTGATCAACCCCAATATGATCGAACGTCTGGCCGCCATGGCCACACAGGCCCGGGTCATGGTGTGCGTTGATGATATCGACAATATCGACGATCTGTCGGCGGCCGCGGCACGTTACAACGTCGAACTCGGCGTACTGGTCGAGATCGACGTCGGCGCCGGACGGTGTGGCGTCGCCCCGGGCGAGGCCGCCGTCCCCCTGGCGAAAAAGATCCACGCCGCGCCGAATCTGGTGTTCAAGGGCCTTCAGGCCTATCAGGGCAAAGCCCAGCACGTGCACGACTACGACGAGCGCAAGGCCAGGATCGACGAGGCCGTGGCGGCCACCCGCCGCACCGTCGAACAGATAGCGCAGGCCGGTCTGAGTTGCGAACTGGTGGCCGGTGCCGGCACCGGCACCTACGCCTTCGAGGGCAAGAGCGGCGTCTACAACGAGCTGCAGTGCGGCTCGTACGTGTTCATGGACGCCGATTATCAGCGGATCGCCATGGCTGACGGGCAGCCCATCGACGACTTCGAGAACAGCCTGTTCATCTACACGACCGTGATGAGCAAGACCAAGGCCGACAAGGCGATCTGCGATGCGGGCCTCAAGGCACAGAGCGTGGACTCGGGCGTGGCCGTGGTCTACGGCCGCGACGATATCGAGTATGTCGGCGCCTCGGACGAACACGGCGTGATCGCCGACCCGGACAACGTACTCGCCCTGGGCGAAAAGCTCAGGCTGGTACCGGGCCACTGCGACCCGACCGTGAATATCTACGACTGGTACATCGGCGTGCGCAACGGCGTGGTCGAACGCATTCTGCCCGTCACCGCCCGTGGCATGTGCCTGTAGCAACCGCGATGACGCGGCCGCCGGCCGCGATCGAACCCGGCGCTGATGCGCAACGACCCTATCCATCGACACGCCTGAACCGCTCCGCTCACCGGGCGGCCGCTGCGCGTCGAACCGACACGAGAACCCCATGCTTATAGTGACCGAAACGATGGCGAAATCGCTGATCGGCATGCCCGAAGCATTCGATGCCGTCGAAAACGTATTCTCAGCCATGGCCCGCGGCGAAGCGCGCAACTTCCCCGTGGTCCGGGAGGCGCTCGGCCATGCCGACGCCTTGTACGGCTTCAAGTCCGGCTTCGACGCCAGCGCGCCGGCGCTCGGCCTGAAGGCCGGCGGCTACTGGCCGGGCAACTCGGACAAGGGCCTGACCAACCATCAATCGACGGTCATGCTGGTCGATGCCGATACCGGCCAGCCAACCGCCCTGGTGGCCGGCAATTATCTGACCGCGGCCCGAACCGCGGCGGCCTCGTCGGTGTCCATCCAACATCTCGCCCGCCCGGACGCGCGCGTGCTGGGCATGCTCGGGGCGGGCTTTCAGTCGATGTTCCAGATGCGTGCAGCGCTTCGCCAGCGCGACTTCGAGCGCGTCATCGGCTGGAACCTGCACCCCGAAATGCTTGCCAATCTGGAACGCACCGCCGCCGAGGAAGGCGTGCCCTTCAAAGCGGTGAGCCTGGACCGGCTGGGAGCCGAAGCCGACGTCATCATCACCATCACCTCGAGCTTCGAGGCGATGCTCAAGGCCGAACACGTCAGCCCCGGCACCCACATCGCCTGCATGGGCACCGATACCGTCGGCAAGCAGGAAGTCGACCCGCGGCTGGTCGCCGCGGCACGCCTGTTCGCCGATGAGCCGGCTCAGGCGGTACAACTGGGCGAATGTCAGCATGCCGCTCGTGCCGGGCTGATCGCCGAACACGAGATCACACCGATCGGCGCGGTGATCAACGGCGACGCCATCGGCCGTCGCGACGCGGACGAAATCACCCTGTTCGACGGCACCGGCGTCGGCCTTCAGGACCTGGCCGTGGCCTGCCGGGCCGTCGAGCTCGCCGGTGAACGTGGCATGGCCCGGCATGTCGATCTGGAGAGCTGACATGGACCGGCGCGATCCGAACCGAACCCGACTGCGCGCGGCCGTGCTTTTGGCCGGGCTGGCGGCCGCAACCGCGGCATGGGCCGCACCGACCGCCCGCGCATCCGCCAAACACAACGGCGACGCCGCCGCCGCGCTACCCGACGATGCCGACGCACAGGACAACGACACGGCCGCCGACGCACAGCGCGCCGATGGCGAGGCCTCGACCCTTCGGCAGATGTTTGCGCTGGGCGAGGTCGACGGCAATCTGCGCACGCTCTATTACGCCAATCACAACGCGTTCTTTCTGGATTCGGTGGCCGGCGATCACGATCGTCATACGGCATCGATCGGCGGCAAGCTGGGATTCACCACGGCCGAGCTCCACGGCATCTCGATACGGCTGAGCACTTACGCGCAGCGCAACTTCGCCCGCTCGAGCGATTCCAATGATCTCGACGAAACCGGCTACAACCGGGATCTGGGCCGCGATATCGCCACCCTCGGCGAGGCCTACCTGCAGTATGACGATCACGAGCTGCGTCTGCGCGCGGGCAATCAGGCGCTCTCCGACGTGCCTTTCACTGCGACCTATGACTATCGCATCATTCCCCAGCTCTACCAGGGAGTATCCGCTCGATACGGAGGCCCGGACCGCTACCTGAGTGCGATGCGGATCTATCGCTACAAGTCGCGTATCGCCGATTCCTACGACCGGACCACCAACTACAACGCCGACGCCTTCGAAGCCGCCCCGCCCAACACCCGCAGCGAAACCGACGGTTTCTGGGCGGTAGGCGGCGCCGACAAGGCCACGTTCGGCGCGAGCCAACTCAGCGGCAAGGCCTGGTTCGTCAACTATCTCGACTACGCCGACATGACATATGTCGAGGGCAAGATCGCAGATGGCAACGGCACGATTCGGCCGTTTTTCGGCGCCCAGTTCATTCGCGAGACCGACGATGGCCGTGCATTGCTCGGACGCATCGATCACCACACCTATGGCGCCCAGCTCGGTATCGAGCGCCGTTCGCTGACCGCGACGCTCAATTACGACTATATCCCTCGCGAGCGCGACAGCGTGCTGAACGGCGCGCTGGTCACGCCCTACGCCCACAACGAAGCATCCGGGCCACTGTTCGCCCAACCGTATCTGACCAGCACTCAGGATCTGGGGGCCGGCAACGCCTATGCCGCGGCGATCAAGGGCGCGCCCAGCGAACACACGCTGCTGGGTGCGCGCTACTCGTATATGGATCTCATCCCCGAGTCCGGCGGTGAATCCATAGGCCAGTCCGAGTATCTGGTCTATGCGATTTATAACCTGTCCGGCGCGTTCGAGGGGCTGAGCGTATCCGATTTTTTCGCCTACCAGACACAGAAGACGCAGGATCGCGATTTCTGGGAAAACCGGCTGGCGATCGAGTACGCCTTCTGACCATGTGCAGCGATTGACCTCTGGACAGCGGCGTCATACCGACCCAGACCGACTACCGCAGTCTTTTGATACCTATTTCAGCTCGTTTTGTATACATATTGATATTCGAGTTGTATTCTAAATTCGAACGGACGGGACAATAAGACGTCGGGCATGCCGTATGCGGACACGCCCGCGAACAGCGCGCCCGAGTGACGAACCCGTAGAGGTGAAGTGGATGCAGGCTTATCTGATCGAATTCGGCAACATGCTGCTGCGCTGGCTGCACGTCATTGCAGCCATCGCCTGGATTGGCGAATCGTTTTATTTCGTCATGCTCGACAACGGCTTGAAGAAGCCCGCCGATGCCGAGGACGAACGCCGCGGCGTGGCCGGCGAAATGTGGGCCGTGCATGGCGGCGGCTTCTATCACAACCAGAAATACGCCACCGCTCCGGACAAGCTGCCCGACGATCTGCACTGGTCGTACCTGAAAGCCTATACGACCTGGCTATCCGGTTTTGCTCTGTTCGTGCTGCTGTATCTGACCCAGCCCGAGATCTACCTGGTCAACAACAACAGTCCCTGGTCATGGGCGGCCCAGATGACCGGCTGGCAGGCCAATATCGCCGCGCTGGCGTTTCTGGGCCTGGGCTGGTTCGTCTATAACGAGCTGTGCAAACGCATCAGCCCCACCATGGAACGCGACGGCGTGCTGGGCATCGCGGTCGCGCTGATGATGGTGGTGGTCGCGTATCTGGCCACGCATATCTTCGCCGGGCGTGCAGCGTTTCTGCTGGCCGGCGCGGTGATGGCCACGGCCATGGCGGCGAATGTGTACTACTGGATCATCCCCGGTCAGCGACGCATGGTTGCGGCGATGACCAGCGGCCAGATACCCGATCCGCTGGACGGCAAGCGGGGCAAGCAGCGCTCGGTGCACAACACCTATTTCACGCTGCCGGTGGTTCTGTTGATGCTCAGCAACCACTACGCGTTCATGTATACCGACGCATATGCCTGGGTCGTGATCGTGCTGTTCATCGTCGCCGGCGCACTGATCCGACAGTTCTTCGTATCCATGCATGCCGGCCAGATCCGACCGGTATTCCCGATCGCCGGCGTGGCGTTCATCCTCGCAGCCTTCTGGCTCACGGCGCCGGCCTTCGGCCCCCAAACCGACGACACGTCGGCAAGCGATGCGCCGGTGGCCGGCGCCGGCCACGACCGGTCGCAGGCATCGAGGACGCCCTTTGCCCGCGTCCACCAGATCATCGACACGCGCTGTGTGGAATGCCATGCACAGAACCCGAGCAGCGACAGCTTTGCCGCGCCTCCGGCCGGCATCATGCTGGACAACGAACAGCGCATCCGCGCTCACCGGGCCAAGATCAAGGAAGTCGTCGCCAGCCGATACATGCCGCTGGGCAACATTACCGGCATGACCGACGACGAACGCCAGGCGATCGCCGACTGGATCGACAAGACCGCGCCGTGAGCCTCGTCACGTCAGCAAGCCGGGCGATCGCCCGTCGTGCCTGCCGGCGTACACCCGACGCGCCGCGTAGGCGTGTATTCGATCGAGGATCGCCATCTGCCACCATGGAGAAGCCGTGAGCCAACCCAGCTACTACGCACCCCCGGGCGGCCTGCCGCCGCAGACCCAGAAGCTGACCGACCGAGCGGTTTTCACACCCGCCTACGCGGTACTGCCACGCGGGGTAATGCAGGATATCGTCACCAGCGCGCTGCCTTTCTGGCATGCGACCCGGCTGTGGGTGCTGGCACGCCCGATGACCGGCTTTGCCGAGACGTTTTCGCAATACCTCATGGAAGTTGCCCCCGGCGGCGGCAGCGAACGCCCGGAACTCGATCCGGCCGCCGAGGGCGTGCTGTTCGTGGTCGACGGCGAGTTGTCACTGACGATGGACGACACGGTCCACGTACTCGGCCCGGGCGGGTATGCCTATCTCGCCCCCGGCAGCACCTGGCAGGCGCATAATCACGGCGACGTACCGGTGCGTTTTCACTGGATCCGCAAGGCATACGCCTTTGTCGAGGGCCTCGATATACCGCCGAGCTTCGTGACCAACGAAAACGATATCGACCCCACACCCATGCCGGACTGCGACGGCGTATGGGCAACCACCCGCTTCGTCCCGCCGTCCGATCTGCGTCACGATATGCATGTGACGATTGTCACCCTGCAACCCGGCGCGGTGATTCCGTTTGCCGAAACCCATGTGATGGAACACGGGCTGTACGTGCTGCAGGGCAAGGCGGTCTACCATCTAAACCAGGATTGGGTGGAGGTCGAAGCCGGCGATTTCATGTGGCTGCGCGCCTTCTGCCCGCAAGCCTGCTATGCCGGCGGCCCGGGCCCGTTTAGGTATCTGCTGTACAAGGACGTCAATCGCCACATGCCGCTTCGGCCGTGATGCCGCCAAGCCGCCGTCGGCTTCAGATCGGAAACCGCAGATAGGACCGGAAACTCCCGTGGCGGGCGACGAAGCGCTGGAATTCGCGATCGGCAGTCCTGGCCTGCGATGTGTGGTCGTTGTCCTGCTGGGTGCTTTTCGGCTGTGAACGACGCTCGGTCGTGACTGCGTCGGCCAGACCCTGGGTAAAGAACATGGGCGATCTCCTGTTTCAATGAAGCCGCTGTCGTATCAACGGTGTATGTCCACAAGAGTAGGCGTTCAACCGAGGCTTATCATCCGTCATACGGTCCATACGCCTGTGACACACAGGCATCAATCGGCATACGAGCATGGACAAGGCGACTGAAATGACGATCTTCGTGCATGCGGTGGAAGCCGGAAGCTTCTCGGCTGCCGCACGCCTGCTCGATCTGACGCCATCGGCGGTGAGCAAACAGATACGGCGCCTGGAAGACCGCCTGCGCACGCGTCTGTTTCACCGTACGACACGCCGAATCCGCCTCACCGAAGCCGGGCAGAACTACTATCAGCGCTGCAGCCGGATCCTGCGCGATATCGACGAGGCCGAGGATACCGTCAGTTCCCTGACCGCCGACCCCTGGGGCACGCTGCGAATCGCGGCCACGGTCTCGTTCGGCCGTGTCGAGGTCTTGCCGCTGATCAACGATTTCATGGCCCGGTATCCACAGATCAACGTGACCTTCGAACTCACCGATCGCCATGTCGATCTCGTCAACGAGGGTATCGATGTCGCGATCCAGTGGCGTGAACAGATCGAGGACCCGAACATCGTCGCGCGTCGGTTGTGCGTGAATCGCCGCATCATCTGTGCCGCGCCGGCCTATCTGGAACGCCACGGGGTGCCCCACCGGCCGGAAGACCTGCTGAGCCACAACTGTCTGACGCTGTCCACGCTCGATCAGTTCAACGACTGGGCGTTCGAGGACGCCGAGGTCGGCCACCGCGTGCTGCGTGTCCACGGCAGTTTCCGCAGCAACACCGCCGACGGACTCCACGAAGCCGTACGCGCGGGCGTTGGGCTCGCGCGGCTGTCCAACTGGCTGGTTGCACCCGATATCCGGGCCCGGCGGCTAGTCCCGGTACTGGCCGAGTATCCACACGATTATTCGGCGTTCTACGTGCTCTACCCGCATCGACGCCATCTGTCGCGCAAGGTGCGGGCCTTCGTGGATTTTCTAATCGAGAAATTCACTCCGGTCCCGTACTGGGAACGCACCCAGGCCGCTGGGGGCGACGCCTGATCGCAGCGACCGACTCGTGTTATAAAAAAAGCCAAATCTTATCGCGAAGGATTTCCATGCCGATCAAGACCACCGCCGCGACACTCGTCGCACGAGCCAACGAACGCGTGACTACACTCTCGCCCGAAGAAGTCGCCCGACGCCGGGGCGAGCCGGGGGTGCTCGTCGTGGACCTTCGCGACGTGCGTGAGCGAAAACGCGAGGGCTATATACCGGGCGCCCTGCACGTGCCCCGCGGCATGCTCGAATTCTGGATCGACCCCGAAAGCCCTTACCACAAGCCGGAACTGGCCAACGCGGATTCGCTGATCCTGCATTGCAACAAGGGCTGGCGGTCGGCGCTCGCCGCGGCAACGCTCATGGACATGGGGCTGGAAGACGTGGCACATATGGATGGCGGCTTCGATCGCTGGCAACGCGAGGGATACGAGACGGCCGAACCATGAAGGCCGTCGGCCATCGACGGGTCGCCTCGATCGACGAGCCCGGATATCTCGAAGACATCGAGATCGAAAAACCCACCCCCGGAGCACACGATCTGCTCGTTCGGGTAAAGGCCGTGGCGGTCAACCCGATCGATCTGAAAGTCTATCGGCGGCCGCCCGTCGAAGGCCGGCCTTCCATACTCGGCTTCGACTGTGCGGGCGTGGTCGAAGCCGTTGGCGCGGACGTCGACCGATTCGCCATCGGTGAGGCCGTCTACTATGCCGGCTCGGTGACACGGCCGGGGTGTAATGCCCAGTGGCACTGCGTGGACGAACGTCTGGTCGGGCATAAGCCCGCGCAGCTGGCATTCAGCGATGCAGCCGCCATCGCGCTCACCGGCCTGACCGCTTACGAACTGCTGTTCGATCTGATGCGTATCGACGACCGCGACGCCGCCGGTCAGGGCGTGCTTGTCGTTGGCGGCTCGGGCGGCGTGGCATCGATGGCGATTCAGCTGATCGCGGCGCTGACCGAGCGCCCGATCGTGGCGACGGCCTCGCGCCCGGACAGCGCTGCCTGGGTGCGGCGTCTGGGGGCGCATTACGTGATCGATCATCACGCCGACTTCGCTGAGCAGCTCGATGCCGCCGGCGCGCCGCCCATCGGCCGGGTGATATCCATGCATACCAGCGAAACCACCTGGGCCCGTATCGGCCGCATCATCACCCCCTTCGGCCGGATCGGCTATATCGACGATCCGCACACCCTGGATATACGCGTACTCAAGCAGAAGAGTGTCGCGCTGTACGGCGAGGGCATGTTCAATCGCAGTGTGTTCTGCACGGCCGACATGCAGCGCCAACACGATATACTCGAGCGTATCGCTGAGCTGGTCGAGGCCGGCCAGCTGTCCAGTACCGCCGAACGCCATTTCGGGGCGCTCAGCGCAGAGAATCTGACCGCTGCGCATCGATATCTGGCCGCCGGCCACACGACCGGCAAGGCAGTCCTCGACGGCATCGCTTGAACCTTGCCCGTCTATCGTCGCCAGGCTGCGGCGACAGCGTTTATGATCGCGCAGTCTCAACCGCTGTCGATCGAGTGCCCATGACCCGCTGCCGTCATCCTGTCGCCCTGTCCCCTGTTGCCGCGATATCCGCGCGCGCGGTCGCACCATGAGCGCAGGCGCACTCATCACGCTGCTGGTACTGGCCGGCGCGCTCATCACCCTGGCCAGCACCCGCCTGGCCGCCGATCTGGTACTCATGGGGTCGCTGGTGGTCCTGTTGCTGGCCGGCGTCGTCTCGCCGACCGATGCGCTCGCCGGTTTTTCCAATCCGGGCGTGGTCACCATCGCCGCGCTTTACGTGGTGGTGGCCGGCCTGCGCGATACCGGCGCCACACAACTCATGGCCGGCGCCGTGTTGCGGCGGCCGCGTTCGACCCGACACGCCCAGGCACAGCTCATGCTGCCGACTACCGTCATGAGCGCGTTCTTGAACAACACACCGGTCATCGCGGCCTTGATTCCGGTCGTCTCCGATTGGTGTCGCAAGTATCGACTGCCGGTCTCGCAACTGATGATGCCGCTGAGCTTCGCTGCGATCCTGGGTGGCACCTGTACGCTCATCGGCACGAGTACGAACCTCGTCATCAACGGTTTGCTGGTCCAGCAGGGCATCGGCGGGCTCGGCATGTTCGATCTGGCCTGGGTGGGCCTGCCGGTCGCCATCGCCGGCATCGCACTCATCCTGTTGACCAGCCGCTGGCTACTGCCGGCGCGCGAAGCTGCGCTTACCGAGCTGGACAACCCCCGCGAATACAGTGTGGAGATGCTCGTGGCCGCCGATGGCCCCCTGCCCGGCCAGACCATCGAAGGCGCCGGGCTGCGTCAGTTGCCCGGCATGTATCTGGCCGAAATCGAACGCGACGGTCATATACTGCCGGCGGTCTCGCCGCGCGAGCCGCTGCAGGCCGATGACCGTCTCGTGTTCGTGGGCATCGTCGATTCGGTGGTGGATCTACAACGCATCCGCGGCCTGCTTCCGGCCACCGAGCAGATCTTCAAGCTCGACACGCCGCGACGCGCCCGCGTGCTCATCGAGGCGGTGGTCTCCCACAGCTGCCCGATGCTGGGGCGTACGATTCGGGCCGGCGGTTTCCGCAGCCAGTACAACGCGGTCGTGCTGGCGGTCGCCCGCGACGGTGAACGTATCAATCGCAAGATCGGTGACATCGTGCTCCAGCCGGGCGACACGCTGCTGCTCGAGGCACGGCCCTCGTTCGTCACCCAGCAACGCCATTCGCGGGATTTCTTCCTGGTCAGCCAGATCGAGGACTCGCAACCGCCTCAGCACAACAAGGCCTATGCCGCCCTGGGCGTGGTCGGGCTGCTGGTCACGAGTGTCGCGGTCGGCGTGATCGATATTCTGCAGGCGGCACTGGCCAGTGCCGCCGTCATGCTGCTGCTGGGGTGCTGCACGGCGGCCTCTGCCCGCAAGACGCTGGACTGGTCGTTGCTGGTGGCTATCGGCGCGGCCATCGGCCTGGGCGCGGCCGTTCAGCAGACCGGCCTGGCGAGCACGCTGGCCAGCTATATGGTCGGACTGGCCGGCTCGACACCGACCGCTGCACTGACAGCGCTGTTCTTCGCGACCGTGCTCATCAGCGCGGTCGTCACCAATAACGCCGCCGCGGTGATCATGTTCCCCATCGCCGCATCGCTGGCACAGACGTTCGATGCCGCCGCCATGCCGTTCGCGGTTGTCGTGATCTTTGGCGCCTCGGCCAGTTTTCTAACGCCGATCGGTTACCAGACCAACCTGATGGTGTACGGGCCGGGTGGCTACCGGTTCACCGATTTCATGCGTCTCGGCCTGCCGCTGACGCTCCTGGTCGGCTTGCTCGTAGTCTGGCTGGTGCCCTGGGTCTGGCCGCTGGGACACTAGCCAGCGGGCCGGCAAGCGCCGGACTCGTCCGGACGAAATCCGGCCCGCCCGACGGACGGCTGTCCGCGACAGCGACCTGTCGGTTGTCGCGGTTATGCACACCTTGGCTGTACAAGGATGTGGACAACCTCAGGACAATGGCCCGGATCGCCTGTCGGACAAGGCTTGGGACGGGCCTGGTCAGATACGCACCAGTCGGGCTGCGGGTCGCACGTGTAGCGCTGCGTCGAGCCCCCGGCGCAACGTCGGCGGCCGGCTTGACCAGACATCGCACCGACCACCCGGCCCCTGAAGTGCGACACCCTACGCTGCCTAAAAGCCGCGCGCGCCACCGACGGGGTGAGTGGCGTATCGCATGTCGTCAGGTCAACCCCGGTTGCATCGACGGCGGTTTTGCGCTGCGTCCTGGACGTCCGAATTTCTGCACACAGGCCTTGAGTAACCCTGTGTATAACCACGTTTACAGAGCGGCCGGGCGTTGTATCCGAGCGGCTTACAAGCGTAGTGGTCAGTTAGTGTTCAATGCGCGCCTGCCGACCCCCAGGTTGCGCAAATCGTCCCCTCAACCGTGGGGCGGCCCAGAATTTTCAGAGCTTCTTTGCGCAAAGGCCGGCGAGCCTGCGAGTATCGAGTCAATCTTTTCAGCAACTTGCACGGTCCGCGTGGATAGACGCCATCGAACTCGCGACACGACGAAATCGGCGGACGCGTCACACGCAGGCACGAGCGCCGCCCCTCGGATAGTGATGGGGCCGCGGTCTGTTTGCCGCACTGGACTATGCACAGCAACACGGTATAAGTCTGTGGATAACCGATGATCAGATCGCCTAACCGGTTGCCACGGCTGGGCCGGCCCATCGGTGACGATTTCTTGACCGTTATATGACAGTGCGACCTTCGCAAGCCAGCTGTCCAAAAAAAACCCCGCGGTCGCCTGAGGCAACCGCGAGGTCGAAGCGCAGAAGCGCCTCGGGCGCTTAGGCCGGCGCGTCGCCGGTTTCGCTGGGCGCCGAATCATCGCCCCGGCGACGCTCCTTCAGCTGCTGCGAAGCGCCATCGTGGTCTGCCGAGGCTTCGATGATCCGCAGATTCGCCGCCGGTGCCTTGCCGTCGCGATCCTCGCCGAAGTACACGGTCGAGTGTGGGAACGGAATCTCGATACCGGCGCGGTCGAAGTGGTACTTGACCAACCGGTTGAAGGCTCGGCCGACGCCCCACTGCGTGCCCGGCTTGGTCTTGATCATGATACGGATGTTGACCGAGCTGTCGGCCAGCGCGGTCACCCCCGGCACGGTCATGTCCTCGAGAATATTGCCACCGGCGACCGGATCGGCCTTGAGCTCGGCAAACGCTTCGCGCAGGTAGTAGATGGCGTTGTCGATATCCTCGCGATAGGCAATGCCGTACTCGGTACGGAAGTAGGCCCAGTCACGCATGTAGTTCGACACGACGGTGGCCGAGGAGAACGGCACGATATGGTAGGCACCGTCGATATCGCGAATCGACACCGAACGGATCGTCAGCCGTTCCGCCGTGCCGGTGATCCCGCCTACGGTCACCACGTCGCCCGTGTTCATCGCATTCTCGAGCTGGATGAACACGCCGGTAATAATATCCTTGACCAGGCTCTGGGCACCGAAGCCGATGGCCAGACCGAGCACACCGGCGCCGGCGATGAGGGGGCCGATGTCTACGCCGATCTGTGACAAGGAAATCATCAGCGTCATGGTGATGATCACGATCGCCAGTGCATTCCGGAACAGCTCGAGCAAGGTCTCCTGACGCGCGGTCGGCTTGCCCGTGCCCGTGTTGGGATTGAGCCGGTGTTCGATGACGCTCGCCGCCACCAGCCAGATCAGCGCCGCCGCGACCAGCACGATCAGTACACGCGTAACGGTCGAAACGACGGCCAGCCCGGCATCGGACGCCAGCCAGGCGCCAAGATCGAAAAGCTGCCAGGCGTTGGCCACCACGAGTGCGAAGACCAGCAGGATCAGCAGCCGAATCACCTTCAGCGCGTTCGGCACATAGGAGTTGACCCGCGCCTCGAGCATGGGCAGCTTCTCTCGGACGCCGTCCGAGAACGTGACCCGCTTTCCGATCGCCTTGGACAACAGGCCCGAAATACCGAAGCCGACCGCTGCGGCAAGCAGGGTCTGCAGCGTGGCCGAAATCATGAACGGCAGCGCATCGGTCGGATCGATCTGGCTGGAGACGAACAGCGTGGTGAAGTAAGCGATCGCCAGCAGGATCCAGACCTTGGCCATGATCCTGAACAGGACCGCGAAGAAGCCGACGGACGCGGCTTCCGCGCTCCGGTTGAGCCGCTGGCTGAACAGGCGGCGGTTCTTGAAGATCACGCCGAGCGCATAGACGTACGCCCCGCCCATGACCAGGAAGCTCACGATCGCGCCCATGAAGAACGACAGCTGGGCGTTGACGATGGGCACGAGCACCAGCGTCGAATAGCCGATGATGCCCACGAACCAGCGCAGACGGATGCTCCACCAGCCGGCAACCGAGCTGGGAATATTGAGCAGACGCAGGTTCTCGTAGCGAGCGGCAAATACCGCTCGGATCGCAACCTTGGTGAGCTCGATCAGCACGAACGCATTGATGAACAGCGACTCGCGCGTGCCCATGCTGCCGGACTCGCCAAAGGCATACAGCCCGGCCAGATAGCCGGCGCCGCCGGCCAGCAGCACTACGGCCACGTCCACGATCAGTGCCATCAGAATCGCGCTGCCGCGACGCACGATGACCCCGACCCCGGTTTCCGCCCGCTGGGAAAACCGGCCGATCATCGCAAACAGGCTCGCTGCCAGGATGCGGAGCACGAAGAACGCGACGACGGTCGATACCGCCACCAGTGCAAACGTGATGACCGCGTTGAAGAAGGCGGTCGCGTCGAACGTCGGGCCGGGACCGCTGTCTTCGTTGATCGTGGTGATCATGCCCCAGGTGGTGGCCAGCCGTGTGCCGATCGTCTCGGCCCAGTCCGAGGTCGTCTGGGCAAAGCGTCGGGCGAACGACACCCGCTGTTCGCTCGCCGCGGCCTGCTCGACCGCTGCCGTGGGCGCATCTTCCGGCGGCGCCTTGTCGAGTGCAGCGTCGTCTTTGGCGTCTGCCGGCGCCGGCGCGCCGGCGTTTTCGGCAGACGCCTTGTCGCCCTGGGCTTGCGGTGCAGCCTGGCGCAGCTGCTTGACCAACTGCTCGCGGGTCGCCTCGTTTTCGATCAGGTCGGCGAGGCGATCCAGCTCAAGTGGCTTGGTGCTCGCCTGACTACCGCCACCACCGGCCGAGTCGGCGGACTGTGCCACGGCCAGCGGCGAACAGACGAGCAGCGCCAGACAGGCTGTGAGAACGAAGGCACGCAGAGCGTTGAACGGATCTCGCGGTGTTCGCGCTCGATTCATGATGCGTTTTCCTTGACGGTATGCTTGGTTACCAGCCGACGAGCTCACTCGAAGCCGGTCCTGCGGGATTCGATGACCGCACATGATGCCGGCACAGAGCGCGAGTGACAAACCAGTGGTGCCGGGATCGGCCGCGCCCTGTTTCACGCAGGGTTCAGCCAGCGGCGCGGATAGTCGTTGTATCACCCACCCGGCCGAGGCGTGTCATGCGTATCACCCTGTTGTGTCTGCTGGCGATTGCCGCGCTGCTTTCGGGCTGCGCGAGCAGCGGCTACGGCCCCGGTTACGGCCGGGTCTATGCCAGCGATGATGCTTATCGCGGTTACCCCGCCTACGGCTACCATCGTTACGATCGACGCTCCGGTCGGATCTACGACGAACGCGCCTATATCGAACGCCAGCGCTATCAGGAGCGCGCCTACCGCGCACGGCTGGAAGCCGAACGCAGGCGGCATTCGAACCACGATGGCGACCGGCGCTGGGCACATGACAAGCACGACCGGCATACCGACCGCCGGCATTACGATCGTCGTCGTGCCGACGATCGCCACAGCTCCAGGCGCGAGCCTCATGGTCGTCGAGTCTCGCATGGCGAGTTCGAAAGCCCGCGTGGTTCATCCCATCGCGAGCGGGCCCGCCCCGATCACGGCCGCGGCGACCGGCGCGCGCGACGCCGGGATTGATGGAGCACACACGCGGTCGAATCGAGGCTCCACGCGGCGCCCGGCACGACGCGCTATTCGCCGAGTCCTGCCTCTGGCCGACATAAAAAAGCCGCTGCCCGTCGGACAGCGGCCGGGAGGTCTCGGCGAGTACCGATCAGGCCGTGGCGTCGAGCGCCTTGGCGAAGATGTCCACGCCCTCGTCGATCTGTTCGCGGCTGACCACCAACGGCGGCAACCAACGCACTACCTGCTTGTCGGCGCCACAGCGCAGCAGTAGCAGACCGTGTTTTTCACATGCCTTGGCGACCTTGTCGGCGCGGCTGCCGTCCGGCTGGCCATCCTTCTGGAACTCGGCGCCGATCATCAGGCCCTTGCCGCGCACATCGCCGATACAGGCATGCTTGTCGGCAAGCATGTCCAGCCGCTCCTTGAGATGCGCGCCCTGGGCGCCGGCATTCTCGACCAGCCCTTCCTCTTCGATCACGTCGAGGGTGGCCAGCGCCGCCGCACAGGCGACGACATTGCCGCCATAGGTGCCGCCCTGCGAACCCGGCAGACCTTTTTCCATGATCTTGCGCGGCGCCGCACAGGCCGACAGCGGGAAGCCGCTGGCCAGGCCCTTTGCCGTGACGACGATATCCGGCTTGACGTCGTAGTGGCTGTGCGACCAGAACTTGCCGGTACGGCCGTAGCCGGCCTGCACTTCATCGGCGCCCAGCAGCATGCCGTGCTTGTCGCAGCGCTCGCGCAGGCCCTGCATGAACCGGGTGTTGGCCGGCACGAAACCGCCCTCGCCCTGGATCGGCTCGATCAGCATGCCGGCGGTGTCGCCGGGGGCACTGATGGTCTGCAGGATATAGTCGAGTTCACGCAGGCAGAAATCGGTGGCCTGCTCTTCCGACCAGCCGTAGCGGAAGGCATTGGGAAACGGTGCGACCACGACGCCGCCCATCAGCGGCTGCAGGCCGGCGGTATAGGCCGTACCCGAGGTGGTCATCGATGCCGAACCCATGGTGCGGCCATGAAAACCACCGTGGAAGACCACGATATTGGGCCGCCCGGTGGCGTGCCGCATCAGGCGCATCGCCGACTCGGCGGCTTCTGTGCCGGCGCTGGCATAGAAGATGGAGTCGATATCCCCCGGCATCTTGTCGGCCAGACGCGCCGACAGTTCCTGGATGGGCTTGTGCATGATGGTCGTGTACTGACCGTGAATCAGCTTGCCGACCTGCTCCTGGGCGGCGGCGACCACCTTCGGGTGACAGTGGCCGGTGCTGGTCACGCCGATGCCGGCGGTGAAGTCGAGATATTTCTTGCCGTCGGTATCGAACAGGTAGCAGCCTTCGCCGCGATCGACATGCACGTCGGTGGCCTGCTTGAGCAGGGGCGACAGATTGCTCTTGCTGCTTCCCATCATGACGGGTCTCCTGGGGCTATCGGTTGGAATTGCGCGCGAGCCTAGACGCGATGGCCGCGCGTTTCAATGCACAGGGCGATGACGCCGGCCAACTGCCGTACGCCACACGAAAAGATCACAGTGCGGCGACGATCGCGTCGCCGATCGCATCGGTTGCGCGCCGATCGCGGCCGTGCTCGGCCAGATCGGCGGCGACCACCTCGCGCAGCGTCTGGCCGGCACGGGCCGCGGCCGGGTCTTCGACGCCCATCCATTCCAGCATCATGGCCGTGGTCAGCAGCATGGCGGCCGGGCCAGCCAGATTCTGGCCGGCGATATCCGGCGCGCTGCCATGGGTGGGTTCGAACATCGGCGGACGCGAACGATCCGACGGGTTGATGTTGCACGACGGCGACACGCCCATGCCACCGTTGAGCACCGCCGCCAGGTCGGTGAGGATATCGCCGTGCAGGTTCGATGCCACCACCACGTCGAACATCCAGGGGTGGCTGACGAACTTCATGCAGGCCGCGTCCACCAGTTCGTGGTGGGTGTCGACGTCGGGGTAGTCCTTGGCGATGGTCGCGAACATGTCGGTATACATGTCGCCCCAGAAACGCTGGGCGTTGCGCTTGGTGACCAGACACACCTGACTGGCCTTGTCGTGCTGCCCGAAGGTCCGGGGCCGCGCTTCGGCTGCGCGGTCCTCGGCGCGGGCGCGCGCCTGCTCGAAGGCATGCCGGATGATGCGGTCGGTCGCTCGATGAGTGAACAACGCCACCTGGGTGGCGATCTCGTTGGGCGTGCCCACCGCCAGCCGGCCGCCCTGGTTGACGTACTCGCCCTCGCTGTTTTCACGGATCACGAGCATGTCGATATCGCCTGCCCGCTCGTCGGCCAGATACTGCGGCGCCCCCGCCATCGGCCGACACGGGCGCTCGCAGCACCATTGGTCGAACCCCTTGCGGATCTCGAGCAACGGGCCGAGCGATTCGGCGTCGGACAACAAATAACGGTCGGGATCGCTGCTCGGGCCTGGATCACCGAGCGCGCCCAGCAAAATCGCATCGAACCCGGCCAGCTGATCGAGATAGTCGGCCGGTGCGCTTTCGCCGTGCGCCTGGTGCCAGGCATGCGAGGGCCAGTCGAAGGTGGTGCACTCGATCGACAACGCCGGATCGGCGGCCACCAGCGCCTCCAGCGCCCGACTTGCCTGGGCGACCACTTCCGGGCCGATACCGTCGCCGGGCAGAACCGCGACGCGCCATTGCTTGGTTTGTTCGTTCATGACGCAGAGGCTACCACCGCAACGTCGCCGGGCCTACAGCGGCCGCCGATCCGGTGCGCGCGGCCCATGTTCGTGCCCGAATGGCGCCGAGACAAGGCGCTGATTTGAGCGGCCGGCACATCGCCGGATCCGGCCGGCCAACGGTAGAGCCAGTTGTGCACGTCCGGCATTTTGCGCCCGATCAGCCGCGCAGCACGCCGGCGCCGCCGTCACGACCGGACCCGAGGGCGCCATACGGCCGGCACGCGGCGCGCCGACGTGTTCAACTCGCCGGACGACCGCTACATTGACAGGCCCGCGAACCGGAGAGACCCGATGAATCACAAGTACGTGCTCGCCATCGACCAGGGCACGACCAGTTCCCGTGCGATGCTGTTCGACCATGCCGGCGCAATCGCCGGCGTCGCCCAGCGCGAGTTCGAACAGATATTCCCGCAGCCCGGCTGGGTCGAACACAATCCGCGCGACATCATGACCAGCGTGCTCACCACGCTCACCGAACTGATCAACAACAGCCAGGTCGATGTCGGGGACATCGCGGCCATCGGTATCACCAACCAGCGTGAGACCACCGTCGTCTGGGACCGCGCCACCGGCCAGCCGGTCCACAACGCGATCGTATGGCAATCGCGCCATTCCGCCGAAATCTGCGACGCGATGCGCGCGGCCGGCCATGCCGATCTGATCCACGCACGCACCGGGCTGGTGCTGGACGCCTATTTCTCGGCGACCAAGCTCAAGTGGCTGTTCGAGCACGTGGACGGACTGCACGAGCGCGCCGTCGCCGGCGAGCTGGCCTTCGGCACCATCGACAGCTGGCTGGTATGGAATCTCACCGGCGGCGACGTCCATGTCACCGATGTCACCAACGCCTCGCGCACGCTGCTGTTCGATATTCGCAAACGCGCCTGGGATCCGGAGCTGCTGGCCCTGTTCGGCGTGCCCGAGTCGATGCTGCCCGAGGTGCGTTCGTGCAGCGAGATCTATGGCCACGTCCAGCCCAAGTATCTGTTCGGCCACGAGGTACCGATCGCCGGCATTGCCGGTGACCAGCAGGCGGCGCTGTTCGGCCAGGCCTGCTTCGAACCGGGCATGGCCAAGAACACCTACGGCACCGGTTGTTTCACCCTCATGAACACCGGCAGCGAGGCCACCGATTCCGCCAACGGGCTGCTCACCACCATTGCCTGGGAACTGGACGGCGATCTCGAGTACGCGCTCGAAGGCAGCATCTTCGTGGCGGGCTCGGTGGTGCAATGGCTGCGCGACGGGCTGCGCATGCTGGGCAAGTCGAGCGACTCCGAAGCGTATGCCGAACGGGCTCGCGACAACGACGGTGTCTATCTGGTGCCAGCGTTCACCGGCCTGGGCGCGCCCTACTGGGACAGCCATGTACGCGGCGCCATGTTCGGGCTGTCGCGCGGCACGACCAAGGAACACCTGATCCGTGCGGCCATCGAGGCCATCGCCTACCAGAGCTGCGATGTATTGATCGCGATGCAGGCCGACGCCGGCCTGGCGCTGAGCGAGCTGCGCGCCGACGGCGGCGCCATCGCCAACGATTTCCTGGCCCAGTTCCAGGCCGACATGCTCGGCGTCGATCTGTTGCGTCCGCAAATCAACGAGACCACGGCCCTGGGCGCGGCTTACCTGGCCGGGCTGGCGGTCGGTTTCTGGAAATCCCGCGACGAAATCGCCGACCTGTGGGCGATCGAACACCGCTTCACCCCGGCCATGCCCGTCTCCGAACGCGAACGCCTGTATGCCGACTGGCAGCGCGCGGTGAAGGCGACCGTGGGCTTCCGGGTGGACTGACCGCGGCCCCGGTCGTGTCAGCGTCGGCGTGCGCGGAAGAACGCGCGCAGCAGCTCGGCGCTTTCGCCGGCCAGCACACCGCCGTGATGGATCACCCGGTGATTCAGACGTGGCTCGTCGAACACGGAGAAGATCGAATGCACCGCACCCGCCCGAAAGTCGTCGGCGCCGTAGACTACGCGCGCGACACGCGCATGCCCGATGGCACCGGCGCACATCGCACAGGGTTCCAGCGTCACGTATAGACACGCCCCGGGCAGACGATAGTTTCCGGCATGCGCACACGCGTCGCGGATCGCCTGGATCTCGGCGTGTGCGGTCGCATCGGCCGCACCGATCGGCCGGTTCCAGCCCCGGCCGATCACCACTTCGTCGCGGACCACCAGCGCGCCGACGGGCACTTCGCCCTCGGCGTTGGCGCGCCGGGCAAGCGTCAGCGCCTCGGCCATCCAGGCCCGGTCGATTTCATCGGTGGTGATCAAGACAATGCCCTGTCCCGGGTTGGCCGGTATGTCATATCGCGTGTGTTGCGTGTCATCAGAGCCCACCCGCAGCGCCGAGACAAGGCCCGGCATGTCACCGATCGTCGGCCGTCGTCGAGCATGCCGCCGGCCCAGCGGCACATCGGGCATGCGTGTGCCAGTCAGGGGGACGTGCCGCCAGCTTCAAGCGCTGCATGACCTGGCGGCGTACCGGCCATCCTCGCCACGTTGTGCCCGGCATGGAACACCTATCGTTTCGCCAGCGCTGTGCATTCCCAGGAAACAAGGTGTCGACCCATGACAGTGAGACCATATATGCACCGCGTCGAGACGCAATACATGCCCGCGCATGGACGGCTTTGAGGATCGAAACCTTAAATCATCCTTTAGTCGCAAGCCGCGAATGGTTTGAAGTTTCGCCCTGCAAAACATAACTTGTCTTTGTATACCGTTTAACAAGCCAACTTATTGGAAGCACGACAAATTACCCGCTTATTTAGCGTGTCATACGCATGCAAACTGATAGCTCTACGACCCAACATACTGACTGGTATAGCAATAAATAGTATACAAGGTATTAACAGATGCTTGACATCATGTCGGGTGCTGCCTATAAGCCTTGTGCTCGGCCCGCAATTTTCGGTCGCATCGTCATACCGGCATGTATCGATATCGCAGGTCGAGAAGGGGAGTTTTCTATCCACGGGGTCGTCATTGGTGATGGGCCCGCACCGTCTGGCTCAACCAATCGACGAGTACCGGCGGCACCATTCTTGGGGAGTACATCTCATGAACAGTTTTGGTCCTCGAATCGTTCTCGGTTCGACGCTGTCTGCCGCCACGCTGCTGGGCTTCGCCCTGCCGGCACAGGCAATCGACTTCAAGATCTCCGGTCAGGTCGACCGTGCCATGATCGCCGCCGACAATGGCGAGGATTCGGACATCGGCTTCGTCGACAACGTCGGCTCGAACTCCCGTTTCCGCTTCACGGGCGATCAGGCGCTCGACAACGGCATGACGCTCGGCTTCGCCTACGAAATCGGCCTCAACGAAAATACTTCGACATCGTTCGATGTCAACAACGGCGGCGGCGACAACGGCGACTTCCTCGACAATCGTCTGGCCAACATCTACCTCGAAGGCAACTTCGGTCGTCTGACGTTCGGCAAGCTCGACGGCGCGGGCAACGGCTCCTCCGAGCTGAACTATTCCGGCGCTATGTATCTGGGCGGCGGCAACGCTGCCTCCTTTTACCATGCCGGCATCAGCTTTCTGGACAATGACGGCAACACGATTACCAACCTGAGCGGCGCGCTCAATCCATTCGATTCCCTGTCGCGCCAGAATGCCGTGCGCTACGACACGCCGAGCATCGGCGGCGCGGTTTTGTCGGCCAGCCTAGATAATGGCCACGCCTATGAACTCGCCGGTCGCTATGAGAGCGATTTCGCTAATGGGGGCAAGTTTGGCTTAGTCGGTGTCTATCTCGACAGTCAGTCGCAAAGCCGCGATATCGAACCCGACGGCACCGTTATCAACGACGGCGCGCGTTTCCAGGAGGCCGGCGGATCGGCTTCGCTGCTGCTGCCCTCGGGCCTGAACTTCACCGGCTCCTACAAGCACCGGAACTACAAGAACGGCGACCCGAGTGCCGACAACTACTATGCCAGCGTCGGCTATATCATCGACAAGCATCACTTCGAACTGAGCTATAATCAGACCAACGATCTGCTCAACGACGGCAGTGAAGCGAGCGGCTACGGTCTGGCCTATGTATACAACTGGATGAAGAGCGTCGAGCTGTACGCTTCGTACCACTTGTACACGCTGGATAATGCTGACTTCACGAATAAGGACGACGCTGGCAATGTTGTTTCAAGTGGGTCCGACGTCGACGCCCAGGACATCAATGCCCTGTACCTCGGCACCCGCCTGAAATTCCTCTAAAAGCTGGAACGATCCGAGTATGAAACAACGCGTGACCCGAACCACATCACGCCTTGCCGCGGGCAGCATCGCATCTGCGATGCTGCTCGTCGGTTGTGCGGGCGTGCATACCCAACCCGCCGATTACGACAACCTGGCGGGCTCCGGCGACCGCATGGCCGAAGGCCCCGGTCTTCTGGCGCCCGACGATCAGGGCTCGTATGACGACGGGGTCCGCGTCTATTCGTCCGATCGTTCCCAGCCGGCGCTGATCAACCGCGGCAATACCCAAACGGCCGACTCGTCGGCCACCCCGGTGGCGGCTCAGCCGCAGCCGATGCCCGAGCCGTCGGCAGCCCAGCGTCAGGACTTTCAGGATTTCCAGGACTACAAGCGTTTCCGGAACATGTCCAAGGACTCCCCGGAATACCAACGCTTCAAGGACTGGCAGGAATGGAAACAGTATCAACAATGGCAACAGAGCCAGCCCGACCGCTAGGTTTACGCTGAACCTGCCGTTATCTGTTCAGGCCCGGCATGCATGCCGGGCCTTTTTTTGTCTTTTTTAGTCAGGAATTGTGGCGATCGCGCGTACCGGGGTAACCCAGGGCCATAATGGCGGCACGCGCGTGATCGATCGGATGTCCGCAGCGTGCCCCATTTCCGATTCCCCGGCGTGCTGCTGCACTTGCGACCAGGCAAACTTCCAGCCCCCGGTTGAGGGCTGTCGACACAGCGTCGACTAGGCCGCTTCACGCAGATGCCCGTGCCGACGAGATGCGGCTCCAGAACGATTTCAGGTTCGGATCGTTCGGGCCGGTCTCAGACAAGCTGCCCGGGCCGGCGCGGTACGCCGGTCACCCCCCTCGCCGACGTGCGTCCATGTCGCCGCGCGACGGGGCGAATACGCACGAGCATGACCTGACCCTCGAGATTCCCGAACCAAGTTCTGTACTTGATCGAGTTCCGGTCTGTGCGTCGGATTGCGCGATCCAGCCACCCCGCGGTGCGCCCCTCGCCCGGCACGCTCGTCGATTGTCTCTTCTGGCGCAGCCGGCGAAAGGGCCTTCCCGACACGCGCGCTGAAGCATCGCACGCGGGCTCGCACGCGACGATCGACCACGACGGGAGCCGCTCAGCTGGCCGGCCGACACGACCGACCACGCCCGTTGACCGACGTGCCATGAGCCGTAACAACAACACCCCGGCGGCGGTTGGGACTGCGGGGAGCGACGCCATACCGACAGCCACCCGATCTTCGAGCCGACCGGGCCGACTTCCCGTGCCGCGACCGGGACCGCGGCCGTCACGCCGTCCCGGCGACCGTCCCCGGATCGTTGCCGGCCCGATACCGATGAAAGAACACGACCGCGGCCATGAGCGCGATGCCCAGGGCATCGGTCCAGCCGCCCGGCTTGATCATCAGGAGCGCGCCGGCCAGCATCACCAGCCGCTCGGACCAGTACATGCGGATCTGCAGGTAGCCCTGGGTGGCGGCGACGAAACCGAGCATGCCGGCCAGCGCGGTGGCGATCACCCACGCGCCGTTGTACCAGCTGCCCACATCGATGAGCAGCAGCTGCGGGTTGAAAAAGAACATGAACGGCAGAATCGCCGTACGCAGGTCATAGATGAATCCCTGAACACCGGTGGCGATCGGGTCCGCGCGCGATATGGCGGCGGCCGCATACGCGGCCAGGCCCACCGGCGGCGTGTCGTCGGCCAGGATGCCGAAATAGAACACGAACAGGTGCACGGCCACCAGCGGCACGTCCATGCCCGCGGCTTGCGACAGATTCACGATCACCGGGGCGACCAGTGCGGCCATAACGATATAGTTGGCGGTAGTGGGCAGGCCGATGCCCAGAATCAGCGAGGTGATCGCCGACAGAATCAGCACGATCCAGACATTGCCGCCTGAGAGCACGTCCAGCACCTGGGTGAGCCCGTAGCCCAGATTGGTCATCGTGACCATGCCCACGATGATGCCGGCGGCCGCTGTGGCGATGGCGATGGTGGTCATGTTGCGGGCGCCGAGTTCCAGACCTTCGACCACCAGGCGCACGCCCTGCCAGAGACCGCGGGCGATTCCGCCCTTGCCACGCAGACCCTTGACGGCCTCCTGCACCAGAATCAGGCCCATGAGCGCGAAGGTGGCGTTGAGTGCACTGCGTTCGGGCGTCAGCTGCACCCACATCAACTCGTAGAGCAAGAAGGCCACCGGCAGCAGATAATGCACGCCCCTGATGAAGGTCGGCCAGAACGGGGGCAGCTCGGCGCGCGGCATGCCCTTGAGACCGAGCTTGAGGGCTTCCAGATGCACCACGTACAACAGGCCCAGATAGGTCAGCACCGCCGGTACGATCGCGTGAATGACCAGCTGTGAATAGGGCATGTTGATGAAGGTGGCCATGATGAAGGCCGCCGCCCCCATGATCGGTGGCATGAGCTGACCGTTGACCGACGCCGCGACCTCGGTCGCGCCCGCCTTGACCGGCGGATAACCGATCTTCTTCATCAGGGGAATGGTGAACGTGCCGGTGGTCACGGTATTGGCGGTGGACGAACCCGAGATCACGCCGGTGAGCAGGCTGGCCACGACCGACGCCTTGGCCGGGCCGCCGCGGAAGGTGCCCAGACCGCTGTAGGCCAGATCGACGAAGTACTGACCGGCGCCGGCCTTGTCCAGCAGTGCGCCGAACAGCACGAACAGGAACACGAACGTCGCCGACACCTGGATCGGGGTGCCCCAGATGCCCTCCGTGGTGATATAGAGCTGCTGGATGACCTGCGGCCAGTCGTAGCCGTTGTGCAGATACAACACATCCGGCGGCGTCAGCGGGATGATGCCGGCCGGGCCGGTGATGCCGTAGATCACGATGATGCCGGCGATGATCGGCAGCGCGAAGCCGATGATCCGGCTGGCGGCGATGGTCAGGAAGACAATCAGTGCAGAGCCGACCCAGACATCCCGGGTGGTCGGCAGGCCGCCCTGGATGACTACGATATTGTAGTAGTCGAACAGGATATACAGCGCGGTGGCGACGCTCGCCGCGGCCAGAAGCCAGTCGTACCAGGGGATGCGGTCGACCGCCCCGCCCTTGCACGGATAGGCCAGGAAGGCGAGCGCAAAGCCGAACGCGAGATGGATGGAGCCGATCTTCTGCGGATTCAGGGTACCGAAGTAGCTCGCGTAGAGCTGGAACAGACTCCACGCCACGGCGATGATCACGAGCAGCCAGCGCTGCCAGACGATGTTCGGTTCGCGCCCGCCGTATTCGCCCTTGACGATGTCTTCGGCTTCGGTGCTTACATGCTCGCTCATCTTGCTGTTCATCCCCGTCCGAGAGTGCCAAGCAAAAAGACCCCGACCAGCGCGGCCGGGGTCCGGTCATTCAACCCAGCGTCCTGTCGTTCGAATCAGGACGGGGGCATCAGGTCATCCGTGATCTCGATATCGTGCTGCTTGAAGAATTTCACGGCGCCCGGATGCAGCGGGATGGACATGCCCTCCAGGGCGGTGTCCAGGGTGAAGTACTTCTTCAGGTTCGGGTTCTGGATATCGTTGTAGAACGCCTTCTGGCTCTTGGAGAACACGGTTTCCATGAACTGATAGACCGCGTCTTCCGACAGATCCGAGGAGGTCACCAGCATCGCCTTGAGCGTGACGGCGGTGGCGTCTTCATCCATGCCCGGATAGGTGCCGCCGGGAATGTCGATCTCGGTATAGAACGGGTACTTGGCATGGAGCTGCTCGATCTTGGACGGGTCCACCGACACCAGGTTGATCGGCGCCGTCTGCGCCGCTTCGGTGATCGCCGACGCACCCAGGCCGACGGTGTAGAACATGGCATCGATCTGACCGTCGCGCAGCAGGCCGACGGCGGATCCCGCGCTGCCGCGCACCGGCGCCTTGAGATCATCGATCGACATGTCGAAAGCACCGAACAGGTTCTTGACATCCTGCTCCGTACCCGAGCCGATATCCCCTACATAGACGCGCTTGCCCTTCATGTCGGCAATCGTCTTGATGTCGGAATCCTTGCGGGCCAGGATCTGGATGGTTTCCGGATACAGCACGGCCACGCCACGCAGATTCTTCACCGGCTTGTCCTGGAAGGCCTCGACGCCGGTGCCGTTGTAGGCATAGTAGGCGACGTTGTTCTGGCTGATGCCCATCTGCAGCTGGCCTGCGCCCACGGCACGATCGTTGAACACCGAACCGCCGGTCGAACGCGCGTTGGCCCGCACGTCGGTGCCGGCCTCGTTGAGAATCTTGGCCATGCCGACCGCGGTCGGATAGTACAGACCCGTGGTCGAGCCCGAGCCGATCGTGATGAAGGTCTTGGCCCCGGCCAGCGCGACAACGCCGAAGACCAGCGTCGCCGCGATGACGATTCTGAGTGTTTTCGAAATCATGGTGTTAGGTACCCCCGCCCATGTGATGGTAATAAAGCCTCGCCGCAACGCGGCGCGTTTTTCGAGTCTAGTCCAACCGGTGGCGCGGCAAAAGGCGCCATACGTCTAATGAGCCGCCACCGGCCGGGCCACGCATTGTGCTCGGGTTACAGCAATCACCGTGCCAGTGCCGGCGTCGGTGCCATCGCTTGATTGAGACCGTCACGCACGCATGTTCGCTGTTGTGTTGTTTCATTCGTCATCACAGGAATTCGTATGCAGATCGATTTCAAGGACAAGACCGCGCTCGTGACCGGTTCGACGGTGGGCATCGGCCTGGCCATCGCCGAAGGTCTGGCCGAAAGCGGCGCAACGGTCATCGTCAACGGCCGTACACAGGCGCGTGTCGATACGGCTCTCGAGACCCTCCGCGCAAGACAACCGCACGCGGTGTTCCGGGGTGTGGCCGCCGATCTTGGTACGGCCGATGGCTGCCGTGAGTTGGTCGACGCCGAGCCGAGGGTCGATATTCTGGTCAACAATGTCGGTCTGTTCGGCCCGCATGATTTCTACGATATCCCCGACGACGAGTGGCAGCGGTTTTTCGATGTCAATGTGATGTCCGGGGTGCGCCTGAGCCGAGCCTACACGCCGGCGATGGTCGAGGCCGGCTGGGGCCGGGTCATCTTCCTGTCGTCCGAATCGGGCTTGAATATACCCGCCGACATGATCCATTACGGCTTTACCAAGACCGCCTATCTGTCGATCTCGCGCGGTCTGGCCAAGCGTCTCGCGGGCACCGGCGTAACCGTCAACGCTGTCCTGCCGGGGCCGACCCTGTCCGAGGGTGTCCAGGACATGCTGCACGACGGCCAGCAGGACAGCGGCCAGTCGATGGAGGCGTTCGCCGCGGAATTCGTGAAAAAGGAACGACCGAGTTCGATTATCCAGCGTGCGGCCACGGTCGAGGAAGTGGCCAACATGGTCATCTATGCCGCTTCGCCGCTGGCCTCGGCGACCACCGGCGCGGCGCTGCGCGTCGACGGCGGCGTGGTCGACAGCATCGCCTGATGCCGCGATCGCCCCGACGGTCGGCCGACCTGCGGGGCGATCTCCTCAGGGCCGGGTATCGACGATGTAGTCGTCGCCAGCGATCAGCGGCAGATCGGCCTCATTGGCTTCAGCCACGTTGACCGTGTAGCGGCCGACGGGTGCGGTCGTCTGGCCGGGTCGTTCGGCGTGACGCCGGGCGGCCTCCTGAGCGGCCTGTTCCGGCGTCTCGGCATCCACGAGATGCTCATCGCCGTCTATCTCGCAGACAAAACGCATGATCATGCAGCGGCCATCCTTGCAGTCGAATCGATCGGATCGGGCTCGATTCTAGGGTCTGGCCGGATTTCGTGCGAGCCCGTATCCGCAGACCGGCTCATGCGTCGCCGGATGCGGCCGTGCGGTGAGCCCGCCGCACAACGAGACGTCGCCAGCCCGGGCCTCGACCGAATATGGCGGTGAGGCGGCGGCGTACGCACCCATGCCGCGCGTTGACGGGCCACTGACAGACGAGGCCGACCGGCGATCGCCGCCGTGGGCGGTTCATCGTCGCCACGTGGCCACGGGACAGCGTTCAGGCAGAATGAACAAGGCCCGCCCACTGCTTTTTCCCATGCCCATGAACCGTCCTTCCCTCGACGATCTCCAGCGTGCCCGGTCGCGTATCGCGCCGTGGATCCATCGCACACCGGTGCTAACCAGCGAGACCTTTGACCGGATGAGCGGTGCCTCGCTGTTTTTCAAATGCGAGAACTTCCAGAAGGCCGGGGCGTTCAAATCGCGCGGCGCGGTCAACGCGGTATTCTCACTCACCGACGACCAGGCCCGCCGGGGCGTGGCCACCCATTCCAGTGGCAACCACGGCATGGCGCTGGCGCGCGCCGCGGCCTGTCGCGGCATCGCTTGTACCGTGGTCATGCCGCGCACCGCGCCCCGCGCCAAGATCGATGCCGTTCGCGGGTACGGCGCCGACATCGTGTTTTGCCAACCCACGAACACGGCCCGCGCCGAGGCCGTGGCCGACGTGCTGGAAAAAACCGGCGCGGAGTTCGTGCACCCTTTCGACGATAGCCGCGTGATCGCCGGCCAGGGCAGCTGCGCACTCGAGCTGCTCGAACAGGTGCCCGACCTGGATGCGGTGATTGCGCCGATCGGCGGCGGTGGGCTGATCAGCGGCACCGCGATCGCATGTCGCGGTATTCGCCCATCGCTGTCCGTCTATGCCGGCGAGCCAGCCAACGCCGACGATGCCTGGCGTTCACTGGCCGCCGGGCGGCGTCTGGTCGAGGATGCCCCCGACACCATCGCCGATGGGCTCAAGGCATCGCTCGGCGAGCTCACCTGGTCGATCGTCTCGAGCGAGGTGGACGCGATATTCCGGGCCAGCGAAGCACAGATCGTCGATGCCATGCGCCTGACCTGGGAGCGGATGAAGATTGTCATCGAGCCTTCCTGCGCGGTGCCGTTGGCCGCCGTGCTCGCCCAACCCGAGCCGTTCGCCCACCGCCGCGTCGGCGTCATCCTGACCGGCGGCAACGTCGACCTGGCCTGTCTACCCTGGCAGCACACGACAACGACTACGCCGAAGGGATGATTGCAGGCACGGGGGGCCGGGGCTCGATAATTGCATACTGCAAGCGATTATCCGGACTTCGAGCACCTTCATGACCGAACCCGACGAAACCTACCGCCCTTTTACCCTGTGGGCCCGATTCCCGTTGTGGCAACAGATCCTGGCCGGTCTTGTGCTTGGCGCCATTGTGGGCGCTCTGCTGGGCGAACGGGCCGCCTGGCTGCAACCCCTGGGCGATCTGTTCATCAACGCGATCAAGATGCTGATCGTGCCCCTGATCTTCTCGACGCTGGTCGTCGGCATCACCGCCATGCGCGACCCGCAGAAAATGGGTCGGATCGGGCTGCGCACCATCGCGCTGTATCTGCTGACTACCGCCTTCGCCATCGCCATCGGCCTGGCGGCATCGACGCTGTTCCAGCCGGGCGCCGGCGTGGAAATGAGCGTGGACGCGCCAGTCGATGCCCAGGAGGCACCCACGCTCACCAAGATCCTGGTCGGACTCATCCCCACGAACCCGGTCGAGGCGATGGCCAGCGCCAATATCCTGCAGATCATCGTGTTCGCGATCGGCCTTGCGATTTCGCTGGTGCTCATCGGGGAAAAGGGCGACCCCGTGGTTCGCCTGTTCGAAAGCTTTGCCGAGGCCATGTACAAGCTCACCGAAATCGTCATGGCGTTCGCGCCGATCGGCGTGTTCGGCCTGATCGCCGCCGTGGCCGGCGAGCACGGGCTCGATGTGCTCTTGCCGCTGATCAAGGTCATCGGCGTGGCGTATCTGGCCAGCCTGGTGCACGTGCTGGTCGTCTACAGCGGTCTGCTGGCCGGCATCGGCCGACTCAATCCGGTGCGTTGGCTGCGCGGGAGTCTCGATGCGCTGATCGTGGCCTATTCGTCGGCGTCGTCCTCGGGCACATTGCCGGTGTCCCTGCGCTGTGCCCAGGACAACCTCGGCGTCTCCCGCGGGGTGGCCTCGTTCGTGTTACCCGTGGGTGCGACCATCAACATGGACGGCACCGCCATCTATCAGGGCGTGGTGGCGCTGTTCATCGCCCAGATGATGGGTATCGACCTGTCCTGGACCGACTACGGCATGATCATTCTGACCGGCACGCTGGCTTCCATCGGCACCGCGGGTGTACCGGGCGCCGGGCTGGTGATGCTTTCGATCGTGCTCTCGCAGGTCGGCCTGCCACTGGAAGCAATCGGCATGGTCGCAGCCATCGATCGCATTCTCGATATGGCACGCACCAGCGTGAACGTCGCCGGCGACCTGATGGTGACCACACTGGTCGGCCAGAGTGAAGGCGAGCTGGATCGTGCCGTATACGACAGGCCGTTCAAACGCTGATTCGCGGGCGGCGGGGCGTCCTGTGCCGACCGCCCGCCGCTGTGGAATTATCGGCCCGTACGCCTCACCACCGTCCAGATACAGAGCCCGCGCCGGGAAGCGGTCGCTTGCTTGCGGCGGATTGTCGTCGGCCGCCCCCTGACAGAACCTGTCATTAACGGCGCCGGGGCGACCATCGCCAGGGCGCCCCGTTCGCACAGGCAATGGCAGGGTCACTGTCCCGAGGGCCGTCTCGGCACGGACAGTTCACGGGCCCGGAGCGGCTCCGGCCCGATGGTTCATAATACAGCGACTCGTGCGGCCGGCCTCGGGGCCGTGCCCTGCCGACACGAACCTGCGCATTTGCCCGCCGATCGACGGTCCCGACCGGTATCAACTGCGCAACGGCTGGCCGACACTCAACGACCAGGGAACTCTTCATGGATCGCGATACGCATCGGGCCGGCCAGGGGCCCGGAACATCTGATGACTGCCGCTGCAGGGCATCACCTCATGCCTGTGCTCACCCGCGAGTCTGTGATTGCCTATGCCCCGCCCGACCGATAAAGCCGGCGCAGTCGTGCGGATGAATGCATGGCCCGGCCGGGGAACGGCCACGTTCGTGTTTTACCACCTGAACACCTGCAACCCCGCAGACGCGCACGACTCGGACCGGCGATGTGACGACACCTGCCCAATGCGCGTCTCCGACGGCGCCGGGCAAGCGGTTTGAACAGCCTCCGCTGGCCGCGCGATACGCGCTTGCTACTGGCTGCGCGTGGGGCTCGCAGTATCGGCCAGGGGGCGCTGATCGTCGGCTTCGCGCTGTATCTGGATGCGCTGGGCTGGCGCGCCCCGGCAATCGGCGCCCTGTTCACTGCCGGCCTGCTCGCCGATGCGCTGCTGGTGAGTGTGTCCGGCCCGTTGAGTGACCGCTTCGGCCGCAAACGCTTCCTGCTCGTCTACGAAGTACTTCACGGACTGTCGGCGACTACTGCGCTGATGACCGCCGATCCGCACTGGCTGATTCCGGCTGCGCTGGTGGGCGGATTCGGCCGCGGCGCCAATGGCAGCAGCGGCCCCTTCGCCCCGGTCGAACTGGCCTGGCTATCACAACCGCTGGCAGCGGTGGATCGCGGCCGGGTCTACAGTGCGAACATGGCCATCGGCTTTTCCGGCATGGCGGTCGGCGCCCTGCTCAGCGGCCTGCCTGTTCTGCTCGACCCCTGGCTGAGCGGCGCGGCCGCGTTCCGCCCGCTGTTCGGTCTGTCTCTGGGCGGTGCGCTTTGTTGCCTGATCCTGCTCGCATGCGCCGGTGATATGCATCGGCCCCGGGCCGTGACGAGAGCGCCCGACACACCGCCGGATACCGCGACCCACCGCGCCGAAAACGCCCTGCTGCGACGGCTGTTCGGCATCAACGCGCTCAACGGGATCGCGATTGGGCTGGTTGGCCCCTTGATGGCCTACTGGTTCGCGGTTCGCTTCGGGCGTTCGCCGGCCGATATTGCGCCTGTGATGGCGCTGGCCTATCTGGTGACCGCCGTCTCGTCCGTCTGGGCCGGACGCCTGGTTCGCACGACTGGCATCGTCAATGCGGTGGTATGGATGCGCGGTGCCGGGCTCCTGCTGCTGCTCGCCCTGCCCCTGATGCCGACCTTCTGGATGGCAGCCTGTGTACATATTGCGCGCTCGGCGCTCAATCGCGGCACCGCTGGCGCGCGTCAGGCGCTCACGGTGAGCTTGGTGCGCGCCGAACGTCGCGGCGTGGCCACCAGCACGGCCAGCATGGCGATCCAGTTGCCGCGCGCGGCCGGCCCGCTGGCCGCGGGACTGTTCTTCGGCGCCGGCTACCTGAGCGCCCCGTTCTATGTGGCCGGCGTGTTCTTTGGCAGCTATCTTTACTTATATCGTCGGGTTTTTGCCGCCCATGACCCCAATCGACGTCGCCCCGCCCGATGAATAAAGCGCCGCGGCCATTCAGTTCCGACGATAGCGTCCGATACAATCGACAGAGTTCCACGACCGAGAGCGTTGAAATCACGCGACCGTCCTACGCGACCCATCTCAAGCCGATCCGCTGTCAGGGGTATGCGCGCGGGATTGAGTATCCGTATCATCGAAGGAAACCGCAGCCGTCATCATGAGCGTCGTCCATTCCGATGCCAGCCCCGTACGGAGCCGACGTAGCCTGTTCAACGGCTTCCAGCTGACCAGCGTCTTCCAGCCGATCTTCGGGCTCAGTCATCGCCGGGCGGTTGGTTACGAAGCGCTGCTGCGTGCCACCGACAACCGCCAGCTACCGGTCTCGCCGCTCGCGCTGTTCGACAGCCTCAGCGCCGATCGCACGGCCACGCTCGAACTGGACGACACCTGCCAGGCGCTGCATGTACACAATTTCGCACATATCGCGCCGTCGAACCGGTGGCTGTTTCTCAATATCGATCCCACGACCATCGCCGAGCGGCGGTATATGGACGGGCGTCTGCACGACGCGCTCAACGAAATGGGCCTGCCGCCCAGCATGCTCGTCATCGAAATTCTCGAAGCCGGCATCGATGACGAGTCGCTGCTCCAGGAAGCGGTGGCATACTTCCGTGGGATCGGGGCGTTGGTGGCGCTGGACGACTTCGGCAGCGGCCACTCCAATTTCGATCGCATCTGGCGGCTCGCACCGGATATCGTCAAGCTCGACCGATCGCTGATCGTCGAAGCAGGCCAGCACCGCTCCGGGCGGCTGCACCGGATACTGCCCAATCTCGTAGCCCTCATCCACGAGGCCGGAGCGCTGGTACTCGCCGAAGGGGTGGAGACCGAGGAGCAGGCGCTGATAGCCATGGACGCCGACGTGGATTTCGTTCAAGGATTCTATTTCGCCGAACCCAGTGCCCGGATCGACCGGACCCCGCTGATCGCCACCACCGCGCTTGAATCGCTGACTTCACGTTTCGTGGAAACGGCACAGGTCGAGGACCGACGTGAACGCCAGGCGCTGGCACCCTACGTGGATGTGTTTCGCGCCGTCGCCGATGCCATTGCCCGGGGCGAGCCGCTCGCCCGGACATGCCAGTCCCTGCTCCGCCTGCCGCGCACTGCCCGCTGTTATCTGCTCAACGAAAACGGCGACGAACTCGTGCATTTTTCCAACGCGCCCGCGGAACGGTCGGACGCCGGACCGATCGCCAACACCAGCGGCGGTACGTGGTTCCGTCGCCATTATTTCCGCGATGCGATCAGCGACCCGAGGCGGCACAAGATTTCGCGACCGTATCTGTCGGGCACGGGGACCAACATGTGCATCACCCTGTCGATCGCCTACCCGGCCGACCCGCAGCGCGTGTTCTGCTGCGATATTCACTGCTGAGCCAGCCGAGGGCCACGTCTGTCTCGGTGTTCGACGGCCATCCGATATCGGCGCCGCTGCTGGTGTTCGATTCCGGCGTGGGCGGGCTGTCCATCCTGGCTCATATCCGCCGTCAGCTGCCGAAACTGCCGGTGGTCTATGCGATGGATACGGCCGGCTACCCCTACGGCGAACGGGACGACGCCGACCTGCGTGCCCGCATACCGGATGTGCTCGCACGGCTGACCGACCGGTACCGGCCACGCATGGTGGTCGTGGCCTGCAACACCGCGTCGACGATCGCACTCGACGCCGTGCGCCAGCGCCTGAGCGTACCGGTCGTGGGCACCGTACCGGCGATCAAGACCGCCGCCGAGCGCACGGCCTCGCGCGTCGTCGGCATCCTGGGCACCGCTGCGACCGTTCGCCAGCGCTATACCGACGACCTGGCCAGACGCTTCGCATCCGGCTGTCGTGTCGTGCGCCACGGCGCGCCGGCATTGGTCGAGTATGTCGAAGCCCGTCTCGCCGGGCGCGGCTACGATACGCACGCACCCCTCATGGCGCTCGCCGGCCTGCTCGAACAGCCCGACGGCGAACGAATCGATACCGTGGTGCTGGCCTGTACTCATTTTCCGCTGGTACGCAGTCCGCTTGAAGCGGCCTGCCCGCGGCCGCTGGCCTTCGTCGACTCGGGCCGGGGCATCGCCGCGCGGGTCGCCGCCCTGATCGGCGACTGCCCCGCGATGGAAGCGCCTCGCCGGCCGGACGTGGTCGTGACCACGGCTGATATCGAGCCGCTGAACGACGTTCGCCCCCTGCTCGCCCGCTATGGGCTGGCGCGGCTGGAATCCTGTCGGGTGGGCGCCTGACTGCCAGCGGCCCGCCGTCGGATCAGTCGGTCTCGATCCGACGGATCATGTACTGCATGGCCGACGGGCCGCTGGCCGCCCCTGCCTGGGCGGACTGCGGGTGGCTTTGATAGGCCAGCCCCATCGCCACTGCGGGCATGCACACCGAGGCGGCGAGCAGTACGACCATGATCGATTTCGAGAACGTGTGGTAGATGGCCGACATCGCCAGGACCTCCTTGATTGAGTCATTCGATAAACCACGGTTGATTGCCTTGCCCAGGTTCCCGGGCATGCACCCGGCCCGATATTTGTATCGTGCAATCAACTGCCGCGGATGTTGATCCCGGCGGCGGGTGTTTCAAGGCCCTCAGGAGGTTTTTTTCAAGCATCGCACTGCCCGCCAGGGCAAGGCCAAGCGATATGAGATGGCCTGCACGCGCGCGGATCGGGCGCACGCGGCGCCGAGGCCGATCAGAACGATAGACGTGAAACGATCATGCGCAGGCCCGCCCCGGTGAGCAGCGTACCGATACCACGCTCGATCCAGGCACCGAAGCGACGATAGAGCGCGCGTGCCGGGGCACTGGCGAACAGACGGGCCACCAGCGAATACCAGGCCACTTCGATCGCAAAGCCGCCGATCAGTATCGCGGCCTTGGCCCAGGCCGCAGTCCCGACCGGGATCGCGACCGAATACAGGCTCAGAAAGAACGCGATGCCTTTCGGATTGGACAGATCCACGAGCACGCCGATACGAAAGCTCTGCCAGAGGCTTGCGGATTGCTGCTGTGCGCCGGCCGGGGGCTCGGCGTCCGTCGAGCGGGCCGCCCGCCAGGCCGACACGCCGAAATAAACGAGATAACAACCGCCGGCGATCTGAATCGCGCCGGCCAGCCAGCCGATGCGTTCGATCATGACCGCCAGGCCCGCCATGGTCAGCCCGGCATAGAACGTTGCGGCCACGCCAAAACCGAGTGCGGCCGAGTAAGCGCGAGCCGGCCGGCCCGATATCGCCATGCGTGTGATCAGGGCAAAACCGGGGCCCGGGCTGATCACCAGGCCCGCGTACAGGCCCAGGGTTGTGAGTACCACGAGCAGATCGGAATTCATCGATTGTGCCTGTCCGGTCGGTCGATATGGGCCGTACCGGCGCGAGTTTACGACGCAGGGGCCGATGTGGTCACGACGTATCCAACGCCACCTTAATAATTACTTTTAGAACTATAAATCGGTTTTCTAATTCTTTTATGTTTTTCATGGTCGAGCATAACGTTCGTATCCGGGGATCGCGTCGCGCTCCCGTCGTCTGCATCTTTCGAGCGTTCAACCATGCAAAAACTCTTACTGTTCGGCATCGCCGGCTTCATCGCCCAGCTCGTGGACGGCGCCATCGGCATGGGCTACGGCCTGACCTCGTCGTCGATATTGCTCGCACTGGGCGTCACACCGGCCGTGGCGTCGGCCTCGATCCATCTGGCCGAGATCGCGACCACCGCCGCCTCGGGCACCTCGCACTACCGTCTGGGCAACGTCGATACCCGCCTGGTCCGTCGCATGCTCTTGCCGGGCGTTGTCGGCGCGTTCTCGGGGGCCTGCTTTCTGAGCTGGATCCCCGGCACCCTGATCAAGCCGTACGTCTCGATCTTCCTGCTGGGCCTCGGCATCTTCATCCTGGCGACCTATCTTCGCGAACGCAGCACAACGCCGGCGAGCTCGGAGCTGCCGCGCTGGAAGCTGATCCCGTTGTCGCTGGTCGCCGGGTTCTTCGACAGCGTCGGCGGCGGCGGATGGGGGCCGATCTCGACACCGGTCTTGATGGCGCACAAGGGCATCGAGCCACGCAAGGTAATCGGATCGGTGGATACCTCCGAGTTCGCGGTCACCATTGCCGGCACGCTCGGTTTTCTCGTCGCCCTCGGCGTCGGCCAGATCAACTGGACCTGGGTCGCGATCTTTGCCGTGAGCGGCCTGTTCGCCGCGCCGCTGGCCGCCTGGCTCGTACGGATCATGCCGGCACAGATACTGGGCGTGGTCATCGGCGGCGCGATCGTGCTGATCAATCTCAACACGCTGACCCAGTCGTTCGATGTGCAGATCGTGTTTCGACAGGCGCTACTGATCGGTGCGCTGCTGTTCTGGGTAGGCGCCTTGCTGGTGATACTGCGTCGACACCGGCAACCGATCTACGGCGACAGCCACTAGGGCCAAGAACGTGACACGGCCCGGCGGAACGGCGAGCACCGTGAATGGTCGTCCGGCCGGGCCGCCTAGAGCATGCGCGAGAGCAGGTCGTCGTGGCGCCAGATCCGGTGGTATAGCGCGCCGAGCACGTGGGTGATGACCAGCGCGAGTATGGTCCAGCTGATCCAGCCGTGGATGCTGGACAGCACGGGCGCGAGGTCCGGCGCCTTGCCGATCGGGCTCCACACCGGCAGCAGACCGAACCACTCCAGCGGAAAACCGTGCGCGTTGGTGGCGAGAAATCCGCTGATCGGCATGGCGATCAAGGCCAGATACAACGCCCATTGCACGCTGTCGGCCAGACCCGCCTGCCAGCGCGGCATGGCCGGGCGTGGCGGCCTGCGGGTGAGAAAACGCACACACAGTCGAGCCAGCATCAGCCATAGCACCGTGAAGCCTAACGACTCGTGCCATAGATAGAACGAAGTCTTGGCATCGTCCTTGACGTACTCGATCACCGCGCCGAGCGGCCAGACAGCGAATACCAGCACCGCCACCAGCCAGTGGAAGGCGCGAGCGAGCGGGTGATAGCCCGTAGTGTCGTCATGCGTCATGATCTGCCTCCTGTCAGTATCAATCTACGCGAATCCGTCGCCGAAGGATCCATCCGGGGCCGTCCGTCGTATGCGCTTGCGTTCGATCCGTCGATCGATCAGGCATGCCTGGGCCCGGTCATCCCGGACCGCGCGGCACGAATTCACCCGTCGACAAGGAACGCGCCGTTGCAGCCGATCATATCGATACGAGACCTGTCCAAGACCTACGACTCCGGATTCCAGGCGCTCAAGCACGTAGATCTGGATATCCCGGCCGGCCGGATCTTCGCCCTGCTGGGCCCCAACGGGGCCGGCAAGACCACGCTGATCAGCGTGATCTGCGGCATCGTCAACCCCAGCGCAGGTCAGGTGCTGGCCGACGGCTACGACATCATCACCGACTATCGGGCCGCGCGTTCACGCATCGGTCTGGTGCCACAGGAACTCAACGTCGAGGCCTTCGAGACGGTATGGGCGACGGTGAGTTTCTCGCGCGGACTGTTCGGCAAACCGAAAAACCCTGCCCATATCGAGAAGGTGCTGCGGGATCTGGCCCTGTGGGACAAGCGCAACAGCATGATCATGACGCTGTCCGGCGGCATGAAGCGACGCGTGATGATCGCCAAGGCGCTGGCGCATGAACCGTCGATCCTGTTCCTGGACGAACCCACCGCCGGTGTCGACGTCGAACTGCGCCGCAGCATGTGGGAGGTGGTGCGTTCGCTGCAGGCGCACGGCGTGACCATCATTCTGACCACGCACTATCTTGAAGAGGCCGAACAGATGGCCGACCGTATCGGCGTGATCAACGCCGGCGAGATCGTGCTGGTGGAGAACAAGGACGAACTCATGCGTCAGCTCGGCGAAAAGCGCCTCACGCTGCATCTGCAGGACACCCTGGAGACCGTGCCGGACGCGCTGGCGCCACACGACCTGGCGCTCACCGACGCGGGCCAGGCCCTGATCTATACCTATAACGCCAACGACCGACGGACCGGTATCAACAGCCTGTTCCGCGACCTGGACGCCGCGGGCGTACGCCTGCGCGACGTCGACACCCAGCAGAGCTCGCTCGAAGAGATCTTCGTGGGGCTGGTGCACAACCGGGACGACGCATGAACTTCAACGCGATAGCCGCCATCTACAAGTTCGAAATGGCCCGGACCTGGCGCACCCTGTTCCAGAGCGTGGTCTCGCCGGTGATCTCCACCTCGCTGTATTTCGTGGTCTTCGGCTCGGCCATCGGCTCGCGTATCACCGAGGTCCAGGGTGTGAGCTACGGCGCATTCATTGTGCCCGGCCTGATCATGCTCTCGCTGATGACCCAGAGCATCTCCAACGCGTCCTTCGCGATCTATTTCCCGAAGTTCATCGGCACCGTCTACGAGCTGCTTTCGGCGCCGATTTCGTATGTGGAGATCGTGATCAGCTATGTCGGCGCGGCGGCGACCAAATCCGCGGTCCTCGGGCTGATCATCCTCGGCACATCCACGTTCTTCGTACCCCTGCAGATCGCACATCCGTTCTGGATGCTCGCCTTTCTGGCGCTTACCGCCATCACCTTCAGCCTGTTCGGCTTCATCATCGGTATCTGGGCCGACAACTTCGAAAAGCTGCAGGTGGTGCCGCTGCTCATCGTCACCCCGCTGACCTTTCTGGGCGGTACGTTCTATTCGATCGACATGCTGCCGCCGATCTGGCAGAAGATCACGCTGCTCAACCCGGTGGTCTATCTCGTCAGCGGTTTTCGCTGGAGTTTCTATGACGTGGCCGATGTCAGCGTGGGCCTGAGCCTGGGCATGATCGCGGTGTTTCTGGCCGCGTGCCTGGCTCTGATCGCCTGGATATTCAAGACCGGCTATCGGCTCAAGTCCTGAGGCGTGACCCGCCGCCGGTCGGCCGGCGTGCAACGGGCTGTTGCCGTTCCGTGCGAGCGCCGCGTTGAAGTCCTCAAATCGTCACGGACAAGACTTGCAACGCCGTCCGGGGCGATTTGAGGCCCAACCCTTCGGGACAAAGGCTGTTTTGCGGCAATACGCGCCACGTGCTGGCGCCCCGCCTTGCCGCACGACAGTCTTTCGGCGCGGCCTCACACGAAACGGTAACAGCCCCTAGCGGCGACCCGACAGCCGCTTGCCGTTGAGCACCACGGTGCCCTCGATCCGGGATTTGGCGAGCTTGACCGGCCCATCGATCCGTGTGGTTCCGCGGTAGGTGCCACGCGTATGCGCGACCTTGTCGGAGCGCTGGCGCATCACGCAGTCACGATAGATCGGCCCGACACTCCAGGGCAGCACGCCCTCATGATCGAGGATAAAGCGGCACCGGTCGAACAGCACGTTGGTCGCATGCGCCAGATCGGCGATCAGCTGTTTGCGCAGATAGACATGGCCGGTCGGCGACAGCGCCGGGTCGTCCACAAAGCGACAGGCCTCGAACCGTGTCGCCTGGGCCGGGTCCTTACTGCCATACGCGTTGACGACTGCACCGACGAACAGACAATCGTCAAACCGGTAACGTGGCTTCTTCGGCCAGGCCGACCACGATGTGGTACCCACGAAGGTGCAGTCGTCGAAACCCACATCCGCGCTGTCGCCCGTATCGGCGACCATTCCCACGCCGGTATTGTCGGCAAAACGACAGGAGCGGAAATTGAGGCCGCGCACACGCTTGCCGCGCTCTGCCTCGATATCCACCCCGGCCCCCGGCGCGCTGAACAAGCCGGCCCGCCCGGTCCGGGTGAATCGGCTGTTTTGAATGTCATACCCGCGACCGCCCACGATGCTCATACCCTGACGGGCGTTGTAGTCGGCGACCAGCCCGTCCAGCCGTCGGCTCACCCCGGGCGTCGCCCGATCCACACCGTCGATATAGAACCCGTCCAGCGCATGATGATGGGAATGCACGTTGTGCACCGACTCGCCTCCACTGTTATTGCGCAGCGACAAGCCATGGCATTGGATCTGCCAGCCCTTGTCGCCGTACTTGCCGCCGATCACGTGGGCGCCGAGATTGCCGTCGAGTTCCAGATCCGAGATCTCGACCGGGCCGCTGCATTGCGCGGCCTGAATCATGAATCGATAAGGGCTGAGAACGCGCCGGCCGTGCTTGTCGCCATGCCGGCCGGTCAGCGGTTGCCCGTCGAGATCGAATACGCCGAACCGCTGACCGTCGGCACAACGCAGACGCGCCCCGTTGCCGCGCACGATCAGCGGCTGCGTACAGCCGCTGAAGGCCAGCAGCCCAGCGGCGGCGAGCCGGCCCTTGGCATCTATGCGCTGAACGCCTACCAGGTATGTGGTGGCACGCAGCTCGACCTGACCGCCACCCAGAGTATTCACGCGTTCCGCCAGGGCGGCGAACGCGTGACTGTCGTCGGTGGTACCGTCGCCGCGCGCACCGAACATCTCGGGCGTAAGCTTCGGCTGCGAGCCGATCGCTCTCGCCGCGCGCGCCACCCCGCCCAGGGCGAATGCGGCCACGCCGGCCTGAATGAAGCGTCGTCGATCAATCACCGGTCGCGACCGGCCTTTTACGACGTGGGCGTACCCGTGTCATGCATCCGGGCTTGCGTACCAGTCATATAGACGCACCGTGACATTCGGATTGGCCTGGTTGACCAGCGTCTTGAATCGTTCGATATCTTGGCCGCGGTAGTGATACGGATACACCGTGGCCGGCGCGAACTCGGCCACCGCATCGGCCGCCTGCTCCACACCCATGGTATAGGGCAGATTCATGCACACGAACGCCAGGTCGATATTCTCGAGCGCGCGCATTTCATCGGTGCCTTCGGTGTCGCCCGATATATAGATCCGTTTGCCGCCCATGTTCAGCACGTAGCCATTGCCCCAGCCTTTGGGGTGCCGTGAATCGGGCGTTTCGGGCAGGTTGTACATGGGCATGGCATCAACGGTCATGCCGTGCGTATCGATACGGTCGCCGTTGGCCATAACGCGGCGTGTCTTTCCATGGGACATGTCCAGTCCATCGGCGACCGCCTGCGGCATCACCATCAGCGCATCGCCGGTATCCAGCGCGTCGAGCGTATCAGTATCCAGATGATCGCCATGACCGTGGGTGATCAGCACCAGGTCCGGCGCACCGAGCCCGGCATACCGTTCGGCCGGGCCTACCGGATCGACATAGATCGTGTGGCCGTTCCAGCGCATCACGAAACTTGCATGATGGACCGGATACAACGTGATCGGGCCGTCGGCGGTGGCCAGCGCCTCGATCCCCTGCGCGGGCGGGCCGGCCATCGCCGGTATCGCTGTCGCCAACAGACCCAATAAAGCAAGGCTGCGTAGTAAGCTCATGTCCGGAACCGATGAATGCAGATATTCGACATTACCACTCTTCCATGATTCGGGACGATCGACGATGCATATACGACTCGTACTGGCCGCCGCCCTGGCGATGATCTCGACCACCCTGACGGCCGGCACCTTCAATACCACCGGAGGCAGCAACAACGGCCGTGCGATCGACCCCGCCGCACCGGCCAGCCAGCGCGCACTGCCCGAGGCGACGCAGCAGCGGGACTCGGCGCCGGCCGAGCTGCGTGGGAAATCCACGTCCGACAACGCAACGCGTCGTTTCGCGCCTAACACCATGCGTACGCCGCGCGCGGACAGCGATCGCCGGAGCGACCGCCTCAGCCGCGAGATCGAGCAACGGCGACAAGACATGGGCAGCGATCGATGAAACGGGTCACATCACCGACACCGGGCTTCGCCGGACCGGTATGGGTCCGGCAGGCGATCGTATTCATGCATGCAACCCGGCCCGAATCCGCCGCCGGCCGCCGCCCGTGGGCTGGCTTGTGTTACGACATGTGTGCCCCTTTAGCCGCAACTGCGCGTGCGCTCTCGTTCGATCTATCGACCTTTTAGATGCCGAGGACCAGCCGCCGAAGGTCGGCCGGCTGGCTCGCCCACGGGACGATCCAGCCACGGTCCGCACACTCTCGACGATCGCACGTCCATCCCGCCACACGCGGCTCGCGAAGAGCCTTCAGCCAGACACCGTACGGCAGGCAACGACGGTTACGTGTCGAACGACCGGGTCAGGCTGTCCCGCCTCGCGCGATGGCCTCGAGCCGACGGATACGCTCCGCGGTGTCGGGATGGGTAGAGAACAATTTGCCGAACTTGCCACCGAACAACGGATTGACGATGAACATGTGCGCAGTGGTCGGATTACGCTGGGCGCTGTCCATGGGATGAGCATGATTGCCCTGCTCGAGCTTGCGCAAGGCACTTGCCAGGCCCATGGCGTTGCCCGATATCTCGGCCCCGCCGGCGTCGGCGGCGTACTCTCGAGAACGGGACACGGCCATCTGAATCAGGCTGGCCGCTAGCGGCGCGAGAAAGATCATGGCCAGACTGCCGATCAGCCCGCCGTTGTTATTGTCGCGACCACCGCCGAAGATCATGGAGAACTGGGCGATATTCGCCAACATGGCGATCGCACCGGCAAACGTGGCGGCAATGGCGCTGATGAGCGTATCGCGATGCCGCACGTGCGCGAGCTCGTGGGCCAGCACGCCGCGCAATTCATCGCGATTCATGATTCGGAGCAGCCCGGCAGTGGCTGCAACAGCCGCATGCTCGGGGTTGCGTCCGGTTGCAAAAGCATTCGGGGTGTCCGAGGCCATGATATAGACCGCGGGCATCGGAAGGCCGGCTCGCTGGGACAATTCCCGCACCACACGGTACAACTCCGGCGCCGAGGCTTCGTCCACCGGCCGAGCGCCGTGCATCTTGAGCACGAGCTTGTCCGAATACCAGTAGCTGCCGAAGTTCATCACAGCCGCGAAACCCAGCGCGAGCACCATGCCCGCATTGCCGCCGATCATGCGGCCCACCAGCACCAGCAACACGGTCAGGCCGGCCAGCAGGGCCGTGGTACGAATCATGTTCATTCAGCGCTACCTTGATTGAAGTCTCTCCATGAGACCATTCATAGCGCCAAAAATTGCCGACACAAGAACGATAGTTCGAGACGCTACCGGCGCGACAAAAAAAAGCGCGCGTCCAGTCCGGACGCGCGCTGTATGCGAGCGGTCTGAACTACTTGTTCAGCTTGTCGCGAACCTTGTCCTTGGCCTGGCCGACCTTGTCCTGGGTCTTGCCCTTGTTCTTCTGGGCTTTGCCCTCGGCTTCCTTCTGCTCGTCGCCGGTCAACTTGCCGACACCTTCCTTGATGGTGCCCTTGACCTTGTCGGCGGTGCCTTTCTTGCGATCTTCATCAACCATTGCATGGCTCCTAAGAAACGATGATGCCGGCCATCTTGGCCGCGACATACCACGCCCGCTATCGAGCATCGTCCCGCGGCAGCCGGCTATACCGTTCTACGACCGGGCACCCCTGCGCACAATCCGCATTACTACGCGTATCCCACAACCGTCAGGTGTGTCTGTCAGTACGCCCGCGTCGTCGCGCGGGTTTTGCTAGGCTCGACGGACCAATCGGACCGGACGATCGCACATGATGACCCGCTACCTGCCCCCGTTACTTGCCGCCGCCGTGGTTCTTGCAGGCTGTACGACCCTGCGCGAAACCGACCCGGAGCAGACTGCCCGCCAACAGCTGCTGTTGTCCACGGCAGCCGATCATGCCGCATCGCAGATCAAGCCCAACCTGCCCGCCGGAAACACGATCTATGTCGATACCAGCCTGTTCGGCACGAGTGAGGACTACAAGAACCTCTATGCGCTGAACAGCGTCAACGCCGCGCTACTGCGACAGGGCTACAGCCTCACCGACGACGTCGACCAGGCCGACGCGATACTCAAGATCGCCAACGGCGCCCTGTCGATCGACAACACGTCCAAACTGTTCGGCATTCCGAGCGCGAGCGTACCGATCCCTCTGACCGGCTCGCTCAAGACACCGGAGCTCGCACTCTGGAAAAGTGAGGAACGCACGGGCGTGGCCAAATTGCTGGCCGTGTTCTACGACGCCAAGACGGGCGCACCGCTGGACGCAGGCATGCCCGTCTACGGTTTCTCGCACTACGACCGCTCGAAGATTCTGTTCTATGGGCGCACCCGCAGCGATCTGATTCCCCTCGAAGGCAAGGCTCGGAAGGAGCAATAGAAAGTCGGTAAATCGATCCGGAGAAGCGGGGCGCGAACCACGCCAACACACGCCGGCGTATGGAAACGGGTTGGGGAACACTTGGGCCGTTGAGCCGTCAAAACGGTTGAGACAGTTTATAATTGCCCCAAGTATTTCTTATCGTTCAACGCAATAGAGTTTTCATCCCGATGGCGCAGACTCCCAAGATCATCTACACGCTTACCGACGAAGCTCCGGCCCTGGCGACCCGTTCTTTGTTGCCGATCATCGACGCCTATACCGACTCCGCCGGCATTCATGTGGAAACCCGGGACATCTCGCTGGCTGCGCGCATCATCGCCAACTTCCCCGACTATCTGAACGACGATCAGAAGCTCGACGATCATCTGGCCGAACTCGGCGAGATGACTGCCGACCCGGGGGCGAACATCATCAAGCTCCCCAATATCAGCGCGTCGACCCCGCAGCTCAAGGATGCCATCCGTGAACTGCAGCAGCTCGGCTATGAACTGCCGAACTATCCGGAAGAGCCGGAGAACGACGAGGAGAAGAAGCTCAAGGCTCGTTACGACCAGGTCAAGGGCAGCGCTGTCAATCCGGTGCTGCGTCAAGGCAACTCGGATCGGCGTGCGCCGCAAGCGGTCAAGGAATATGCCCGTCAGTACCCGCATCGCCTGGGCGAGTGGAGCAGCGACTCCAAGGCGCATGTGGCACACATGGACGACGGCGACTTCTACTCCAGTGAGCAGTCCCGGACCATGGACGCCGAGGATACGCTCAAGATCGAGTTCGTCGGAGACGACGGCGAGCGTCAGGTACTCAAACCCGAAACCGAGGTGCTTGCCGGCGAAATCGTGGACACCGCGGTGATGCGCGCTGCGCCCTTCCGCCGCTTCATTGCCGACGAGATCGCCGATGCGAAGGCCAAGGACGTACTGTTCTCCGTACACCTGAAGTCGACCATGATGAAGGTTTCCGACCCGATCATGTTCGGCATGGTGCTCAGCGAGTTCTACAAGGACGTCATCGCCGAACACGGCGAGGCACTGCGGGAGGTCGGCTTCGATCCGCGCAGCGGGCTGGGCGATCTGTATGCCAACATCCAGCGCCTGCCGGATGAAAAGCGCGACGCCATCGAAAACCATATCGCCCGGATCAACACCGAGAGTGCACCGCTGGCCATGGTCGACTCGCACCGTGGACTGAGCAACCTGCATACGCCCAACGACATCATCGTCGACGCCTCGATGCCCGCCATGATTCGCGACTCCGGCCAGATGTGGGGCGCCGACGACGACCAGTACGATGCCAAGGCGGTGATTCCGGATCGGTGTTATGCCGGTATCTACGACGCGGTCATCGAGGACTGCAAGACGAACGGCGCGTTCGATCCGACCACCATGGGCACCGTGCCCAACGTCGGCCTCATGGCCCAGAAGGCCGAGGAATACGGCTCGCACGACAAGACCTTCGAGATCGCCGGCCCGGGCAAGGTGCAGGTCACCAATGCCGCCGGTGAGGTGCTGTTCGAGCACGACGTGGATACCGGCGATATCTGGCGTATGTGTCAGGCCAAGGACGCGCCGATCCAGGATTGGGTCAAACTCGCGGTCAATCGCGCGCGCGACAGCGGCATGCCCGCCGTATTCTGGCTCGACCCGGACCGCGCACACGATGCCCAGATGATCGCCAAGGTCGAGCGCTATCTGGCAGACTTGAATACCGACGGGCTGGATATCTCGATCATGGAGCCGGTCGCGGCGATGAATCACACGCTCGAACGCGTGCGTGACGGCAAGGACACCATCTCTGTTACCGGCAACGTACTGCGCGACTATCTCACCGACCTGTTCCCGATCATGGAACTGGGCACGAGCGCCAAGATGCTCTCGATCGTGCCTCTGATGGCCGGCGGCGGCCTGTTCGAAACCGGTGCCGGCGGCTCGGCCCCGCGTCACGTGCGTCAGCTGCTGCGCGAGAACCATCTGCGCTGGGATTCGCTGGGTGAATTCCTGGCGCTGGCCGCGTCGCTGGAGCATCTGGCCAAGGCCTATGACAACCAGCGCGCCCAGGTCATGGCCGATGCGCTGGACAAGGCGACAAGCAAGTTCCTGAGCAGCAACAAGTCGCCATCGCGCAAGGTCGGCGAACTCGACAACCGCGGCAGCCATTTCTATCTGGCGCTCTACTGGGCCGAAGCCCTGGCCGCACAGGATAGCGACGACGAGCTCAAGCAGACGTTCGGCGAGCTGGCCGACAAACTGGCGGCCAACGAAGACCGCATCATCGACGAGCTCAACGCCGTTCAGGACGACGCGGTCGATCTCGGCGGGTACTACTTCCCGAACCACGAAATGGCCAATGAGGTGATGCGTCCGAGCCAGACCTTCAACGACACCATCGCGACCGTGGCCGCCAGCGGCCACCAGGGCGAACTGAAGGTCTCCTGACCAGCCGCTCGGTCTACACTCAGGCCGGTCCGCGTAGGCGGGCCGGCCTTTTTCATGCCCGCCGCAGGCCGTGAGGCGGATTCAGCATCGATTAATCGACCACTGGCCAATGTCTGCGGACGTACAACAACAAAGGGAGCGGCACATGCTCAAGCAGATCACCATCGTTTCACTGGTCGCTATCGCCGGCACGGCACTGGCCCAGGGCGACGACTCGGCCTCGGCCATGTTCCAGCGTCTGGACAGCAACGGCGACGGCGTGATCAGCCAGAGCGAGGCCGAGGCCGACGCGCGGGTCAGTCGACTCTACGACACGCTGGATACCCGCGGCACGATCGAAAACAGTGCAGCAAACGCGAACGCGGAAGGTATTACCCAAGCCCAATTCGAAGCCGGCATGACGGCCGCCCAGCGCAGCGGCGCGGTCGGTCCGGCGGCCTCCGGTGGCGAGACCTATAAGGTTTATCCCGACGGCAGTCAGGAACGCGTCGAAGGCACCGGTGTCGGCCAGTCGAAGCGCACCGACTAGGGCCTCCCGCCTCCACCGATATCGATCTCGCACCATTGCCCGGGAGATAACGGCCCCAGTGCCCAGTCGCCGACGGCTGCGCGCACCAGCCGCAACGTGGGCAGCCCGACGGCAGCCGTCATCCGTCTGACCTGTCGATTGCGTCCCTCGGCGATACGTATTTCCAGCCAAGTCGTTGGCACGGTCTTGCGATAGCGCACCGGCGGATCGCGCGTCCACAGCGCAGGCTCGGCCATCACGGCCACATCGGCCGGCGCGGTCGCACCATCCTTGAGCTTCGGGCCGGCCCGTAGCCCGTCCAACTGCCCGGTGTCGGGTTCGCCCTCGACCTGGGCCCAGTAGGTCTTGATCATCTTTTGCCTGGGATGGGCGATTCGAGCCTGAAGTCGGCCGTCGTTTGTCAGCAGCAACAGTCCTTCGCTGTCCCGATCCAGACGACCGGCCGGATAAACATCGGGCACGTCGATGAAATCCTTGAGGGTGGCCCGACGCTCGCCGTCGCTGAACTGGCAGAGCACGCCGAATGGCTTGTTGAACGCCAGCAACCGCGCGGCGGCCGGACGCGGGCGGCGGCGGGCAGGCGGCTTGCGTGATGGTCGTCCGGACGAGTTGGCCATGAGACAGCGTGCGACAGGTCAGGCGCCATGCTAGATCGTGTGTACACACGCCGCCACCTTGCATGTCGCCACTCTGGTTCGAGCACGTCAACGAATCCGCGAACAAGCCACTGCTGCCGCCTCCCAGCAGTCCGCAAGATCTATGCGCAATCATCCCGTACGCCGGCGGTGGCGCCCAGGATCGCCCTGTCCGGGCCATCGTGGCTGCCAACGGCTACCCCGGATGCTTGCTCAGGACTGCTGCCGGGCCCGGCTCCTTCGGTTGACGGGGCCGGCGCGCGAGGCGGATAGGTCCGGGCCGTTCGTCGTGGCAGGATGCACAGCCACCCACGAGCTCGGACACACCGCTATGGCTTCGATCCCTGCACAGAGCGTGTTCATCCGCGACGGCGCGTTCTATCATGCCACTGGCCTCGCGCGCGGGCCTTGGGATATGCACGCACAGCACGGCGGCGCGCCAGCCGGACTGCTCGCGCATTGTGCACAGCAGGCCGCAGGAGAAGACTTCGTCCTCGCCCGGCTTACCTTCGAGCTGACCCGGCCGGTGCCGATTGCACCGTTGACGGTCACGGCCACGGCCAGCCGCGGGCGCACCGCGCGCCGTGTCGAGCTGGTACTGGCCCACGACGACGCGCCGGTCGGCCGTGCCGTAGCTCTGATGCGGCGCGAACAGCCGGTCCACGTACCGCGGGTCGACGAGTGCTTGCTGAATCCGGCCCCGACGCAATGCCGGGAGCGATTCGAAGCGCCGGGCATGGCGAGCGGCGAATCCTTTCATGATCAGGCCATGGAGATCCGTTTCGCCAGGGGCAGCAGCCGCGTCGCCGGCCCCGCGGCGGCCTGGTTGCGGCTACGGGTACCGCTGATCGCCGGCCAACCGAACACCCCCGCCATGCGCGCCGTCGCGGCGGCCGACTTCGGCAACGGGCTCAGCTGGATCCTGCCGGCCGACACGCATGTCTTTGCCAACACCGATCTGAGCGTATATCTGCACCGGGCACCGATCGGCGAATGGATCGGTCTGGACAGCGAGACGATCGCACAGCCCAACGGTGTGGGGCTGGCAAGCTCGACGCTCTATGACACGGCCGGACGGATCGGGGTCGCCCATCAGAATCTGCTCGTTCGCGCCCGCTGATCGCCCCGGTACGCGCGCCAGAGGCCTGCGTTACAGATCCGCCTGCAGGGCCATGGCCGCCTGCGGCGCGCGCCGCTTGCCCGCGCGGATGAAATAGGCAAAGACATCGCGCGGTGTGTATGACCTATCCCCGGACTCGCTGACTCGCGACAGCCCGTCCGGCGCCATACCCGCGGCACACTGCCGAACCCGATCACGCCAACGATCGAGCGCGGCGTGCGTATATCCGGTTTCGATATCGTCGCACCCGCGCTGCAACCGCAGATACACGAAGTCTGCGGTTGCATCGGCCATGGTCGGAGTTGCCGGGTCGTCGCCCACAACGATCGCCACGCCGGCCTTCCGACAGCGCGCGACCACCTCGACACAGGCAAAGCTGTGGTGACGCAGTTCAACGGCGTGGCGCAATCGTTGCCCGGCGACCCGATCGCATAGCAACGACAGGAAGGCAGCGAATTCATCAGCCTCGTAGCGCTTGTACGCAGGCAACTGCCAGAGCAGCGGGCCCAACCGGTCGCCGAGCTCGACGATACCGGAGCCCGTGAACCGCTCGATCGCCTCGCCGGCTTCATCGAGACGCTTGCGGGCTACCACCGCACGCGGCGCCTTGAGCGCGAAACGAAACGTTGCAGGCGCAACCGATGCCCAGCGGGCGAAGGTCGCTGGCTTCTGATTGCCATAATAGGTCGCGTTGACCTCGATGGTCGTCAGCCGGCTTGCGGCAAACTCGAGTTCCCGCGTCCGTGGAAGATCGGACGGATAGAACGTGCCGCGCCATGGTGCATACGTCCAGCCGCCGATACCGATACGGATATCGCCTCGAGCGTGCGTCATCTGTGGCTCCGTTTCGCCGTGCCGCTGGACCGGCACCTCGCTCTCGCGACGGCGGGATCAGACGAGCCCGGTGTGTTCAAGCAGAATGAAGGTGCCGATGCCGATGAGCATACAGCCGCCCAAGCCTTCGGCGTAGCGCGGCACCTGCTTGCCCGCCATCCCGCCGAGCATGAAGCCCAGGCAGGTCATCGCGAAAGTCGTGGCACCGATGATCAGCACTGCGGTGACGATCGGCACGCCCATCACAAGCAGCGGCACGCCAACGGCTGCCGCGTCGATACTCGTGCCCAGCGCCAGCAACAGCAACCGGGCACGGCCCGTCCGGCCACGGCTGTCGGGCCGGGCCTGCGTCCCGCCGACATCGAAGATCATTTTGGTGCCGATACCCAGTAACACGGCGAAGGCGATCCAGTGATCCACCGCCGCGATTACCGATCCCAGCATCAGCCCCAGGGTCCAACCGACCAGTGGAAGCACCGCTTCGAGCGCCCCGAAATAGAAGGCCACACGCAGCGCTTCGCGCCAGCGCGTCTGGCGGCGCTGGGCCCCCTGTGCGATCGAAGCCGCAAAGGCATCCATCGACAGGCTGAATCCGAGCGAAAAGGATGTAACGATCGACATGGAAGCATCCGGGCAATTCGAGCCGCGGAGAATAGACAGAAAAATCGTCAAATCAAGTGTTTACATAATCCCCACTTGTTCAGCGCGGGCTGAGTTGCTGTCAGCTGGCAGCGCCGCCGCCTACCTGACGCTGTCGAACCAGTGACATAGCACGGCCTGTCAGCGCATCGGCCCGGTCGGGCGGGAGCCGCGGCGGCCTGGTGTGGTCATACGGCGTTCGAATGCCATGGCCCGGCTGCGCAGCGCGCCGGCCGCCCGCCGCGGCTGGAAGCGGCGGTTGCCAAGCCATGGGCCGGGGCGCGAACATTCCCCATCGCCCCCCGTCCGTTCGCTGCCATGACCGTGATCCGTGCATCCGACTTCGTTCAGAGCGTCGCCGACGCCCTCCAATACATCTCGTTCTATCATCCGCCGGATTTCGTACGCGCTCTGAACGACGCCTATGAACGCGAGCAATCCCCGGCCGCGCGCGATGCGATGGCCCAGATTCTAGTCAACTCGCGGCTGTGTGCCGAAGGCCACCGTCCGGTCTGTCAGGACACCGGTATCGTCGTGGTGTTCGTACAGGTCGGCATGCAGGTTCGATGGGACAGCGAACACGATCTGCAGACGCTGGTAGACGAAGGTGTACGCCGGGCCTGGCGCAATCCGGACAATCCCCTGCGTGCCTCGATCGTAGCCCAGCCGGCCGGCGCACGCGCGAACACGGGCGACAACACGCCGGCGGTGGTTCATACCGAGCTGGTCGCCGGCGACCGAATCCGGGTGGAGATATCGGCCAAGGGCGGCGGATCCGAGGCCAAGACGCGATTCGCCATGCTCAACCCCTCCGATGACATCGCCGACTGGGTGCTCGGGAAGATACCGCTGATGGGCGCCGGCTGGTGCCCGCCCGGCATTCTGGGTATCGGCATCGGCGGCAGCGCCGAGAAAGCAATGCTCATGGCCAAGAAGGCGTGTACCGAAAGTATCGACATACAGGCGCTCAAGACACGTGGAGCCCGGACTGCCACGGAGACACTGCGCCTGGATCTGTTCGAGCGGATCAACGCACTCGGCATAGGCGCACAGGGGCTCGGCGGGCTGACCACGGTGCTCGACGTCAAGATTCACGACTACCCCTGTCATGCCGCCAACAAACCGGTGGCCATTGTCCCCAACTGTGCGGCCACCCGACATATCGGCTTTACCCTCGATGGCCGCGGTGCCGCCGACTTCGTCCCGCCCGCGCTCGAGGACTGGCCCGAAATCACTCGCCGTAACGATTCCGGCCGCCGCGTGAATCTGGATACGCTCTCCAAGGCTGATCTCCAGGCGTTCGAGCCCGGCGAGACGCTACTTCTGTCGGGCCATCTGCTCACCGGCCGCGATGCCGCTCACAAGCGTATCCGCGACCTGTTCGCGCGTGGCGAGCCCTTGCCCGAGGGCGTGGATTTCAACGGTCGCTTCATCTATTACGTGGGCCCGGTGGCGGCGGTCGGCGACGAAGCCGTAGGCCCGGCCGGTCCGACCACCTCGACTCGCATGGACGCCTTCACCGACCTGATGCTTGGCGAGGCGGGCGTGCTCGGCATGATCGGCAAGGCCGAACGTGGCCCCGATGCGCGCGAATCGATCCGTCGACACGGCGGCGTCTATCTGATTGCGGTCGGCGGGGCGGCCTATCTTGTCTCCCGGGCGATCCGTCACGCTCGTGTGGTCGCGTTCGAGGATCTCGGCATGGAAGCCATCCACGAGTTCGAGATCGTGGACATGCCGGTAACCGTGGCCGTGGATGCGCGCGGCGAATCCGTACACGAGACGGGGCCGGCGTACTGGCGCAACCGGATCGGCCGCATTCCGGTTCGCCCAGCACCGCCCGGCAACGATCCGACCGCTTGAACGATCGCTGCCATCGACAGCGATCGTTGCATGCCGACGGGTGTGCACCCATAGTTTGGGTTGGTCCACCCAAGCCGTTCCCACACGAGACACCCCGATGAGACGAGCGCTCGGCGTCATGGCCGCCAACTGGCTTCGCAAGCCGGAGAACCAGCAGAAGATCAAGCGCACCGCGCGCCGGTTCTGGGACCGCTTCCAGCAACAGCGCCGGGGCCGAGATGCGCAGACCGATCGGCCGTCCGATGTCGCGCCGCGCGCGGATGCGCCGCGCGATCCGAAGCGACGTTGACGCCGTGGATATCGACCAAAGCCGATCCGGCCACGCCACGGGCCGGGACGTCGCCGAGCGGCCGCAGATGACGCGGCGCGGGTGGCTCGCGTGCCTCGCCGGTTGCCTGGCGGTCAGCCTGGCCGGTTGTGCCGGCGGGCCGCAGCCGGACCCATCGGAGCCGGCCTATCAGTCGTACTGGCAATGTGCCTACAACGCCGCCATGCCGTACGCGGCGGACCGGGCCCTGCCGGCGCGCCAGGCCGCGATGCGGGCCCAGGCTCAGTGCAACGGCCCCTACCAAAATTATGTCGAGGCCAAACGCCGCTATGTGCAGTCGGTGGTGCCGGCCAGCGACCGCCGGATGGCCGACACCATGGCGACCCAGGCCGCCCTGGAACGACGCAAGATGGTCACCCAACGGCTCACCACCCTGGTCGCAGAAGCTCGCTAGACACGGTCGTCTTCGGCACGAGCCGGGCCGAAGGCGGTGAGCAACTCGTCACGAAACAGCGACTCGGCCGGACGCATCGGTCGTTCGCGGTGCCAGAGCAACTGTATATCTACGTCGGCCAGACCCGCCTCGGGCGGCAGCTTGCGCAGCATTCCCAGCGAGACTTCGCGACGGAACGCATGCTCCGGCAGAAAGCCGATGCCATACCCGCACATGATCAGTCGACAGACTTCCTCGAGATTGGACGACGAAGCGGCAAGGCGACCTTGAAAACCGTGATTTTCGCGAAACAGCGTCAACGGCGACAGCGTATCGCCCAACTGGTCGCCGATGAACGTGACCAGATCCTCATGCCGCAGCGCGGCAATATCGATGTCGGCCGCCTCGAACAGTCGATGCGGCGGGCCGCAGAACAGCGCATACCGCTGCGGAATCAGCAGCCGCCGTTCGATGGGCGGCGTATCCACACGACACAGGCCGATCCCCATCGAGGCAGTGTTCTGACTTACCGCCATGAGCACGTCGTGGCCGCGCATGATCTCGACTTCCAGTTCGATACGTGGATGGCGTCGATGAAAATCGATAAGGAATTCGTTGTAGGCCACCGAATGAACCCGGCTGACGCTGAGTAGCTTGACCCGCCCGACCACCTGTTCGGCCACGCCCTCGATCGGCATCTCCAGGCTCGACATGTCGGCGAACACGGCCCGGGCGATGCGATACACCTCCTCCCCGGCCGGGGTGAGCGAAATCCGCGGGCCACGCCGTCGAATCAGGGTATAGCCGAGCTGGGTCTGCAGACGCTTGATGGCTTGGCTGACCGCCGGCTGCGTCACGAACAACCGTTCGGCGGCGCGGGACAGATGGCATTCCTCGGCGACCACCCGATACGTGCGAACCAGGTTCCAGTCCAGGCGCGCGGCCAGAGTTCGCCGAGCCGGGACGCTGATCGACGACTCGGCCGGCCGATCACGTCCGATCATTCGTCTGCCCTCATTGTCGCCCTCGTTTATTAGCCGTATTGATGATGAGCATAATATCGCGTGCTTTGACGGTAAGCGCCCGCATGCCGCTAGATTAGAGTCGAATAACCGCGATTGCAGGGCACGCGCGCGATCGGCGACCGTGAGCCCAGCGCCGGCGGTGTATCGAACAGGGAGACACACCGATGCTTCATACCGACGGACAACGCCTGTGGGATAGTCTGATGGCCATGGCCGAGATCGGCGCAACCGCAGGCGGTGGCAGCAGTCGCCTGGCCCTCGGGGGCGAAGACGCCGCCGGACGCGCGCTGTTCGTCGAATGGGCCGAGGCTGCCGGACTCACGGTCGCCCGGGATGCCATGGGCAACCTGTTCGCCCGACGCAACGGGCGCGAAGACCGCCCGCCGGTCGTCATGGGCAGCCATCTGGATACGCAGCCCAAAGGCGGACGGTTCGACGGCGTTTACGGCGTACTCGCCGCGCTGGAAGCCATTCGCACCCTCAACGATCACGATATCACCACGCGCGCGCCGCTGGAGATCGCCAACTGGACCAACGAGGAAGGGGCACGTTTCACCCCCGCAATGCTGGGCTCGTCGGTCTTCGCGGGCGTGATGTCGCTCGACGAGGGACTGGCGCGAACCGATGCCAGCGGCATGAGCGTGTCTGACAGCCTAAAGGCCACCGGCCAGGCGGGCGAGCACGCACTGGCGCGAACCTTCGACGCCTATTTCGAAGCCCATATCGAACAGGGTCCGGTACTGGAGGACAACCAGAACGCAGTGGGTGTGGTCACCGGCGGCCAGGCGATTCGCTGGCTCGACGTCCGTCTGTCCGGGCAGGCAGCGCACGCGGGCACAACCCCCATGGCCGTGCGTCGCGACGCGCTGTTCGCCGCGGCCGAGTTGATCCACCGGTTGGAGCGGCGGTTCGCCGAAACCGACGGGCTGATGGCGACGATCGGCGAACTCCATATCGCGGACGCCTCGCGCAATACCATCGCCGGCGCGCTCGAATTCACTCTCGACTTGCGGCATCCCGACGATGCGATGGTCGACGCGGCGATCGCCGATGTCGAACGACTCGCCCGCGATGTCGATCATGCGCGCGGTGTCGCGTGCGCGGTCGAGGTGCACTGGGCCAGTCCGGCGCTGCCCTTCGACGAAGCCTGCATCGAGCACATTCGACAGGCCGCCCGCGCACTGGATTGCCGCTGGCAGGATATGATCAGCGGCGCCGGCCACGATGCCTTCCATCTGGCCACCCATTGCCCCACGGCGATGATCTTCATCCCCTGCGCTGATGGACTGAGCCACCACGAGGCCGAATCTATCGAGCCCGAGCATGCGCGTAGCGGTGCAGACGTGCTCCTCAATGCGGTGCTGGCCCGCGCCGGCCACGCCTGATCCGATCAAACGAGAGCTGCCATGGACTTCAAACCCTACGTTCTGATGCTGTTCGGCAATGCACTGCTGACCACGGTGATCTGCTGTGTGGTGGTGGGCGCGATTCTGTTGCGCGAATACCGCCCGACCATCCAGCGCCTCAAGCGCGAACGCCACACCAAGCGCTAACCGCGATCACCATCCCCGGGGACCGAACATGAATATTACGCTGACGATCTTCGTCGCCGTGCTGGCCGCCTATGTGCTGGTCGCGGCGGGCCTGACGCGCTTCATCAAGAACCGCGACGATTTCTATGTGATGGGCGAACAGGGCTCGACCCTGCTGCTCACCGGCACGCTGGCCGCGACCTTCCTGAGCGCGGTCACGCTCATGGGCATCGCCGGCATTTCCTATAGCGAAGGCCCGCTGGTGATCGGCGCGCTGGGCTCGTTCGGCGCCTGGCTCGGCACGCTCATCGCGGTGGTCTGGATCGGGCGCAAGATGAAGGCCATGGAATGCCGGACGATGATGGATTTCTTCGACCGGCGTTTCGACAACAAATGGGTGAGCGTGGTCGCGCTCATCCTCATGGTGATCGGCCTGCTGGGCTACGGCATCATCCAGCTGATCGGCGCGGGTCTGGTGCTGGCCGAAATCATCGACGTGCCGTTTCCGGTGATCATCATCGCCTTCACCTTCGCGCTGATGATCTTCTGCAGCCTGTCGGGCATGTATGGCGTGGTCTATACCGACACCATGATGTTCTTCACCATGCTGGCGATCGCGTTCGTGATCTCGCCCATGCTCATCGGCCAGGCCGGCATGGACAATCTGCGTGGTTTGAGCGACAGCCTGCCCGGCTACTGGACCCTGGCCGGCGCCAACGATCGCGCGCTGAGCTGGTCGATCTCGCAGTTCCTGGTCTGGATTCTGTTCTTTGCCTGTACGCCCGCGCTGGTCTCGCGTGTGTTCCCGGCCAAGAACGATTTCGTGATTCTCAAGGTGGCCATCATCGGTGTGTTCTTCGCCCCGGCCATGCAGCTCATGGTGTATCTCGCCGCGGGCGCGATGCAGGTGATCCAGCCCGGCATCGAGCCGGCCGATCGCGCCATGATCGTGGGATTCATGGATCACACTAATCCGGTGCTGGCCGGCGTGGGCCTGGCCGGCTTGATGGCCTCGATCATGTCCACCGCCTCCACGCTGTTCGTGCTCACCGGCTTCGCCCTGGCGCGCGATCTGTACGAAAAGCTGTTCGAAAAGAAGCTGGACGAAAAACGCAGCGTGCTCGCCGGGCGTATTTCGCAGGTGATCGTGTCGGTGATCGTCTGTGTCATCGCCATCGCACGGCCGGCCGGTATCTACTGGATTTCGATCTATGCCGGCTCGATCTTCGCGGTCGCCTGGCTGCCGACGATCGTGGCCGCCATGCAGTGGCGGCGTACCAATGCCGCGGCCGTGCTGTCCTGCATGCTGGTGGGCTCGATCAGCTTTATCCTGCTGGGCGAACTCGAGCGCCACGAGCTGATCAGCTATCCGGCCGGTATCGACAATCTGATGATGGCCTTCGTGCTGGGCACGATCACGCTCGTGGTGATGTGTCTGGCCGTCAAACCCAGCACCTACGAACTGGACCGTTTCGAGGAAATGAAAGGCCAGCGCATGTCCGAGATCACGATCGGGCGTTTTCTGGATGCCGATTCGAGCGGCGCCACGCTGATCCGCGAATACCGGCGCGTGTGGATGGCGCTGATCATCATGCTCGTCGTCGCCGGCGGGCTGTGGGGCTATTTCTTCGTCCAGCTCGGCCTCTAGCGACGCACGGCCGCGTTCGGGCGCGGGATCATCGGTCGGCAGACCCGGCGTCTCGGTAGCCAATATCGGTGTGCCCTGTGCGCGACGGCATCGGCCTCCCGGTGGCGATGATCGCCAGCAACAGGCGATCGGCAACCTGCCGCCAGCCTGAACATTACAGGCCGCCCGGCGCGGCACTCGCCCGGCCACGAGCCCTGACTCGGCAGACTCCGGGTCCAGCACCCCGCTCACCGCTCAGGCCTTGCCGCGTTCTGACGGGCTCTGTTCGCAGGGGCCACGGGATGGTGTTCCTGCAAGCGTACAGCTGGCGCCGTCCCACCCGTTTTCATCCGGCAACACGCCCGTAGTCCGCCTGTCCTACAGCGCCCCCTCCGGTCTTCCGGTCGATCGATGGTCACGTGTCGGTATAGACGCGCTGTACGGATTTCGCTGCCGGTTCCATCCATATGACCCGGCCACTGGCGTCGCGTCGGCATGTGCGGGCCCCGACACGCCGCGCGCGCGCCGCGCTGCTGCTCGATCCGGACGGCGATTTTGCAGTGTCAAGCTGCTATTACCACATACCCGATCGGCAGAAGTTTGCATATGCAACAAAGACCTCGCCCGTATTTGGTCGACTGTATAAGACAAAGGGATAGTTCCGGCCGGATACAAACGCGACGTAGAAGAAAGGTCGAGGGGAAAACAAAGCGGAGAAGAAGTCATGGGAAAGACTCGATATACACCGCTGGGAACTAGCCATACGGCTATTGCCACCGGCTATCTCACCGCTGCCCTGCTGCTGGGCAGTCTTGCCACTGGCTGCAGCGACAACGACAGCAACGTCGACAGCGGCGGTTCACCGCCGCCACCGCCAAGTTCCGGACAGGGCGGCGGCCAGGCAGAGACGGTGACGATCACCGAAGGCACCGACCTGGACGCTGACCTCTCGCCCGACGGAAGCACCCTCATTTTCGGGCTCCAGAACGGCCTGTGGCGCATGGCCGGTGGCGGCGGCGAGGCCACCCGGCTCAACGAACCGGAACAGGATTTCGTCCGGCCGGACTGGTCGCCGGACGGACAGCGCATCGTCTTCCAAGGCTATACCGACAATAATTACCATATCCTGACGATGGCGCCGGACGGCTCCGACGTGCAGGCGCTGACCACGGGCCAGTACGACGATCGCGGGCCGGTCTACTCGCCCGACGGCAGCAAGATCGCCTTTGCCTCGGACCGCAACGACGATCCGACGACCAAGGGCAACTCCAATATATGGGTGCTGGATACTGTCACTGGCGATATCACCCAGTGGACGGACGATCCCGAGTCGGAGTATCAGCCGACCTGGTCACCCGACGGCACCCGGATCGCCTACACCGTGAGTTCTCCGAGCGACCTCGCCGCCGGCGACGGCCAGTACAGCATTCAGGCCACCGATGCGAGTGGCAACACGGCCGTGCTCATCCGTCAGCCGAGCGGTCAGATCAACGCGCCGGCCTGGTCGCCCGACGGCAGCCATATCACCTACACGCTGCTGGTGGACGGCAACAACCATCTCTACGTGGATGACGCGCAGGTCTCCGACGACGACGAAGATGTCTTTCAATTCCGGCCGCGCTGGCTGTCCGAAAGCAGCCTGCTCTATACCTCCGACGGCAAGATACAGCGGCGCGATCTCGACGGGGGCAGTCTCGACGCGATTCCATTCGAGGCCAAGATCTCGTTCGACCGCAAGACCTACAGCTACAAGAAACACGAATACGGGGCCGACCGGCCCGCCGCCCAGGTCAAGGGCATCGTCACGCCCGCGCTGTCGCCGGACGGCAGCCGCGTCGCTTTCGTCGCGCTCAACGATCTGTGGGTGATGGACATCGGCGGCGCGCCGCAGCAGATCACCGACGATTCGTTCACCGAACTGCAGCCGACCTGGTCGCCCGACGGTCAGTCGCTGGCCTATTCATCGGACCGCGACGGCATCGAACAGATCTATATCCGCAACATGGACAGCGGCGACGAACGGGTGCTGGCCTCCTTCGCCGGCGACGAGTACGCCGCCAAGAACCAGTACCGCGCCAACTGGTGCCCGAACGGCAACCGCATCGTCTTCCAGACCGGGCGCGGCGTGTTCACCCCGCCGATCACCTACGTGGCCGACGTCGACTCCGGCGCCGTCACCCAGGTGGATGCGCTCTCGCAGCAGTTCGAGGCCGGGCGACCGAGCTGGGGCCCGAGTTGCAACACGCTGGCCATGACCGCGCTGAATGCCGCCTCGGTGCGATTCCGCCAGGGCTGGAACCATATCCTCGTGGTCGACGTGAACAGCGGCGAAACGCGGCAGATGCCGCCGGACCCGGACGATGTGTTCAGCAATATCAACCAACGCGATTCCGGCAACGGTCCGGTATGGTCGCCGGACGGTCAGTTCATGGCCTACAACGGCGGTGACGGGCTCTACCTCTTGCCGGTCGGCCCGGCTGGCGAGGCCGCGGGCTCGCCGCAGCTGATCACCGACGAAAACGCCGACTACATCAGCTGGCGCGGTGACTCTCAGCAGCTGATGTACATCGCCGACGGCGTGCTGCGCACGATCGCGGCCGGCGGCGGCGATGCCCAGACCGTGCCGGTCGATCTGAGCTGGACACCGCAGCTGCCCGAGGGGCACACCATCGTCCACGCCGGCCAGCTCTGGGACGGCGCCAGTCAGAGCCTGCGCAGCGATGTCGATATCGAGCTGGCCGACGAGCGGATCGTTGCCATACGCGATCACGAGGATACAACGCCGGCTGACAACGTGCGCTATGTCGATGCGTCGAACCTGACCGTCATGCCAGGCCTGACCGAAGGCCACATGCACCGTGAATGGGTCCCTTATGTCGGCGCCCGCCTGGGCCGGCAGCTGCTGTCTTATGGCATCACCAGCGTCGTCTCGCTGGGCGATCCTGCCTACCGCAGCCAGGCGCGCAAGGAAGCGTTGGAATCCGGAAAACTCGTCGGCCCGCGCGCCTTCACCACCGGCGGGCACATCAACGGCTCGCGCATCTACTACGGCTTCATGCGCACGACCTCCAACGAGAAGATGTTCACCAACGAACTGTCACGCATCTTCGCACTGGGCATGGATCAGGTGAAAACGTACGTGCGCCTGCCCTTCGACTATCAGAAGCGAGCCAACGAGGCGGCCCACGACGCGGGCCTGCCGACCTTCTCGCACTACTTCTACCCGTCGCTGGGCTTCGGCCAGGACGACATGTCGCACCTGTCGGCGACCCAGCGCTGGGAGTTTTCTCATACCAAGAGCCTGGGCGGCCATACCTATCAGGACGTCATCGATCTGGCGACGGCCTCGAAGATGGCGATCACCGACACGCCGTTCGCCAGCTCCACCCTGTTCAACGAACATCCGGAGGACATCAACGACCGCCGTATCACCACCCTGTTTATGCCGTGGCAGCTGCAAAGCCTGCAGGAAACATACGATAGTGCGACCACGACCGACCAGACAGTGGCGCGTGAGGGCCTGCGCCGCGAAGGCGAAACGCTGCTCAGGATTCAGCAGGGCGGCGGCTCGGTCTGGGCCGGCACCGACGAACCGCTGGTCCACGTCGCACAGAGCCTGCATCAGACCCTGGAATCGCAGGTACGGTTCGGCGGGTTCACGCCCTATCAAGCACTGCGCACCGCCACAGTGGCGCCGACGCGCGACGTCGGTCGCGGCGGCGACCTGGGCACTATCGAACCCGGCAAGGTCGCCGACCTGTCGTTCGTCGATGGCAACCCGCTGGAGGACATCCGTGCCGCGGCCAACGTGCAGATGGTGATGGTGGGCGGGCACCTGTACACCATCGACGATCTGCTTGCGCCGTTTACGGACGGGGCTCGTGAGTAACGCGCCAGCTTAGATCCCACCGAAGCCACTGCAGGCACTAAGCCGACGACCACGCACAGCGCCCAGGCAACGGGTTCCGCGCTCCAATAGCGCGGAACCCGTCACTGGAGGACCGGGCGCTGAAGACCTGTATCCATGCGTTTCTTCAATCAAGGGAGATCGACGTGAAGCCGCTGAAAACAACAATGCAGTCCATAGCGATGCTGGCCGCCGTGCTGGCGCTGGCGGGATGCGGAGACAACGACAATGACATCGCCACAGGCGATACCACGCCCCGATCGCCGCCGTCGGTTCGCGCCGTATCCTCGATGCCGGAGTATGTCTCGGGCGGCAGTGCCCTCGTTGACATCGGGCCCGATCCCAGCGGCGCTGCCGTGACCGTCCAGCTCAACGGCGTCGACATCACCGACGCCTTCGAGCCCAGCCCGACCTTGCCCGGGCACATGCTCGGCCTGGTGACCGATCTCGAGGACGGTAGCAACACGCTGGTCGCCAGCCAGGATGGCCGCTCGACCCGCTATGAGCTGACGTCCTATCCCATCACGGGGCCGATCGTGTCCGGGCCGCATCAGGACCCGTTCATCTGCCAGACCGCCGAGTTCCTGCTGCCCGATGGCACCAGCCTGCAGGGCGCGCTGGATGACGACTGCACGGCTGCGCCGCAGGTCACCTACCTGTATCTGCCCGACGGCGGCGATGAACTCGTGCCCCTGGGCGATACCGGCGTCTTGCCGGACGACGTGGCGATGACGACCACCAGCACCGGTGCAACGCGTCCCTTCGTGGTCCGTGTGGATACGGCCACCGTCGATCGGGGCATTTATCAGAGCGCCGTCCTGCACGATCCAACCACCGAGGAACAACCGTCGCCGTTCAACCCGCCGAAGGGCTGGAATCGACGTCTGATCGCCGTGGAGGGTTTTGGCTGTCCCGGCGGCTGGTACATCCAGGGCGCCAGTCAGGGCAATCTCTCGATTGCCGGTGCGGACTTCACGTTGCTGAACGTGCGACGGCTCGGCGAAGGCTATGCGACGTTTGCCAATACGCTGCAGCACGCCTCGAACAACTGCAACCACGTGCTCGCCAGCGAAGCGGCCATGATGTCCAAGGAACAGTTCATCAAGAACCATGGCGAGCCGGAGTTCACCGTCAGCGCGGGCTGCTCGGGCGGCTCCTACGGCAGCGCCCTGCCGGCCGACCGTATCCCCGGGCTGTTCGACGGTATCCTGATCGCCTGTACCTTCCCCGACCCGTTGACGATCGCGCTATCCGCCTCCGATGGGCGACTGCTCCAGCGCTACTGGGAGCAGCATCCCGGCGAGTTCTCCGACGACGAGATTGCCGCGGTAACCGGCAACAAGACAGCCCAGGCACATCTCGACCTGGCAGACCAGGCACGCCGGACGGATCCGGTCCCGGTTCGTCCGCAAGGCAGCGATATTTCCGGCTATGCGGTCGATGCAGCCTGGAACGATGCCGTGCCGGTCGATCTTCGCTACGATCCGGACAGCAATCCGACCGGCGCGCGGCCTACGGTGTATGACGCCTCGCGCAATATCTACGGCGTCGATAACGACGGCTACGCGCTGCGGCCGTTCGACAATATCGGGGTGCAATACGGGCTGGCCGCACTCGATGCCGGCACGATCTCGGTCGCACAGTTTCTGGATCTGAACGCCGGTGCCGGCGGTTACGATCGCGACGCCAACTTCGCACGCGACCGCAGCCAGGGCGACCCGGGCGCGATGCGTCGAGCCCAGCAGTCCGGGCTGCAACTCGCGGGTAACGGCGGCCTGGCCTCGATTCCGATCTTCGATATCACCGGCATTTACAACGACGACGGCGGCTACCATTACCAATGGTTTCACTTCGCGCTGCGCGAGCGCCTGCTCGTGGCCAACGGCGATACCGACAACCATGTGATGTGGCGCGGCGACCCCGTGCCCTACGAACAGGCCTGGTCGACCTTCATCGCCTGGGTCATGGCCGACAAGGCGGACACGGCTCAGGGCACACAGCGCGACAAGGTGATCCGCAACCGGCCGGCCGCCGCTGTCGACGGTTGCTGGCGCGATGAGACGACCTTCATTGCCGAACGGCAGACGCTGGGTACGGATGGATCGCAGTGCAACGAGCTGTTTCCTTCCTGGAGCTTTCCCCGCTATGTCGCGGGCGGTCCGCTGGCGGCGAACATCATGAAATGCGATCTCAAACCGGTGTCTCGTGAAGACTACGGCGTCACGTTCACCGATGCCGAATGGACACGTCTGCAGGAAGTCTTCCCCGACGGGGTCTGCGACTGGTCCGAACCCGGCAGCTATACCGGCGTGGTCGCCAACGGTTCGTTCGGGCCATCGCCCGTGAATCTCGTTTACGACATCACCGATGAGGTAAGCGACTAGCCGCCGGGCCGGGTCGCCTCGCCCAGCAGCGACCGTACCGGCTGTAAAACCCGCACGGCGGTGGCCGTACCGCCGTGCGGATCAGCGCCGAAGGGGTTGGCTGACCGGGCGCACTCGTCTGATCCGCGTATACCCGCCAGCCAGCGCGCACCACCGCGAGGCGCGCATCCATCGAACGCTTCGCGAGCGTGTTGGCTAGCCCCGGTCGGCGTCGGCCTCATCCAGCTTGTCCTGTGTACGCAGTTCGAAATCGCTTGCATCGTGGCGTTCCCGCAGCTGCTCTTCGGGTTCGCCGAACACGCGGTTGACCATCCGGCCGCGTTGCACCGCCGGCCGGGTGCCGATCTCGTCCGCCCAACGCTGCACATTCGTGTATTCCTGGACCTGCAGGAACTCGCCGGCGTTGTAGAGCCGACCTTTGACCAACTGTCCATACCAGGGCCAGGTCGCGATATCGGCGATCGTGTATTCATTGCCCGCCAGGAATTGGGTCTCGGCCAGACGACGGTCCAGCACATCGAGCTGGCGCTTGACCTCCATGGTGAACCGGTTGATCGGGTACTCCAGCTTGTCCGGCGCATAGGCATAAAAATGGCCGAAGCCACCACCCAGATAGGGCGCGCTGCCCATCTGCCAGAACAACCAGTTCATGGCCTCGGTACGACTCGCCGGGTCGTTCGGCAGAAAAGCGTCGAATTTCTCGGCCAGATAGACCAGGATCGAGCCGGATTCGAACACACGGATCGGCTTGTCGGCGCTGTGATCGACCATCACCGGAATTTTCGAGTTCGGGTTGATCTGCACATAGCCGCTGGAGAACTGGTCGCCTTCGCCGATGTTGATCAGCCAGGCATCGTATTCGGCGCCGGCATGGCCCAGCGCCAGCAACTCCTCGAACATCACCGTGGCTTTGACGCCGTTGGGCGTGGCCAGCGAGTACAGCTGAAACGGATGCTTGCCGACCGGCAGTTCGGCGTCGTGGGTCGGTCCCGCAATCGGGCGATTGATATTGGCGAACTTGCCGCCGCTGGCCTGTTCCCAGGTCCATACCGCGGGCGGCGTATAAGAGTTTTCGTCGTTCATGATCAGTTGCCTGGACAAAGAGTGGTCCGAGTCTACAACTCGGCGGCCTGAAAGAGACAATCGGCGCGCCCGCCGGTATCGCCCGGCGGCCGTCCCGCCGGTCTGGAAATCGCTCATCGGCTCGGACGTGCCACCGCCGCCAGCGGCCGATCAATCGTGCGCATCCGGTCCGGTCGAGCCCGGCGGGATCGCGCCGGCAACCGCGCGGCGCCCATGTCCGGCGGTGCCTGTCGACCAATTAACGCCGCGTTTTGTTGCACAGATAATGCCCGCCCCGGTTATATTGCGCGCTGGGGGAACCGTCGGTGCCAGGCCGGCAGTCGTACAAATGCACGATAACCGGCGGTCCGGCCGCACGTCAGGCCGAGCCGTCCGATCGGGGGATATTCCGGATGAAGTACTCTTTTTCGTCGCCGGTCCGCTGGGCCGGCGTGCTCTGCCTGCTGGCGATAATCGCTTTGACCGGTTGCGCCACCGAGTCGCATCGAAGCGTTCAGGCGTCGACGGTCGCCACCTACGGCAGCGCTTACAACGGCCCGCGTTATGTACTGGTCGTCGGCAACTTCCAGAACCGATCGACCTATCGCCAGGGCCTGTTCAGCGATGGCAGCGACCGGCTGGGCAGCCAGGCCAAAACGATCCTGAAAACCCATCTACAACAGACCAACCGGTTCTCGGTCGTCGATCGCGACAACATGCAGCAGATCGCCCAGGAAGCCTCGTTGCGCGGAGAGAAACAGACGCTCAAGGGCGCCCAGGTCGCGATCACCGGAGATGTGACCGAGTTCGGCCGTCGTACCACCGGCGACATGCAGCTGTTCGGCATTCTCGGTGCCGGCAAGACACAGCTGGCCTATGCGAAGGTTGCCTTGAACGTCGTCGACGTCACCACATCCGAAATCATCTACTCCGTTCAGGGCGCCGGCGAATACGAACTCAGCAATCGTCAGGTGGCCGGTTTCGGCGGCACGTCCGGCTACGATGCGACGCTCAATGGCAAGGTGCTCAATCTGGCCATTACCGAGGCCGTGAACCACCTGACTGCGGCCATGGAGAATGGCGCGTGGTCGCCGGAGCGCTGAGATGGGCCGTCCCATGTATGTAACGGCCGTGACTGCCTGTACCGCGGTTCTGGCGCTGTCGGCCTGCGTCCAGCGCCCGCAGCCCCTGTATCGCTGGGGCAGCTACGAAACGCTCGTGTATCAGATGTACGAACAGCCGGGAAAGGCCGAACCTGGCGCCCAGGTTCAGCAGCTCACTGCCGATATCGAGCGCGCACAAGCCGAAGGCAAACGCGTACCGCCCGGCGTGCATGCCCACCTGGGTTACATGCATTTCATGCAGGGCGATACCGACGCAGCTGCCGACGAGTTCGCCACCGAACGCGCGCTCTATCCTGAATCCGACACGTTCATGACGACTTTCCTGAGCCGTCTGCAGACTGGGGACCAGCCATGAATCGCCGCCTGCTCCTCGCCGCCCTGCTCGTGGGCGCCTGTCTGGTCGCCAGCGGCTGCGCGGGCACGCCGGCCTACGATTACAGCGCCTATCGGGCAGACCCGCCCCGTTCGATTCTCGTACTGCCGCCGATCAACAATACCGTGGCCGTCGATGCCCCTTACGTGTATCTGTCCACCGTGACCCGGCCTCTGGCCGAAGCCGGCTATTACGTCTATCCGGTCGCCGTGGTCGACGCGTTCATGAAGGACAACGGGCTGAGCGAGCCGGCCGAGATGCAATCGGTGCCACTGTCCAAGATCGACGAGATCATCGATCCCGATGCCGTGCTGTACGCCACGATCGAAGACTGGGGCCAGAAATACCATGTTATTTCCTCGGACACGACGGTTGACGTGAATGTCCGACTGGTCGACGCCGACACCGGCACATTGCTGTGGGATGGCTCGGCACGCGCGGTCGAAGGCTCGAACAGCGGCCAGGGCGGCCTGCTGGCCGCCGTGGTGGTGGCGCTGGTCGACCAGATCGTCGATACCGTCGACGACCGCAGCCGCGAAGTCGCCCGCCAGGCGAACCTCAACATGATGGGCGCGCGCCAGACCGGTTTGCCGCTCGGGCCTTACAACCCCGATCACGTCACCGATCCGCGCCGCCAATAGTGGACGCCGGTTCGACGGAGCCAGGCCGAATGCGGTCGCCGCGCCCAGCACCGGCACATAGCGCGTCCATCCGCGGTCGCGCGGCACGAGGCTCTGGCCACCGCGCCCGACACCGGCTCGTGGACAACGGCGCGAGGGATCCGGACCGGCCGAACGGCCCGATGGAACGATATGACCCGCGCCGAGTCCGCGCGGCCGTTAACATCGGCCGTCATTCGTCGACCACTGCCGTGTCTTGATCAACCATCGTCGCCGCGACCGCGTGATCGCCGCCGGACTCACCCTGCTCGCCGGCTATGTGGATGCCCTGGGGTTTCTCACGCTCGGCGGATATTTCCTGTCGTTCATGAGCGGCAATTCGACCCGGCTGGGCGTGGGGTTCGTTGACAGCCTGGCGGCGGCGGCCCTGCCGCTGGCACTGATTGGGCTGTTCGTGACCGGCGTGATCCTCGGTTCCTTGGTCGGACGCGTGGCGCGGCACCGTCGTCGCACGGCGGTCGTGGCGCTGGTGGCCGCCCTGCTCGCGCTCGGCGCCGCCGGCCAGACGGTCGGGCTGACCTGGGCGGCCATCGCCCCCATGGCGCTTGCCATGGGGGCCGAAAACGCGGTGTTCGAGCGCAACGGCGAGGTGAGCATCGGCCTGACCTATATGACCGGTACGCTGGTCAAACTCGGGCAACGTGTCACCGATGCCCTGCTCGGCGGACAACGCTGGGCCTGGTGCTGGTATCTGCTGCTGTGGTCTGCGCTTGTCGCGGGCACGGTCATCGGCGCGTTCGTGCATCATCACGTGGGCCTGGCCGGCCTGTGGCCAGCAGCCATCGCCGCTGCTCTGCTCGCCTGGACGCTGGACCGTTTCGCGGCCGAACGGCCGACGCCAAGCGGCACCGTCTACGGGCCGGCGTGCGGCTCCGATCGGCACAAGTAGGACATGAGGCCAGGCGCATGGCTGTATTAGGCTGAGCCATTTGCCGGAGACATCGAATGAATTTCCACACCCGCAAATGGATCAAGCCGGAGGATCTCAATCCCAACGGAACCTTGTTCGGCGGCAGTCTGCTGCGCTGGATCGACGAGGAGGCCGCGATCTACGCGATCATCCAGCTCGAGAATTCGCGGATCGTCACCAAATACATCTCGGAAATCAATTTCGTGTCCACCGCCGTGCAGTCGGACGTCATCGAACTCGGCATCATGGCCACACGATTCGGCACCACGTCGCTGACCATGTGTGCCCAGGTGCGCAACAAGATCACCCGCAAGTCGATCCTCACCATCGACGAGATCGTGTTCGTGAGTGTCGACGAACAGGGCCAGCCCAAGCCCCATGGCAAGACTGAAATCAGCTATGCCAAGGATCGTCTCGACGAGTCGTGAGCCGCCCCGGTCGTCCGCGCTCCAGATCGGGCGACCGGTACGGGCCGGGGCTCGGGTTGATGTCCTGCATAGATAACCGTCACCGCGCAGGCGAGCGACGATGCCATCGAGGGCGTTCCGACGTCGCGGTCAACCAAACCGGCGGGTTGGGCGATACGGCCGGTGCGTCGTTTGCGCCGCGGATGTATCGGTCATGGACGACCGCACATCGGCCGAGCCGCTCATAGGCCCAGCGTCCAGATAACCCGGTCGGGTCGCGGCTTTCTGCGACAACATGTCACAGGCGCCTTTCTTCGATCGTTGCTACATTGCCGACCACGCTCGCGACGACATTCGCGGCCGTGACGCATATAAAAACAATCGAGGACAACGGCATGTTTACTCATCCTGTCTTGCTACGGCGCCGCATCGCGCTCGGCGTCGGTGCCCTGCTCGCGGTCGGCGCGCTCTCGGCACAGGCCGATGACGTATCCGGCGAGAAGGTGTTCAACCAGGTGTGTACCGCCTGCCACACGTCGGGCGTGCTACAGGCTCCCAAGGTGGACGACAAGGCAGCCTGGGCGAGCCGTATCTCGGAACAGGGCAAGCCGTTGCTCTACAAACGCGCGATCGAAGGCTATAACAACATGCCGCCCAAAGGCGGCAACAGCACGTTGAGCAACGCCGAGGTCAAGGCGGCCGTGGATTACATGATCGAGACCTCGGGCGCCGGTTGAGCCGCTCATACGGCTGAATCGCCCGCCGGGCAGCCCGCGGGTCGTTCGTTACATCCTCGGCGTCGGCACGGCGGGATCAGCGCTCGGCGGGTTCCGAGGTATAGCCTGCCCAGCGTGTCATCAGCCGAGCCAGTGGCGGGCCGGTGACCATCACCGCAAGAAAGCGCGCCAGCTGCATCGCCATGACATAAGCGACGTCGACGTGGGTGGCACTGGCGATGATCGCAACGGTATCGGCCCCGCCCGGGCTGGTCGCCAGATACGCCGTCAGCGGATCGACCCCGGCCAGGCGCACCATCAGGTAGGCGATGCCGCCGCAGACCAGAATCAGCAACGCGATCGCCCCGGTGATCGCGGGCAGCGCCCGCAGCGCGTGAGCGAGCGTCTGGCGGGTGAAACGCAGCCCGATGCCCCAGCCGACCAGGGTGAAGCTGAGCGCGAGCAGCGGCTCGGGCAGCGTGATCGTCACCAGACCTGTGTCCTGGGCGAACGCGCCGATGACGATGGCCACGATGAGCGGAGCGGCCGGCATGCTTAGACGCCGGCCCACGAGATAGGCGCTGACACACAGCGCCAGGCTGGCGATCAACGACATCGCCGGCAACGGCTCGACCCAGGCAGCGAACCCGCTGGGCGTACGCCTATCCGGAGCGGCGAATGCCCCGAGAATGGAAGCGGCCGTCGCCACGATCACCACGCGCAGATACTGCATGAAGGCAACCAGGCGTTCATCGGCACCATAGGCCGGCGACATCAGCACCATGGCCACCGCTGCCCCCGGCGACGTGCCCCAGAGCGCGGTCGGGCCTGGCAGCACCTGCCAGCGCATGAGCAGCCAGCCGATCGCCAGACTCACTGCGATCACCGACACCACGCCGGCGGCGAATACCGGCCACTCGTGGCCGATCTCGGCAAGGATCGGCCAGGTGATGGTACGAGCGATCATCAATCCGATCACCGCCTGGGCGGCGTCGAACGCGCGCGGGGACAGGGCCGGCCCGCCCACGCTCATTGCCAGCGTCGCCGCCACGATCATCGGGCCCAGCAGAAAACCCGCCGGCAGGCCGAACGCGGTCAGCGCTGCTCCGGCAATGGCCGATCCGAACACAAGAGTTGGCCAGCGCGTGCCACCTCGGGTCACGCCTGTGTCGGTCACGAGCTTGCGAACATCGATCGCACGGGCGCCGGGCCGTTAATTGCCGCCAGTCGTGTCGGCATGACCGGGGCGGCTGGCCTCGAACGCCTGTTGCTGCGCCGGGGTGGCCTCGTTCTGATAACGCGCCTTCCATTGATCGTAGGGCATGCCGTAGATGTGTTCGCGCGCCTGCTCGTAGTCCATGGCCACCCCGCGGTGCTCGGCCTCGGCCCGGTACCATTTCGACAGACAGTTGCGACAAAATCCGGCCAGGTTCATCAGATCGATGTTCTGTACGTCGGTACGCGTCTGAAGATGCTTGATCAAACCGCGAAACGCTGCGGCCTCGGCTTGGATACGGGTTTGTTCATCCATGAGAATCAACCTTGGCTGTACGGCAACTGGCAAAGCGAATCAGTGTACTAGGCATCGGCCACCCGCGGCGCTCGACCACCGGCCCGATGCGGCGTTTTAACAAGGCTACCCGCAACGGGCCATAGCGCCCGCAACGCGCTGGATGCGGCGCGCGACGGCTAGTCCGTGGACTGGTCGCCGGGCGCGCCCGTGCCGGCTGGTTTCGCGTAGCTCAACGTCCGCTGTGGGAACGGAATATCGATGCCCTGGGCGTCGAAACGCTGCTTGACCCGGCGCAGCAGGTCGCAGTACATCACCACCGCATCGGCTGAGTTACTGGCCCAGGCCCAGACCGTGAGCATCACTGCCGAATCGCCGAGCTCGGTCACACGGGCGACCACCGGCGGTTCGCCGTTGGCGATTTGGGTAGGGTTACGTGCATCGATATGCAGCGGGTGACGTTCGACCTCTTCGACCAGGATCGCCAGCGCCGTGTCGATATCGCTGTCATAGCCGATTCCGATCTCCAGCTTCTTGCACATCCGAGGATCGGTGTGGTGTGCGTTGACCAGCGCATTGCTCGAGACGATGGAATTCGGGATCACGATCCGATTGTTCTCGACATCCCGCAGCACGATCTGGCGCAGGTTCATGTCTTCCACCACACCGGTGAGGCCGTTGACCGTGATGCGATCGCGCAACCGGAACGGCTTGAACACGACGATCAGTACACCGCTCATGACGTTCGACAGCACCTGCTGGGACGCCAGACCTGCGACCAGCGTCAACACGCCGGCACCGGCCAGCATGGAATGCCCCAGGACCTCGAACTTCGGAATCTGGGCGAGCGCACAGCCGATGCCCACCAGATAGACCCCGCCGGAGACGATCCTTCGGGCGAACAGCAGCCCGGTGGGATCGTAGCTGGTATCGCGCATGGCGCGCCGGATTGCGCGCATCATGAGCAGGCGTACCGTGCTCGCCACCACAATCGTGATGAGCAGAATGACCGATATCGCGGCCAGCGTGCGCGCATCGCCCAGAAAATGTGTCTCGACCATCTACGAGCTTCCTGACAAGTCGGTTCGACGCGCCCGCCGGTTTCCGCCCGGTGCCGCGTCGCGAGCCTGGATTATCGTCGCTACCATCGGCCGTGCGATACCCCTGGCGCAACAAATGCGGCTTGCCATCGGCAATTGCCGCCTGGCGCCAGAAGCTCAATCGGCGTCTTTGTGCCGGCGTCTTCGTGCGCCCGCACGACGCACGACCAATTGACCATAGATCCCCGTATTCAGAATCAGAAGCGCTAGCGCGATCGCCAGCTGGTGATCTCGAGTCAGCCCTTGCGGGTAGATTACCGCGACAAGATAGTGATCGATGAACCCACCGGCATAGCCCTGCTGCCCGGCGTTGTCGCGCAGCCACTGTTCCAACGGCGTCAGCGGGCACAGCCGGCCGGTGAGCGAAACGACCAGCCCCCAGGTCAGAGCCGGCAGGTGCAACCACGTCAGCCGGGGCCAGGCCAACGCGGCCAGCCCACCGAACGCCACCCAGCCGATGAACAGCAGATGCACCACCAGCACCGCATCGGCCGCAATCGCATATACCATGGCGGCTCCGTTATCGTTGCGCCTCTCGCCACGCTCCATTTCCGGCCCGATCGCCATGATGCCACCCTGCCCATGATCCGCGCATTCGCCTGGATGGCCGTGTTGTCGGCGGGTTTCATCGTGTACGGGTCGCTGTTTCCCTTCGAACCTCGCGCCGACGGTGCGCTGAGCGCTGCGCATCTCCTGGCCACGATCGGTCACCCAGTCGATTCGCTGCCCAATCTGCTCAGCAACATCGTGTTCTACATGCCGCTGGGCGTATTCACCGCCCTGGCGTGCCGGGCATCCCGGCCCATATGGCAGCTGATCGCGATCACAGCGCTTGGCGCGGCGCTCAGCCTGACGATGGAACTGGCCCAGCTTCACGTAGCCGGACGACTGAGCACCTTTGCCGATATCTATCCGAACACCGTGGGTACTTTCGCCGGCGTCGTCGTGGCGATCTTGGTGCGTCCATGGGCCGTGCACCGCGGGGCAAGCCCTGCCGGGCCGCTCGCACCCATACCGATATTCCTGCTCGCGGTGTTCCTGGCCTACCGGCTGTTTCCTTATGTACCGAGTCTGGATCTTCACGCGTACTGGCGCGCGGTACAGCCTCTGATCGTAGCTCCGGACATCCGGGCACTCGCAATATGCCGATACGGGGTCATGTGGTTCGCGGTCGCCGCACTGCTGGCCCGGATTGCACTGCCCGTGCGTATTCCCCTGCTGTCGCTCTGGGCGATGGGCGCGGTCTGGGCGGCCAAGATCGTGCTCACCGGCAGCCATCTCGGCGCCAGCGAGGTGATCGGCGGGCTGATCGCGCTGCTCGCATGGCAGTTCGTCAGCCGCCTCGGTACGCGTACCGAGGCGGGGGTGCTGGCCCTGGCACTGGCCGCCTGGATCGTCGCCGCACGCCTGCAGCCCTTCATATTCGATACCCAGGCCCGGGCATTCGGCTGGGTACCGTTCGCTGCCCTGCTGAACGGCTCGATGTCGATCAATCTGCTGTCGCTGCTGGAAAAGAGCTTTCTGTACGGCACTCTGATGTGGACGTTGGTGCAGCTCGGCATGCGCTGGTCGATCGCTGCAATGGGGCTGGCCTTGTCACTCGGCCTGCTGGGATGGGCACAGACTCATATTCCCGGCCGGTCGGCGGATATCACCGATGCCGCGATCGCGGTCGCGATGGCCGTGCTGCTCGCGCTGCTGGCCCGCCCGGACGCCATGCCCGGGCTGCAAGAGGGCCAGCCTCCGCGAGCCGATCCGCGCAGCTAGACCGGGTATCCCGCAGCGGATCCGCCGATGCCCGTACCGACCACCGATCACGATCGATAGATGCTCCCGCGGGAACCGGCGTATCGGCTCGGCAACGGCGCCGACCCGGCGCATCGCGCCGGTTTACGCGAGCGCGTCGGGAAAGTGTCGCTGGACCCAGTCTTCGAAAACCGCGGGTTCGTGGCAGACCACACACGTGCTGGCTGACGGCTCGTAAAGCGCCAGAGCGGCCTGACGATCCAGCCGCTCACGCAGCAACGCCAGCTTGCCGATCAGCCAGTTCATCGGCGGCGCTGTCCCGTAGGTATGCGCCTGTCTGAAACGGGCGAAATCGTCTGCATCGACCCGTCCGGTATTGGACAGACGCGCATCGAAATCGGCGTTGAAACGGACCTCGGTAGCCGACGATCGCACGGCCGGGTTTCGGCGGAACACCCCCGGCGCGGCTAGCTCTGTTCCCGGTCCCGGCCGGTATAGCGATCGAAATGCTGACAGCACTCATCGAAATGGTCTTCGAACATCTTCCGGTACTGGGCGGCAAAATATTCCACCGCGTTGTCGCGTTCCTCGACCATCTGTTCAGCGCTTTCCGACGAGGCCGCGACCTGGAAGGCATTGAAACGGGCCGCTGCATACATCGCCGAGGCGCTCACCTGGCCAGTAGGCGTGTCCTTCGATTGCCGGTTCAGCAGATCGATCACCGCATCGGCTCGTGTTCGAAAGGCTGGCGAAAGACTCTGTCCACTCATGCATTCATCCCGTCGAATTCATTATCGCCGGCGCAGCATAACGAATTCGCCCGTGCGCGCCATGCCGATGCGCGGGTATTGCCAGCCACCGGCATGCCCCGGACACGCCTGCTATCAGCCGGGCCCGTGCAGCGGCCCCACGTGCATGCATACGCCGCCTCAGGCTGGCCGGCGGCTTGGCAGACCGCTCGGGCCAGCTCGCCGACCGATCGCGGTGCACAGCCTTCGGCTTTGTTGTTGATCGTGACATACACCGGCTGTCCCGCGCCGACGGTTCCGGCCATCACGCGCGCGAGTACGGTGCGCGTGTGCGGATCCGGGTCGATCAACTGGTCGAACGGCGCATAGTCGGCGCGCGCGCTTTCGTAACCGAAGGCGCCGTGGCGCGGATTGAGATTCCAGCGGCACACGAACGGCCCCGGCCAGAGCGCGCGAAGGATCGGCAACTGGGCATCGATCGGCGGCATTTTCGGATGCAGGCCAAGACAGTACGTAGCCCCGGCCTGCTTCAGAGCCGCTACGAACGGCCGCCCCAGCCATTCCGGATCGCGGACCTCCACGGCCAGCACGGCGCGGGCATTTGCCCCGAGCCCGTCGGCCGCACGTGCCAGCAACCCGCGCAGGCGATCGATGAGTGCATCCATGTCATTCAGCCAGCGCCGGGGCAGCGGGCTGATCTGGAAGACCAGCACGCCGAGCCGATCACCGAGCCCCGCGCTGGCCGGCTCGACGAATGCACGCCAGGCCAGATCGGCGTCCAGAAAATCCGGGTTGGCGGCCCGAGCACGTCCGCCGGTGGTACGTATCAGGCCATCGGTCACCTGGGCCGGTGCTTTCACCATGAAACGAAACGAGTCCGGCACCTGCTCGCCCAGGTGTGCGTACTCGCCAGCGCTCAGGGCACGGTAAAAGCCGCGATCCAGCCCGACCGTGCCGAGCAGCGGATGCCGGGCATAGGCTGCAAGGCCCTCGCGCGACAAGCGCTTGGCATTGTAGGGCCGGTCCCATACCAGCCCGGCCCAGCCGGGAAAGTGCCACGACGACGTACCCAGGCGCAGGCCGTCCGGCAGCGCACGGGCCAGCCGATGCACGTCGGCCTCCCATGCCGCGGCCTGCACGCCGAGCGCCGCCTCAAAAGAGCCGAAAAGCGCGCCGGTACGCGGTGAGTTGTCGCTGTATCGTCTGTTCATGTACCGGGTTCATCCTAACGTTTGTCGCGGCGACCGTCGCCTATCGTTTGACAGCCCCGACCGCGCTACCGCCTTGTCTGCGCTCCTGATTTCAAGATTCTTCGACACCGCTGACGACTCCGCGCCAGGGCAGGATGGCGCCGCCCGCTCCTGCCGCCGCGTTTTGACAGGCATTCGGTAGCTGCCTAGGCTCTGGCTTCGAAGAACTGCGATTACTGCGTCTTGAGCCCCCGGGGAGCCATCGTCGGGAGGCTCGACGCGCGCGCGGCCGTTTTGTCCAAGGGGGACACGAATGAATACGACTGAACGAATCGACGAGCTCGAAGAACGCTACGATTTCGACTACGAAATCGGCGAAGACAACATCCACCCGCTCGGACTGGACCTTCACAATCCGGTCTTTATCTGGAGTGCGCTGCTGATCCTGGTGTTTGTCGTCGGCTCCATGATCTTTCCCGAAGTCGCCAAGACCGGGCTGTCCGGCGCCCGGGATTGGGTGATCAACAGCTTCGACTGGCTGTTCCTGGTATCCGGCAACATCTTCGTGCTGTTCTGTCTTGCCCTGATCTGCCTGCCCTATGGCCGCGTACGCCTGGGCGGCGAAGACGCCGAGCCCGAGTTCTCGCGCATGTCCTGGTTCGCGATGCTGTTCGCCGCCGGCATGGGTATCGGGCTGATGTTCTGGAGCGTGGCCGAGCCGGTCGGCTATTTCACCGAATGGTCGGGCACGCCGCTTAATATTTCCGGCGGCGACCAGGCCTCCAAGACCGCCGCCATGGGCGCGGTGATGTACCACTGGGCACTGCACCCCTGGGCGATCTACGGCGTGGTCGCACTGTCGCTGGCATTCTTTGCCTATAACAAGGGCATGCCGCTGTCGATCCGCTCGACGTTCTACCCGCTGTTCGGCGAGCGCGTCTGGGGCACGCTCGGCAACATCATCGACACGCTGGCCGTGCTCGCCACGATCTTCGGTCTGGCGACATCGCTGGGCTTCGGCGCCCAGCAGGCCGCCGGCGGCATCGAGTTCCTGTTCGGCATTCCCGCCAACCTGCCGCTGGAGATCGGCATCATCGCCGGGGTGACCGCGGTGGCGCTGGTATCGGTGCTGCGCGGCATCGACGGCGGCGTGAAGCTGCTGAGCAACATCAACATGGGTCTGGCCGGACTGCTGCTGCTGTTCGTGATCGTTGCCGGATCGGTATTCGCATTCGCCGGCAACCTGCTCACCACCTTCGGCGGCTATGCCGAATATCTGTTGCCGCTGAGCAACCCGATCGGCCGCGAAGACCAGACCTTCTATCACTCGTGGACGATCTTCTACTGGGCCTGGTGGATATCCTGGTCGCCGTTCGTGGGCATGTTCATCGCCCGTGTCTCACGCGGTCGCACCGTGCGCGAATTCCTCACCGCCGTGCTTATCGTGCCCATGGTCGTGACCGGCATCTGGATGACCGCCTTCGGCGGGGTCGGTGTCGATCAGGCGCTCAACGGCGTGGGATCACTCGCCGGCGGCATTCAGGATTCGTCGCTCACCTTGTTCCGCATGCTCGAAAACATGCCGCTGACGAGCATCACCTCGTTCCTGGCGATCGTGCTGGTACTGGTGTTCTTCATCACCTCGTCGGATTCCGGTTCGCTGGTGATCGACACCATCACCGCCGGCGGCAAGACCGAAGCGCCGGCCGCCCAACGCGTGTTCTGGTGCGCCGCCGAGGGCTTCATTGCCGCGGCGCTGCTGGTGGTCGGCGGCTCGGACGCATTGTCGGCGCTGCAGGCGGCCTCGGTGACCACCGGGCTGCCGTTTACCTTCGTGCTTCTGCTGATGTGCTATTCGCTGCTCAAGGGCATTCGTCACGAGTACAAGCTGCTGAAGCTGGTCGACAAGAAACAGGCCCGCACGGCCTGAGCCGGATACACGTTCGGCAACCGGACAAGGGCAGGTGCCGTGCACCTGCCCTTTTTCGTGCGTGCATGCCCCGGCTGACCGGGCAGGCCGGCCCGCCTTGCCCGGTTGTCGCAGTGCGGGATGGACGCGGGGCTGCGGCGTACGGCATAACAGCCGTTTACCGTGAACACCTCACGCATGCATCCAGCGTCGGGAAGCGCTCGGTCCGCGACACGTTCGGTCGCCAGGGCCGGCGAACCATCTGACCCCGTGCCGGTGGTCGTCTCGAGGGGCGGGCCGGGCGGCGCCTTGGCCACCTGTTCGGGCGCTCCATGAATTCGAAGACCGCGAACAGCGAGGGCGGCGCGGCTGCGAGTTGGGCACTCGCCGCGGCCCAGCTCGTCTCCTGGGGTTCGATCTATTATTCGTTTTCGCTGCTGGTGGTGCCCATGGAGCAGACCATGGGCTGGCCGCGTACGACCACCAACGCGGCATTGTCGCTCGGACTGCTCGTCTCCGGCCTGGCCGCCTTTCCGATCGGCACATGGATCGACCGCGGCCACGGGCGGACCGTCATGCTCGCCGGCTCGCTGCTGGGCGCCGCCATGCTGCTGCTGTGGTCCCAGGCGCATGCGCTGTGGGTGCTGTTCGTGGTGTGGATCGGGCTCGGATGTGCCCTGGCCGCAGTTCTCTACGACCCGGTCTTCGCCATCGTCACACGTGCCTATCCGAATACGTATCGGTCCAAGATCACACTGATCACCCTCGTCGGCGGTTTCGCCAGTACCGTATTCATACCGCTGACCCAGGCATTGATCGACCTGTGGGGCTGGCGCGGCTGCCTGGTGGTGTTGGCGGGCGTGAACCTCGCATTCTGCGTGCCGGTTCATGCACGGGCCATCGGCCCGGCGGTGGCACGGTCCGCGGACGACCGTCAGACCCAGGAGTCCGTGGCCCGATCGGCGACCGCTCGGGCCCTGCGTACGCCCATCTTCTGGTCGCTGGCCGTGTGTTTCACCGCCTATTACGCCACCCTCGCCACGTTGACGTTCCATCTGGTTCCGCTGTTGCTCGAACGGCAGGTCGCGATGGGCTGGGTATTGACGATCATGGCCACCATCGGTCCCGCCCAGGTGGCCGCACGCGGGCTCTGGTTCGCTCTTGGGCGGCGCGCGCGCCCGGCGGTGATCGGGCTGGCGGTCACCGGCGCAGTGCCGGTCGCCATCGTCATCCTCCTTTGTGCCGGCACATCGGCCGCGGCACTGCTGCTGTTCGCCGCCCTGTTCGGCGGTGCGAACGGCATGATGACCATCCTGCGCGGCACGATCGTCCAGGAGGTCATGTGGACCGAAGGCTACGGCTCGATCAGCGGCCTGCTATCCGCGCCGTCGAACATCGCCAAGGGCATCGCGCCCATTTCAGCGGCCGCCCTCTGGGCCGTGCAACAGGACTATGCGCCGGTCGAGTGGACGATGCTGGCGATCTCGCTGGTCTGCTTTGCAGCGTTCGCCCTTGCCATGCGCTGCGCCGTACGCGATTGACGCGCCCGCCCTGCGTCCGCAGGCCGCGCCGGCTTCGCGCGATCCAGCCTCGCCAGTGGCCGTGTCGATCAGCGCCGCGTGCGCCACGGAATCGGCGGGGGCATCAAGCGCGGTCCATCGAAACCGCGGACATCGCCGAACCGGTCGTCGTGCAGTTCCCACTGTCGCTGGGCCCGGGCAATGTCCTCGCGGCTGTGGCCAACGAAGTTCCACCAGATGAAGATATCGTCATCAAGCGGCTCGCCGCCCAGAACAAGCACGCGCGCGCCGGGCGCCAACTCGATCGTGATCCGCTCTTGGCCCCCGCCGAGATAAGCCAGCTCGTTGGGCTCGAACGAATCCCGACCGATCGCTGCTCGACCTTCGAGTACGAGCACGCCGTATTCGTAGCTTGCCTGAAGCCCGATCTGGACGCTGGTCTCGGCGGCTGCGAACAGGTCAGCCCCAACCAGCGGCGAAAAAGCCAACGTGGGTGCAGCGTGGCCGTGCAAACGCCCGACCAGCAAGACGATCTCCGCCCCCTGCTCCTGCCAGCGCGGCAGATCGGGATAGTGGTCGAAACGAGGCACGGTATTGCGATCGGCATACGGCAGAGCGATCCACAGCTGGGCTGCGTGCAGCTCAGACTCCCCGGCCAGCGACGCCTCGGTATGCGCGATGCCGTATCCGGCCGTCATCAGATTGACTTCGCCGGGACGCACGATCTGTTCGCTGCCCAGACTGTCGCGGTGCAGGATCTCGCCGGCCAGCATCCAGGTGAAGGTCTGGAGGCCGGTATGCGGATGCGGGCCCACCTTGAGCCCCTGGCTGTCGGACGAGAACACGGCCGGTCCGGCGTGATCCAGGAAACACCAGGCACCGATCATGCGCCGGCCCCGTTGCGGCATGAGCCGGCTTACGGGAATTCCACCGACGTCCGCGGTTCGTGCTGCCAGATGCTGGATGAGCCGATGCCCATCGGTCACCGGGCATTCGAGAGATTCGTACAAACTGGGATCGGTTTCGGTATTGCTCATGAACGGCTTCCCTGTTGCCGCCGCCGCGCGTATCCAGGGGCGACGTGCTTCATTCTGATCCGGCTTCGACCCGTTCTTCGGCAACCGAGCGGGCCGCGGTACAATCCGGGCCGCCGGCAGACCATGGTACTGCCCTGCCGCCGGTAGGTACCCGTCTCTGCCCTCATCAATCGCCGATCGCCGCGTCGCGGCTCTGAATCAGGTTCGAGTAGTGCGGCAGATGACTGGCCAGAATGCCGCCGAAGCCTTCGATATCGTTGCGCCAATCGCGGTGCAGTTCGCCGGCGACAGAAAACCAGTTCATGAGTTGGACGCCCGCCTGTGCCATACGGTTCCAGGCCGCATCGCGTACGGTTCGGTCGAATGTACCCGAGGCATCGGTAACCACGAACACGTCGTAGCCGGCCTCGATCGCCGACAGGGCCGGGAACGCCACGCAGACGTCGGTGACCACGCCGGCGATCAACAGCTGTTTTCTGCCGGTATCCTGTACCGCCTGTACGAAATCCTCGTTATCCCAGGCGTTGATCTGGCCCGGGCGCGCGATATAGGGCGCGTCAGGAAACGCTTGCTTGAGCTCCGGCACCAGTGGCCCATTCGGCCCATCCTCGAAACTCGTGGTCAGAATCGTCGGCAGTTCGAAGAACTTTGCGATATCGACCAGTGCCAGCACGTTGTTCTTGAACTCGTCCGGGCCGAAATCGCGTACCAGTGAGAGCAGGCCCGCCTGGTGATCGACCAGGAGCAGCGTCACATCGTTCTTGTCGAGTCGTCTGTAGATATAGGACATAGCGCACCTCCGGTGCGGTTGGGGAAGGCAGATCGGGTAACCGCGCCCGACCCGCTGTTCGAGCCTGGATCAGACCATGCGAAACGAACCGCTCACGACGCTTTGCCGAACAGACCCTGCCGAAAACCGTCGATCGATTCGCGGATCTCGCGTTCCGTGTTCATCACGAACGGCCCGTGGCCGACCACGGGCTCGTCGATCGGCGCGCCGGTCAACACCAGCAACTTGGCATCGTTGTTGGCCTCCAGAAGGATGTTTTCGCCTTCGCGCTCGAACACGACCAGCTCGGCATCCCGTACGATCTTGTCGGCGTTGATACCTACCGTGCCGCTGAGCACCACGACCAGGCTCGTGTGCCCTTCCGGGACGGTGAGCGTGGTCGCCCCGTGGCGGCGCATACGCACATCCCATACGTTGATCGGGCTGAACGTGCGCGCCGGACCATGGGCATGCCCATAGTCGCCCGCGATCACCGCCAGCCGTCCGGCGCCTTCGTCGAGTTCGACCGACGGAATGTCTGCCGCCTTGATCGACTGGTAGCCGGGCGCTGCGGCCTTGTTCGCCGCCGCTAGATTCACCCACAGCTGTACCACCTCGAAACGCCCGCCGCGCCGCATGAATGCCGGCGAATGGAACTCCTCGTGGACGATGCCGTTGCCGGCGGTCATCCACTGCACATCGCCCCGGCCGATGATCCCGCCCCCGCCGGACGAATCGCGATGCTCGACTTCGCCGTCGTAGACGATGGTCACGGTCTCGAAACCGCGATGCGGGTGTGCGCCAACGCCGCGGCGCCGATCCGTCGGCGTGAAGTCGTGCGGACCCGCATAATCGAGCATCAGAAACGGCGTCACGTGATGCGCGCCCATCCGATCGTAGGTGAACAGCGAACGTACGGGGAATCCATCGCCGACCCAATGGCCTCGCGGTGCGGTATAGATGCCTGTGACCTGTTTCATGACGATCTCCTGCCGAAGCGGTCGGCCTTGATGATCAATACCGGCTATCCTATGCCTGTAACGCTCGGCCGATTAGAGCGCTAGAATCGAACGCACCGTCTCATCCATGAAACGATCGGATGCAGGACCTCAACGATCTGTTCTACTTCGTTCAAGTGGTCGAGCACGGCGGCTTCGCCGCGGCCGGGCGTGCGATCGGCGTACCGAAATCCAAGCTCAGCCGTCGCCTGGCTCAGTTGGAGACACGGCTGGGCGTGGTACTCATCCATCGCAGCACACGCAGCCTGACCGTGACCGAACTCGGCCAGGCGTATTACGAACATTGCGCGGCGATGCTGGTCGAGGCCCAGGCCGCCCAGGCGACGATCGACCGTTCGATCGCCGAACCGCGCGGGCTGATCCGCGTGAGTTGTCCGCCGGGGCTGTTGTGTTTCGTGGTGGCCGAGTATCTGTCGGCTTTCATGCAACGCTATCCGGGCGTACGGATCGAACTCGAGGCCTCGGGCCGGCGCGTAGACGTCATTCGCGAGGGCTTCGATCTGGCCATCCGCGTTCGCTTCCCGCCGTTTGAAGACAGCGAGCTCAAGGTGCGCATGCTCTCACGCAGTCCCCAGCGGCTCATGGCGGCGCCGTCGTTGTTCGAGCGCTACTGGCAACCCGCGGTGCCGGGCGATCTGCAGGGTCTGCCTTCGCTTGACTGGACGCGGCCCGGGCCCACCCATACGTGGTGCCTGGATGGCCCGGCAGGCACAAGCACGCAAATCGACCATCGGCCACGTCTGGTGACCGACGATCTGATCAGCCTTCGCCGTGCCGCGCTCGCGGGCCTGGGCGTGGTGCAGCTGCCAATGCTGGTCGGCGGTCAGGATATCGCTGCCGGCACGCTCGTGGATGCCCTGCCGGGCTGGACGCCCCGCACGGGCGTGGTTCAGGCCGTCTTCCCATCGCGGCGTGGTTTGCTGCCAGCCGTGCGCCTGCTGATCGACTATCTCGCCGAGCATTTTGCCGATCAGGATTTTCTGACCGATACGCTCGACGGCGATCGTCGCGAACCGGCGTAGGGCCGTCCGCGAGATCAGCTGGCCAGATCGCCGTTGCGTATGGCCACCCGGATCGCCTCCGCGGTGGTGGCGGCGCCCAGACGCTGGCGTATCCGGCGCAGATGATTTTCCACTGTCCGCTCCGACAGACCCAGTGTCGCTGCTACATCGGCCTGGCGTCGCCCGGCAGCGGTCCATGCGAGCACCTGCTTTTCACGATCCGACAGAGGGCCGGTCGACAGCTCGGCCGGCGCTTCGAGCAGGCGACGCGCGGTGACGAATGCCGCGGCCGCCACCATGGAAACGGCCAGGCGAACATGCGCAGACGCATCGATCTGTTCTCCGCCCAGGCTCATTGCACCTTCGAGCCCCCGCGGACCGAACACCGGCACCTGCACGCCGTGAATGCCCGGGCCGCGGGGCCCATCCACCACCCGGAATCGCTCCCCATTGTCGCCGTCGTCCTTTGTCCAGAAAAACGGCTCTCTGGTTTCGAGAACATGTCGCGTCAACGGACAGTGGCGAACATACATGTCGGCGTCGACGGGCTCACCGTTGCCGAACCAATCGCCTTCTACCCAATAAATCTGCTCGACCACTTCGTCCCGTGCGGCGGTCGCCGAAAACAGGACGAAACGGTCGTAGCCGAACGGCGCAGCAAAGCGGCGTACGCCATCCTGGATCGCGGCCAGCGTGCCGCTGCGCTCGATGGCCACGACCGTGTCGAAAGCGCTATCGGCCGGCCTCACCCGTTCGCGACCTCGTCGAGCAGAGCCCGCGCTGCCAGCTTGCCGAGCGCATTACCAGCCAGCGGACTATCACCGGTCAACAGTTTGCGGTCCCGATGGGTCGCCCCCGAAATATCGTCGTTGACGATCTCGAAGCCGAGGTCTTTCAAACGGGCGCCGAATTGCCAGGTCAGGTGACCAGGCATGTAACCCATATCCGGTGTCTTGGCGTCCAACGAATCCGGGAACGCGCAGATACTGTATCCGCGATACATGTCGCTATCGCCGACCGAAAGGAACGCGGCCGGCCCATGGCACAGCGAAATCAGGAATTTGTCGTTGTCATGAGCCCATTCGAGCACGCGCTTGACGTCCGCACTGTCAGGCAAGCCGATCAAGGCACCGTGGCCGCCGGGAATGAAGACCGCGACATAATCGTCGTCCAGCCCCCGTTCGAGCACATCGGCAAGCTTGAGCGGGCGCCGAAAGCGCTCCAGATACTCGTCGAAAAACCCCTGGACTTCGGCGTCCTCCAAGGGCATCGCCCAATGCTCGAACTTCACCGGGTTGCCCGACAGCGTCGCCACATCGAAGACGAACCCGGCCTTATCGAGATGGTACATCGGCACAAGCGTCTCCACGGGATGGTTACCGGTCGAAAACAATGTGCCGTTGGCGGTCGGCAGATATCGCTCGTCCGCACCGATCATCAATACCTTCAAGCGACCGCCCGTATAGGGGTTCGGATAATCGGCACCGTCCAGGTCCGATTTCGGCGTCGTAAACTGGCTCAGCGAATACGGGGAGGGAAAAAAGGCGTTGTGCTCGGCCGGGTCTGGCGTGGGGCGAGTGTCTTCGACCTGAGTATCGGTCATGCGGTTCTCCAGAGAGGATGAAGAATGTCACACCAGTATAGTCGGCGCGCGTACATCTCAAATGAGGCTTTTCCCTCAACGAGAGACGGCCGGCGACACGTCATTCCACCCCGTAGGTTGAGTCTCGCTGGCTCGATCGCTGGCCTGGACAAGCCGCTGACGGACCTCCCCGCACCAGGTCGCAACCGATGACTGGATATTGGCGCGGCAGACCTCGATTGTCGGATAGGCGGCGATCGATGCGTCTTCTTGCCCGTGAAACGCAACCGCCAGCACCGTTCGCTTGTCAGGCGGCATATCCTTGTCCGGCCGCGTGACCACGGCGTCCGTACGTACGCAGCGGCCCGTCAGATCGCGATCCTCAAACGGCTTGTGGGTGAAAGTGTCTGCCAGCTCATTACAGAGAATCGGGTCGTCGGCCATCTCCGGCAGCTGCCATACAGCCGTCGTTGTCGGCTGGCCTGTGTGGTCGACGTCGGCGACCACCACGGTCCACTGGTCGTCGGCCTGTGCCCAACCGGCCACCGACAGACATACAATCCCCAAGACAACTCGCCAGATACTCATGAAGTCTTATTCGCAAAACCTGGCGTGAGCTTACCGTTCTGGCAATCGGGCTTCACGTGCGTTACGAACTGGGCATCGGGCGGGATAGATGGGCGCGACGGACAAACGCAGCCGATAACACGCCGAGAGCGGCTTCGCGCACACCTCCATGATCCAGCGCGCCTCATACCCCCAGGAGGTCGAGTGCGCGGTTGAAGTGCACGGCAAAGCGTGACGGATTCTCCGTCATGGGGAAATGCCCCAGACAGGGCATCGACCAGAACACGGCGCCCGGTATCTTGTCCGCTGTAGCCTGCGACATGGCGGGTGTACAGGAGTAGTCGTATTCGCCGGTCATCATCACTACCGGGCATGCTCGGGTATCGATGGCCGCCACGCGATCGCGGCCGTCCCAGTCGCCTGTATAGAAGTCGATATCGCCGGCAAACGTGGCATAACCGCCCTGTGAATAGCCCCACCAGACTTTCTTTCGACACGCTATGGGGCTTTGCGGCGCCATCAGGCCGTCGACCCACTCGGGAACGAACAGGCTCTGATTGATACGCGGATGCCGGGCCCAGGGCGTGGCTCGACCCGGCACATGATCGCTCGCCTCGCAGGCAATCACGCCCGATAGCCGAGCCGCTGCCCGATAGGCCATCTCGAGACAGATCTCGCCCCCCATCGAAGAGCCGCTGACCACCGGCCGCTGGAGCTTCAGCGCATCCATGACCGCCAGAATGGTCTGCGCATAGCGCTCGGTGGTCAGGGCATAGGCCCCCGGCGCGACGCCTGGCCATGGGTCCGAACGTCCGTGCCCCGGCAGATCGAATGCCGTGAGGCGACAGCGCTGGGTGAGTTGCGTATCGGACATCAAGTCCTGATATTGCCGCCCATCCGCGCCCGCGGTATGCAGCAACAGCACGTCCGGCCCGGTACCGGCCGATTCGTAAAAGACATCCACCGGCTGGCCGTCGATGCCGATCTCGACATAGCCCGCGCGCAGATGCGTTTTAGAACGCCGTGGCGGATCCGGCTCGATGCATGTGCCGCCCAGCGTCTCGCGGCCGATCTCCAGCACCCGCCGCACTAGATGCGCGTGCTGCGCCATGGCCAGCTCGCTGCCTTCGACACGGGCCGAACCCACGCGCATCCGCATGCCGAAGAAGTTCTGATAGGCCGGCGGCGGCACCGGCCGAAAGAACCGCGCCCAGTCGGTCGCGTCGGCCACCAGAGTGAACGCCGGCGCCTCGACACCCTCGCCGCCCGCGTATCGCCCTTCGCGGAAGACAAAAGTTAGCCGCTGGGCACCCGAAGCGACGCAGAACGCGATCTCTGCGGCCGCCGAGAGATCTCTCAGTTCGGCGTCGCTGGCACAGGCGCCATGCCAGCGGCGAGCATGCTCGGCATCGCATGGATACATCACCTGTCGTCCGATGACGAGCTGATCTGCCCGAACTCCAAACGCCGGCCGGGTTGGGTCGCGAAGTACACCGACACGAAGGTCAGCACACTCACGATCACCAGATACGGCGCGAGCGCCTGCGTGGCGCCGACACCGGTGTTGAGCAGATAAGCCATGATCATGGGCGCAAACCCGCCGCCCAGAATCGCCCCGATCTGGTAGCCGAGCGACGCGCCGCTATAGCGAACGGCCGGCGAGAACATCTCGGCGAACAGCGCGGCCATCGGCCCGTACATGAACGGATGCACCAGGCTCAGGCCGATGACCGCCAGTACACCCAGCACCAGAGGCGAGCCACTGGTGGTACTGATCCAGAAGAAGGGATAGGCATAGAGTCCGAACAGCACGGCACCGAACAGAAAGACTCGTCGCCGCCCGAGCCGGTCAGACAGCGCTGCCACCAGCGGAATGGTCACGACCTCGATGGCCGAGGCGATCGCCACGATCGTCAACACCGGGCCGCGAGCCATGCCGAGTGTCTGTGTGGCGTAGGTCAGGATGAACACGGCAAAGAAGTAGAAATTCACGAACGGCGCCAGGCACGCGCCGGCCGCCAGCGCGATATTCAGCGGATGCCGCTTCCAGACATCGATCAGGGGTTGCCGGGATTGCTGCCCGGACTTGCGCACAGCCTCGAACTCGGGCGATTCGGCCATCTTGAGCCGGATGACCAGCCCGAGCACGACCAGCAGCGCGCTGAAGATGAACGGCAAGCGCCAGCCCCAGCTCATGAAATCGTCGGCCGGCAGCAGCGAAAACAGCCCGAAGGCGCCGGTCGCCAGTACGAGGCCCGCCGGGGCTCCGGCCTGGGTCCAGCTCCCGGCCAGTCCGCGCCGGTTGTCTGGGGCGTGCTCTACCGCCATGAGCACGGCCCCGCCCCACTCGCCGCCCACGGCCAGGCCCTGGACGAGCCGGCAGGCCACGAGCAGGGTCGGAGCGAGCAATCCCGCCTGCTCGTAGGTGGGCAGCAGGCCGATCGCGGCCGTTGCGACACCCATGCCAACGAGGCTGTAAATGAGCATTGTCTTGCGCCCGACCCGATCGCCGAAATGCCCGAAGATCAGGCCGCCGATCGGGCGCGCAACGAATCCGGCAGCGAACGCGCCGAACGCGGCGATGGTACCGGCCAGATCCGAGAACTGTGGAAAGAACAGATGGTTGAACACCAGCGCCGAGGCGGTGCCGTAGAGGAAGAAGTCGTAGAACTCTACCGTCGTGCCGATGAAGCTCGCCGTCATGACCCGGCGCATCATCGCCCGGTCGTGCAGCCTGTTGGAGGGTTGACTCACGATCTTGGTCTCCGTTGGTTGTTCCTGGTATGGCGTGGTCGGTGTGTGTTGCGCACCGCGTCTAGTCCAGACGCACGATGGCGCCCGCGCTGGCCGCATCGGGCGCCGGGTAGCGGCTCATGACCTCGGGGTCGTGGCCCGGCACGATCAGCTCGGGCGCATCGGCGAGCTCGCGCAGCCGTTCGTGGCCGGCCAGCATCTGACCGACGTCGAATACGATCGGAAACGGTCGGCCGGTCTCGAGATTGGCGTAGTAGTGGGTCGCATCGGAGGCGAGCACCAACCAACCGCGCCGGGTCCACAGGCGGACGACCTGCAGCCCGGCGCAGTGCCCCCCGACAAGATGCACTTCGACGCCGGGACACAGCGTGGCCTGGCCGTCGACGAAGCGCACGCGCTCGGCGTGCACCGAACGCACCAGATCGACGATGTCTTCTACGTCGTAGGCATGCCGCAAGAACCCGTGGCGCATGTGCCGACCGGTGGCGAACGCCATCTCGCTGTCCTGGATCACGAACTCGGCGCGCCCGAACAACCCGAGATTGCCCGCGTGGTCGTAGTGCAGGTGGGTAAGGATGACGGTGCGAACTTCATCAGGGTCGATGCCGAGCATCGCCAGGCCCTCGCTCGGACAGCGCAGAAAATTGCGCTTGCGCCGCTCGGCCGTGGCGCGGTCAAAGCCGGTGTCGATGACCAGCACGCGCTGGTCCGAGCGCGCAACCCAGACGAAGAAATCCATGTCGTCGGCGCCGTCGTGGGGGTCGCCGCCGATGAAGTTGGCGCCGGGTGCACGTGCCATCGAGGCATAGCGAATGGCATACACCTCGAAGATTTCTCGATCGCCCATGTCCTGTTCCCTGCCGGTTTGTGTCTCACTCATCAGCCGAAATCATCTAATTATCTGATTCGGTTGATATAACGACCCAGCCGCGTTCATTGAGAGTGCTTGACAAGCACGGCTGGCTCGCCAACCATACCACCAGACAGACCGATCGTTCTGTTTTGCAGACCAACTGATACCAAAGTAGAAGAACTCGCAACCTGGATGGCGCTGCTGCACGGGCTGCCCAAAAGGAGATGCCAATGACTGCCGACCCCGACCTCATCAAGCCGATGCTGATCGGCGACGAATGGATCACCCGCAGCGCGGATGCGCTCGAATCGATCAATCCGGCCACCGGCGCCGTCAACTACCACGTCTCGGCGGCGACCGAGACCGATGTGAACGCCGCGGTTGCAGCCGCGCATGAGGCAGTCCGGCAACCGGCGTGGCGTGACCTGCTACCGCACAAGCGCGCGCGCATCCTGCAGCGGATCGCCGACGGGATCGAAGCCAACGCCGAGGAACTGGCGACACTGCAGATGCTCGAGAACGGCAAGGTCTGGCGCGAATGCCAGGCTCAGGTGGCCGCCGCAGCCGCGGTATACCGCTATTTCGCCGCCGCCTGTGAGACGCTGGGCTCGGAGGTCACCCCGGCGCGCGGCGATTATCTGTCGATGACGGTCTACGAGCCCTATGGCGTGGTGGCTGCCATCACGCCCTGGAACTCGCCGATGACCATGGAGGCGCAGAAGATCGCGCCGGCGCTGGCCGCGGGCAATGCCGTAGTCCTCAAGCCCTCGGAGATCACGCCGTCGGTCGGGCTGGTGGTCGCACGCATCGCCCGCGAGGCGGGCTTGCCGCCCGGCGTGCTCAACGTCATCCCCGGTACGGGCGCGGTCGCCGGCCGCGCTCTGGTCGCCCATCGCGATGTCCGCATGGTGTCGTTCACCGGGGGGACTGCCAGCGGCCGGGCGATTGCCAGCGTGGCCGCCGAACGCCTGATCCCGGTCGGCCTGGAGCTCGGCGGCAAATCGCCACACGTCATTTTCGACGATGCCGATCTGGATGCGGCCGTCGCCGGCGTCGCCGGCGGCATTTTCGAAGGCAGCGGGCAATCCTGTGTGGCCGGCTCGCGTCTATTCGTCCAGCGTCGCGTATACGACACCGTGCTCGAGCGCCTGGTCGCGCATGCCGAAGGAATCCGCGTCGACCTGCCCGATACCGACGGCGCCCAGATGGGTCCGATCGCCAGCTTTGCACAGCGTGGTCGCATCGAACAGATGATCGAAACGGCCCGGCGCGAAGGCGGCTGCATCGCCACCGGCGGCCGGAGACCGAGCGAAAAGCGGCTCGAAAACGGCGCTTTCTACCAGCCCACCGTGATCACCGACCTGCCCAACCAGGCCACGCCGGTGCGCGAGGAAATCTTTGGCCCGGTGCTGTGCGTGCTGGCGTTCGACGACGAGGCCGATCTCGTGGCGCAGGCCAACGACACGGCATTCGGCCTGGCCGCCGGTATCTGGACCGCCGACTACCGAAGAGCATGGCGCGTGGCCCGTGCCATCGAAGCCGGCACGGTCTGGATCAACACCTACAAGCAGCTGTCGATCGCTACCCCATTCGGCGGCTTCAAGGACAGTGGTATCGGCCGCGAGAAGGGGCTGTCGGGTGTACGCCTGTACCAGCAGAGCAAGGCCCTGTACTGGCAGCTGGATACCCCTGCCCGCTAAACGACCGCTGCCGGCTGACTGCCGGCTCCCCACCGCATTCGAGGAGATTTATGATGCAAGCAGACGATTCCCGCTCGAACGATCGTGCTCTCGGTTTTATTGGCGTCGGCGTCATGGGCGAGCCCATGTGCCGTCATCTGGTCGAAAAAAGCGGCGCCCGCGTGCTCGTGGCCGACAACGACAGCGCGCCGCTGGCCCGGTTGGAAGCCGCGGGCGCGGTTACCGCCGATTACGCCACCATCGCCAGGCAGGCCGACATCATCTTCCTGTCGCTCCCCTCGGGCGAGATCGTCCGCGAGGTGGTCATGGGCGACGACGGGCTGATCGATCGCCTGCAAGCCGGCCAGCTCGTGGTCGATTTGAGCACCTCGCCCGTGGATATCACCCGCGAAGTCGCAGCGGCCCTGGCCGAGCGCGGCGTGGATTTCGCCGATGCGCCGGTCATGCGCACCCGGGCCGCGGCCGAGGCCGGCACGCTGGCCATGCCGGTTGGCGCCAAGCCGGAGATCTTCACGACCATCCAACCGCTGATCGCTCATTTCGCCAGCGATATACGCCATGCGGGCGACATCGGCACCGGCCAGATCGTCAAGATTCTCAACAACATGGTGCTGTACGAGACCGTGCTGGCATTGTCGGAGGCCCGCGCGATCGGCCAGCGCGCGGGCATCGATCCGACGGTCCTGTTCGACGCACTGGCCAGCGGTTCGGCCGACAGCTTCGCGCTGGCCAACCACGGCCGCAAAGCGATCCTGCCGCAATCCTTCCCTGAAAAGGCATTCCCGGTATCCTATGCACGCAAGGACATAAGCTATGCAGTGGCTCTGGCCGAACAGGTCGGCGTGGATGCCTGCGGCGCCCGTAATCTGATCGATACTTTCGATCGTGCGATCGCCGCCGGCCACGGCGACAAGTACGCCCCGGCTATCAGCCTGTTATTCGAGGAAGACTGACCGCTTGACGACGCCCCGCCCCGCCGCGACCGAATCCAGATCCAGCGCGTCCGGCGGCGTGGCGGCCGTCGATCGCGCGCTGCAGATCCTGACCGCTGTCGAAAGCGCAAGCGAGTCCCCCTCGCTATCCGAGCTGTCGCGCGTCACCGGTTTTTACAAGAGCACGATCCTGCGCCTGATCGTGTCGCTGGAACGTGCGGCCCTGATCGTTCAGCGCCCGGACCTGCGCTACGAGCTGGGTCCGCTGGCCTTCCGGCTGGGGCGCGCCTACGACGCCAGCCACCAGCTCGAGGAGCATGTCCTGGCGACCCTGCACCGGCTGGTCGAACGCGACACCCAGAGCGCATCGTTTCATATGCGCTACAACGACCGGCAACGCCTGTGCCTGTTCCGAGTGAATTCTCACCACTCGATTCTCGACAACGTAAAGACAGGCGATTTATTGCCGCTTTCGCACGGAGCACCGGCCAAGGTCATCCAGCATTTCCACCCGTTGTCTGGCCAGGCACTGGACAGCGAAACACCACTGCTGTTCCGCTCCACCGGCGAGCGCGACCCGTCCTGTGCCGCCGTCGCCGCGCCGGTGTTCGCCGCCCACGGGCTGTTTGTCGGCGCCCTGTCGCTATCCGGCCCGCGCGCCTGCTTCGACGACGACGCCGTCGCCTGGATGTCGGACGTGCTCGTCGAAGAAGCCCGTCAACTGACAACGGCACTCGGTGGAGACTGGCCGGCCGCCGACTGAGTCGGCCGGTAAAGACGCGGCACGCGCGACGTTAGGTGCCTGGACAGCCGCGACAAAAACAGCCGACACGCGGCGAGCCAGCGCGCCGACGTACCGCTACCCCAATTGCTGAATTCCGCGACCCGGGACAATGCCCGAGTTAGCCACGCCGGCAAGCGGATCACAGCGAGCCAGGCCGAGTCTTCCAGTGTGCGCCAAGGCAGGACCTGACCCCGTCCGTTGCTGACGGGGCGGCTCCCGGCCGCCCCATCGTCCTCACGCAGCGTCGACCCCGGCTGAAGGCGTGCGTGCGCTGAGACGACGCCGCACGCCGAAGGCGGCGATGCACGCCAAGCCGGTCAATAGCAGGGATTGCGGCTCCGGCACGCCGATCGCTGCGTCGGACAGTACCCACCGACCGGTCGCACCGCCGCATCGCCCCACAAAGCAATTCTCGGGCGCTCCATCGCTGTTGAAGTAGTCGATCGTCCAAAGGCCGTCGCTACCGGCGCTCATACTGAATTCGTCTTCCACCGTCAACAGACTGAGCGAGCCACTGAGCATGGCCTGCTCACGCTCGATATTCATATCGGCTTGAAGCGAATAGAACATCGGATTGCCCACGCCGCTAAGCAGACTTTGCCGCGGATACGCCTGAATTCGGTAAGTCCAACCATTGGAGCCAAGGATATCCAGACGGGCATGCAGCACGGCGCTTCCGCCCGAGCGAGCGCCATAGGGGCTCCCGTAATAGTCGATGGTATCGTTGGCAACCAGGCCCCCGGCCCGATATGCCGCCGTCGTCACGACGAGTTCTCCGCTTGTGGTCGTGAAGTCGTCCGTACCGCTGAGTGCCTGCCACTCGTAAGTCACGCTGGCGTGAGCCGCCGTAACGGACAAGAAGAACAGTACCCCTGAGACCAATCGCTTCATGACATCCCCCTTCTATTGTTTTGAAGGTGTCCGTGAAGCAATATTTGTTCCGCTGCCCGGGCAGCGTGCGACACGTGACGACAACGCGCCGCAACCCGCCCCTGTGTAAGGTTTCCCGACAGGCCTAACTGTTCGGCGACTGCGGAACCGGTCAGGTACACAATCGGATATCCGCTCCAGCGGGCTTTTTTATCGCCCGTTTCAGGCGAAGGTACTGTCAATTTCACCGACAAACAATTCGCACCGACTTTCTACCGGTCCGCACCAACGCGTTGCACCGTCCGGCCCAAGGAAGATCCGAGGCGTGTCCAGGCACCGAGGATGCGAGGATCGAATGATCCGCCCAACAGTAAGCGTGCTTGCCAGTGATCGCCCTGCCTAGTTACTAGGCACTCACACCGATCGGCCGTCTGTCGTTTGACAGCCGCTTAGTGGGCAACTCTAAACAGCGGCCCGAAGCCAGAATCGCCGGACGGCGAATACATGGGCCAGTAAGCGTTGCCGGATTCGTGAAAGCGGATATAGATCGTAGCCGAGTCACCGGCGAGATCCACGTTCTGGCCGGCACAGTCGATGCCAGGGTGGTCGACACGAATCGTGTCAGTGAGCTTGTAGCGACCGGACTCATTCGGCTGAGCTGCGATCTGATAGTTGCCCAGCACCACCTCTTCACCACTGATCACTGCAAGCTTACCGTCAGCATAATAACGATAGACCTCGTTACAGCCATTGCTTGGAAGCGTCCAAGTCCAGACGCCTACGATCAAATCCCTGCCCGTCGGCGGCGCGGCATTGGGGCGGTCCTCGATATTCCCTCCCTCCGGCGGCGTGAAACCGCAGGCGAACAGCAGGCTCGCGATGAATATCAATCGAACAGCCACCATCACCTATCCCCCGTACAAGTTCAGCATCCTTCAAGATTCAGCTGATTTATCGTTTTACTGCACTCGTCGTCGCTCTCGCCCGGCGCGCCGTGCTGCAGTCGGCTATCTGGCACCCCGGTGCCCCGCACGCCGAAGGCGGCGATGCACGCCAAGCCGGTCAATAGCTGGGATTGCGGCTCCGGCACGCCGATCGCTGCGTCGGACAGTACCCACCGACCGGTCGAGCCGCCGCATCTGCCATGACCATAAAAGCAGTTTTCCGGCGCCGCGTCACTATTGAAATGGTCGATCGTCCAGAGCCCGCCGCTGCCGGCTCTCATATCGAATTGATCGTCGGATGTCAGCGGGCTGAGCGAGCCGTGCAACAGGTCGTCTAGCTCGACATTCATATCGGCTTCGAGCCGATAGAACATCGGGTTGGGCACGTCGCGCAGCAGACTCCGCCGCGGAAACGTCTGGATCTCGTAGGTCGGGTGATTCGAGCCGAGGATATCCATACACGCATGCAGCACCTGCTTCCACAGAACGCCGCTCGCGGTTCAGCTTTGATCGGCCCGCGCGTTAAGCAGGCGAACGAGCCGGACGAGGTAGAGCACGACGGCGATGCATAGCAACGCAAGCCCGACGCGGAGCGAGGTGACGCCCAGCCATGCGTGCGCCAGCCAATGACCAACCAGCACGAGCGCGGTGGCCCATAGCGTGGAGCCGATGACCGTGAATACAAGAAAACGGCCGAACGGCATGCGGTGAAAACCGGCGGGCAGAGAGATCATCGACCGCATGCCGGGGATGAGACGACCCGCGACGACCAGGACGCCGCCGTAGCGGCGAAACCATCGGCCGGAGCGGTCGATGTCGGCGGGCTCGATCAGCAGCCAGCGGCCGCGGCCGACGAGAAACCGTTTGACGCGCGTCTCCCCGGCCAGCCGCCCCAGATAATAAAGCGGCAATGTGCCGAGCACGAGGCCGAGCGCGGCCGCCCCGATCGCGCCGGGCACACGCAGGCCGTGGTCATCGAACAGGGCCGCGGCGAAGGGGATCGTTGCCTCGGCGGGCAGGGGCGGAATGAGGTTGGCCACCGCCATGATTCCCAGCAGATACGCATAGCCTTCCAACGCCGCCAGATAAAGGGCTGATAACGCCATGCCGGATTACCCCTGCGGTGGTGAAGTGGGCGCCGTTCGCGGCCCGCGCCTGCAAACGGCATTGTGCGCATGCGATATAGGCCGAGCGAGCCGCGGCCGTCGCGTCGGTGGCTCAGCCGAACCGGATCGCCGTGGTCAGCGGCCCCACCAGTTCGTCTTGCCGAGCTCGACGACTTCGTCGCCCCGCCCGCTCATCACCGCGCGCAGCATGTATAGCGAAAACCCGCGCGCCTGCTTGGCCTCGATCTTCGGCGGCATCGACAGTTCCTGCTTGGCGGTGCGTACGTCCACGACCACCGGGCCGTCATGTTCGAAGGCCTGCTTGAGTGCTTCGTCCAGATCGGCCGACGCGGTGACCTGGATGCCGCGAATGCCGAGCGATTCGGCGAGCTTGGCGAAATCCACCCGTGGAATATCGGTGGTGGCATCGACATAGCCTGCCGCTTTCATCTCCATGGCGACGAAGCCGAGCGTTTCGTTGTTGTAGACGACGACCTTCACCGGCAGCTTTTCCGCGGCCAGCGTGATGAGATCGCCCATGAGCATGGTCACGCCGCCGTCGCCGGCCAGGGCCACAACCTGGCGCTGCGGATAGGCGACCTGCCAGCCCATCGCGGCCGGCACGGCAACGGCCATGGAGCCGTGCATGAAGCTGCCGGTGAGGCGGCGCTCTTTTGTCATGCGGATATAGCGGGCGGCCCAGACGGTGGGCGTGCCGACATCGGCGGTGAACACGGTGTCGTCGTGCGCCAGCGCGGAAACGCGGGCGGTGAGGTATTGCGGGTGTAGCGGTTCGTCGCCCTCGCGCGGGGTGGCCAGATCGTCCAGATTCTCTCGGGCTTTCTTGTAATGCGCCTGGCATGAATCCAGAAACTTGGTGCTGGTGTTTTCTTCCAGCTTGGGAATGAGCGCGGCCAGCGTGGGGCCGATATCGCCCACCAGGCCCATGGCCAGCGGCGAGCGCCGGCCCAGATGCGAGCCGCGGATATCGATCTGTACGATATTGCCGTGCTCGGGGAAGAACTCGCGATAGGGGAAGTTGGTGCCCAGCATGACGAGCAGATCGCATTCGCGCATGGCGTGGTAGCCGGAGGAGAATCCGATCAACCCGGTCATGCCGACATCAAACGGGTTGTCGTATTCCAGCGATTGCTTGCCGCGCAGCGCGTGCACGATCGGCGCCTTGATGCGCTCGGCAAAGGCGAGCACGTCGTCGTGATAACCCTCGCAGCCATAGCCGCCGAGAATGGTGATCTTCTTCGCCTTGTTGATATGGCCGGCCAACACGTCGAGCGCATCGGTCGGCGGCACTATGGTCGGACGCACCGGCGGATGCCAGGCCAGCGAATGCTCGGGCGCATCGGCCAGTGCAACATCCCCCGGCAGCACGATCACCGACACCGAGCGATTGACGATCGCACTGCTCATCGCCGCTTCCAGCACCTGCGGAATCTGTGCGGGGTTGGAGACCAGCTCGCAGTAGTCGCTGCATTCGGCAAACAGATTCTGCGGGTGGGTTTCCTGGAAATACCCGAGCCCGATCTCACTGGAGGGAATCTGCGCGGCAATCGCCACCATCGGCACGTGGGCGCGCTGGGCCTCGAACAGGCCGTTGATGAGATGCAGATTACCCGGACCGCAGGAGCCGGCACAGACCGACAGCCCGCCGTGGGCGTCCGCCTCGGCTGCGGCGGCCAGGGATGCCACCTCTTCGTGGCGCACGCCGATCCAGCGGATCGCATCGCGCTTGCGCAGTGCTTCGGTAAAGCCGTTGAGCGAATCGCCCGGCAGACCCCAGACGTTCTTCACGCCAGCCTGGATGAGCAATTCGGCCAGGATATCGGCAATCGTTTGTTTGGCCATCGGTTGAAACGCGTTTGGCGCGGCCCTAATGGCCACGGACTGAATCGATGGCTTCATTTTACACCGAACACGGCCGCCGCTCGGAAGACCCGCGCCGCGCAGAACCGCCCCGGACCTGACATTCGAGCCCGAAAATGCCGGCAGACACCGCGATTTCCAACCCACCGGGCCGCGCTACGAGATCGATCCGCGCGCCATTCCGACGGAACCCGTGTTTCTACCGCTAGCCAGGCTTTAGAATCGGCGCCAACCTCTTCCCTGCGACATACACATCAAGGTAATCAAAGATACCTTACACTGCCGCCCAACGCCCCTCCCGGCATCACGCCGGCCGAAGGACAGGGCTTCCCGTCACGATCCAGGAGTTCACTTTGACCGCGATTGCCCGACAACCCGATCGAAGCGGAATCCATCCGCTTCATGCCTTGCTGCTTTCCGGCAGCTTTCCCCTCTTTCTCGGCGCCGCCTTGAGCGACTATGCCTATGCGACGTCGTATTTGATCATCTGGAGCACGTTTGCTTCGTGGCTGATCGCCGGTGCGCTCATCTTCACGGGCCTTGCCATGCTCTGCGCACTCATCGGCCTGTTCCGGGCCGAGCGGCGCGGTCCGTATGCGCTGTACTTTCTGTTATTGCTGGTGACCTGGGTGCTCGGCTTCGTCAACGCGCTGATCCATGCCCGGGACGCCTGGGCGATGATGCCCACGGGCTTCATTCTTTCGATCGTCGTCGCCGTGCTGGCCTGTGTGGCCTCGCTACTCGGTTTTTCTCGTGCCAACGCCGGAGGCCGGTCATGAAAACACGCCACATTGTCCATGCCACAGCCCTGTCGATGGTTCTGGCCGCCGGTGCCGCCCATGCGGCGAACGCCGACCAGCAGTTCGGCGCCAACCCCAACCTGCCCGAGCCGCAGCGCGGGTTGCTGCCGAACATGACGATCCCCGAACCCGCCGCGTGGGACGACGCCAAACCGACCGTGCCCGAGGGCTATACGATCACCGCGATCGCGACCGATCTGAAGGTGCCGCGCCACACGCTGGTGCTGCCCAACGGCGATATTCTGGTCGCCGAAGGCAAGGGCGGCGGCGAGGCGCCGAAGAAACGGCCCAAGGACTTTATCGCCGGCATCATCAAGTCGCAGGGCACCACGTCGGTCAAGGGCGGCGACCGCCTGACCCTGCTGCGCGACAGCGATGGCGACGGCACCTATGAAAAACAGACCGTGTTCGCCGACGGGCTCAACGCGCCCTACGGCCTGGCCTTGGTCGACAACGACTTGTACGTCGCCAATCAGGACTCGCTGGTCCGATTCGACTACGAACCCGGTCAGCTCGAGGCCAGCGGCGCGCCCGAACTCGTCACGCCCCTGCCCGCCGAGATCAACCACCACTGGACCAAGTCACTGACCGCCAGCCCGGACGGCGAGCATCTGTATGTCGGCATCGGCTCCAACAGCAATATCACCGAACGCGGCATGGAAGCGGAAGTCGATCGTGCCGAAATATGGGAGATCGACCGCGAAACCGGCGCGCATCGCGCCTATGCCACGGGCGTGCGCAACCCCACGGCGCTGACTTTCCAGCCGGGCACCGACCAGCTCTGGGCGGTCGCCAACGAACGCGACGAACTCGGCCCCAACCTGGTGCCGGACTATCTGACCACCATCAAGGACGGTGCTTTCTACGGCTGGCCTTACAGCTACTGGGGCCAACACGTCGATCCGCGGGTGAAGCCGCAGAACTCCGAGAAGGTGAAATCGGCCATCGCACCGGACTACAGTCTGGGGTCACATCACGCACCGCTGGGCGTGGCGTTCTCCAACCCGCAGGTGGGCGGCCAGTTCGCCAACGGCGTGTTCGTCGGCGAGCACGGCAGCTGGAACCGCGGCGATCCGGTCGGTTACAAGGTCGTGTTCATCCCGTTCGACAACGGTCAGCCGGCCGGCGATCCGGTCGACTTCGTCTCCGGCTTTCTGACCGAAGACAACAAGACGCGCGGCCGCCCGGTCGGGGTGACCGTCGCCCCCGATGGTTCGGTGCTCGTGGCCGACGATCTGACCAACGCCGTTTGGCGCGTCACACGCGATGACGCGAACCGACCATCGCCGGCTCCCAGCGATCGCACAACGGATAGGTCGTCCTAAGCGATAGCCGGGTACTCAGACCGGCCAGGCAAACCCGCGGCGATCGAACCCGCCGCGGGTTTGCTCTTCCGGCCTGGGCTCGTACGCATGCCCACCCAGAATTGACGGTCGAACACGGCTCGGCCGCGCCCGCATATATTACGCTGTCGAGCATTGTTACCCGATCGATGGGGGGCCGGGTTACGCCACGGGCCAGTGCAGGCAAATGCAGCGCAACCACGGTAGACCGTCCGTCCGATCAGCGGATCGTTTTTTCGAACCGGTGCCTGACCGCCGCCGGACCCGCCTGGGGCCAAGCCGCGAGCCGACAGGTCATCGCCCCGACGCGTCCGGTACAAACACGCGCTACCGGGCGATGCGGATCAGCCTGGCCGGCCTCACGCAGGCCGCCGACCCGCGACCCGCCAAGCCACCGTCAGCGCCAGGATACGGCCGGCGTCAGCTGCACCGCCCGACTTCCCTGAACACCGGCAAACTGTGATACGGACGGGCCAGCAATGCCATGCGGGTCAGCGTCGCCACCGAGCGTATGCCGAGTTTTTCCATCAGATTGGCCCGGTGGCTCTCGGCCGTGCGCTTGCTTATGCCAAGCGCGCTTGCGACATGCCGCGTCGACAACCCCACGACCAGGCCGCTGACCACCTCGGCTTCGCGCGGCGTCAGGCATCGGAGCTGCTGTGCATAAGCGATCGCCTGCTCGCGCCGCTCGTCCCGCGTACTCCGCGAGCCCACGCACTGCTCGAGCTCACCGAGCAGGCGATCGGGTTCGGCCGGCTTCATCAGAAAGCTGGTCGCACCAAGGCGCATGGCCTCGACCGCCAGAGCGATCGTGCCGTAGCCGGTGAGAAATACGGTCCTCAGATCCAGACCGGCCGAGCTGATCCGCTTCTGCAGTTCCAGTCCGCTGATACCGGGCAGGTTCATATCCACGATGGCGCAGCCGCGCTGAGCGGCCCGCGGTTCATCGAGAAATCGTTCTGCGCTGCTGAAACATCGCACGCGGTATCCAGCGCCGGCGACGATGACCTTCAGCGTTTCTCTTATTGCGTCGTCATCATCGATGACGAAAACTTGTTCAGCCACTGTTGTTCTCCTGGGTAATTCTCGCTTTTGCAAAGCGTTGTATTGACGGGGGCCCAGTTGTCGTTCAGTGACACAGACACGCGGCGCGGTGCAGAAGTACGGGCACTCGGATGCCGGCTTCGCGTCTGTCTTGTAATGAATGGCCGATCGGTCGGTTGGCGCCGATCGTTGTCGTTGCTGTTCGAATATACAGCAGCGCCGACTCTCTTTCTATCTAGGCGCTCGATACTCGATTTCAAGCGCTCGGCGTGACATGTCATCCCGCAACGCCTGCGCGGCGCTTGGAACACCTGGCTGGCCCGACCGATACAAACCGCCGAACCGCGTAAGACGACCGGCGCTGACGACACCACACGTAGTGCCCGTGCCGTTCGATCGGCGGAGAACCCGTCGGCACGGGCGGCGCTACGACAGCCTCAGCCCGCCGGGCCGAAGGTCTCGAACGCGATGCGATCCGAATCGACACCGCCGGCTTCCAGCCCAGCGCTCGTATCGGCCAGGAACCGGGCCGGACCGCAGAGCAGATAGTTCGCATTCGGCCCCGCGCCGAGGCCGAGCAGGTCACCGGCCGTGACGCGGCCTTGCGCGTCGTAGTCGACGCCCAACGTATCGTTGTCGCGGGGCGCGCTGTAGAAGATACGCCGGGTCACCCGGCCGGATCGGGCGATCAACCCGTCGACCTCGCTCCGGAAGGCATGCGCCGCCCCGTTGCGCGTGCCGTGCACGAACCAGACCGGATGGCCGACGGGCGCTGCGCCGGCTACGACGGCATGCAGCATCGCGAGCATGGGCGTGATGCCGACGCCGGCACTCACCAGCACGAGCGGCCCGGGCCGGCCGGGCAGGACGAAGTCGCCCGAGGGCGGACGCGCCTCGATCCAGTCGCCGATGTCGACCCGGTCGTGCAGAAAACGCGATGCCAGGCCGTGATCCTCCCGCTTGATACTCAGGCGATAGCTACCCGCAGAGGGCGAGCCCGACAACGAATAACTGCGGCCGACCCGGCCCGTGTGATCCGGGATATCCAGCTCGATGGGCAGATGCTGGCCAGCATCGAACGGCGCCAGCGCGCCGCTGTCCGGATCCGCCAGATGGAACGAGGTGATGCGATCGCTTTCGATCACCTTGTCGACGACAGCCAGGCGCATCGGTGCACCGGCCGGGCGATGCCAGCGCAGCGCCAGCGCACCCGGCCGATCCACGACCCGATCCACCGTCACCTCGATCAGTCGCCGGGCATTGGGATCGTGCGGGTTCCGCGGGGTCCAATCGATGCGTGCCCGACCGGTCAGCTGCAGCATCCCGCCTGTCTGGAAGTCGACGAACAGCAGCCCGACGCGCGGATTGCGGATCAGATTACCGAGGGTGTTGAAGAAGTTGTTGCCGGCATAGTCCGGGATCTGCAGCCCTCCCTGCTCGGTCACGCGGACGAAACCCGGCGCCCCACCGCGATGCGACACGTCGTAGCCTCGAGCGGCCGCCGGTGCGTCGTCGATGTCGCCCGCGCCGGTACCGATGAAGAACGTATCGGCCGCACCGATCCGGGCGCGCTGATCGGCGTCGAGCGCCTCCGA